>NZ_BJWY01000069.1 GCF_007990715.1 Nocardia seriolae NBRC 15557 | reverse complement strand
GGACACTAGTTCGCGCGCGGGTCCACAGCGCACCGAGCCACAGCGTGGGCGGCGAGCCGAGGAGCCACAGCAGCGGCAGGGCGATGGCCCACGCCACCACGATGACCGACAGCGCCGGAATGATGGCGACACGCGCATCGCGACCCGCCACGCGTACGAGATCCGGATCGCTGCGCCGATATTCGACATTGATGCGTTCGCCGACGGTCAGTTTGGTCGGATACAGCACGCCCGTTTTCGGGTTGTGCGTCTCGCCGTCGGGCGTGACGAAGATGACCGCCGAGCGCAGCGTGCCCGCCGAGAGCACTTCGGCGCTGGTCACGCCCTTGTCGGAGTTGATCAGGTGGTCGTCGCGCCAGGCCGCCAGCACCAGCAGCACGGCCAGGAAGCTGAACGTGGCCGCGGTGATCACGACCCCGATCCGAGCCCGCCGCAACCGAACCGCCCTGTGCTGTTCAGCGCTATGAGACTGGCTAGTTTCCGACACTTCAGCAGGCTATTCCATCCCTGGGCTACGGTCTTCGCCATGTCCCGAAAATTCAGCTTCACCGTGCAGTACAGCGTCCCGGTCGAAGATCTTCACCGGGCACTCACCAATGACGAGATGTGGCAGGCCCGCTTCGAAGGAGCGTCCACCGCCACGCTGGAGCTCACCCACCCGGACGGCCCCGGCACCATTCAGATCCATATGACCGAAAAGGCGCCCGAAGACCAGATTCCCGGCATCGTCCAGAAGGTGCTCAAGAGCGAGCTCATGCTCGAGCGCACCGACTCCTGGGGCCCGCTGTCCGACGGCGTCGCCAAGGGCGGCTGCTCCGGCCGCTCCGGCGGCATCACCACCGAGATGGCGGGCGCGTTCGAATTGCGGCCCACCGCCGAGGGTTCCGAGATCGAGGCCACCGGCACCGTCGACGTGAAGGTCCCGCTGGTGGGCGGGGCCATCGAACCGCTGGTCGAGAACCTGCTCAAGAAGGTCATGAACAGCGAGCGCAAGTCCGTCGAATCCTGGTTCGCCGCGCAGAACGCCTGATCCCGGAAAACCGTGGATGCGGGGGTGGTCCCGCATCCACGGGCCGGATCGGGGGGGGGATTACTCCGGCCCGAACTGCGCCGTGGCCGGATCGAACTCACGGGGTTCGATCAGCACCAGCCAGTTGCCGGAGTTGTCGCGGATGATGGCCTCCACGCCGTAGGGGCGCTCGGCCGGGGGCTGCACGAACTCCACGCCCTTGGCGGTGAGTTCCTCGAAGGTCTTCTGGCAGTTGTCGGTTCGCAGGCCCAGTGCACCGTGCGTGCCATTGGCCATGGAGCGCCGGATGGCCTCGGCGAGCGTGTCGTCCAGCGGGGGACCCGGGATCATCAGCGTGACCTCCAGCTCCGGGTGATTCGGGTGGGCCACCGTCACCCACTGGAACCCGTTGTCGCCCATGGTCACATCGCTGTGTTCCACGAAGCCCAGCTTGTCGATGTACCACTCCTTCGCCGCCGACTGGTCGGTTACGTACACGGTCACGAGCGAGACATTGGTGATGGTCGTCATGTCTTCCAGGCTATGGACAGCAGGTCCGCGCGGGCTTCTCCGAAATTGCGCGATTCCCGGGAATAGCTGAGTTCACACAGTCGGAACCTCGGTGAGCCTGCTGTAACCGCTGTGCAATAGTTCGGTAAGCCGGGATCAACAATTGCTGACCACTCTCGAAAGCGGAAAACAGCTCGCGACGAGCCCGAACGAGGAGTGCCGGTGGTTCAGGTAGAAACCCCGACGGCCAACGCGGTCGCCGCGTCCAAGGAGACGCTGGAGGATTACACGCTGCGGTTCGCGCCCCGCAGCTACCGGAAATGGAGCCCGGCCGTGGTCGGCGTCTCGGCCCTGGGCGGCATCGCCTACCTGGCCGACTTCTCCATCGGCGCGAACATCGGCATCGCCAACGGCACGGGTAACGCACTGCTGGGCATCGGCATCTTCGCCATCGTCGTCATGCTCACCGGCTTCCCGCTGGCTTACTACGCGGCGCGCTACAACATCGACCTGGATCTGATCACCCGCGGCAGCGGCTTCGGCTACTACGGGTCGGTGGTGACGAACATCGTGTTCGCCTCGTTCACCTTCATCTTCTTCGCCCTCGAGGGCTCGATCATGGCGCAGGGCCTGAAACTCGGCCTGCACGTGCCGCTCCCGATCGGCTATCTGGTGTCCACGGTGATGATCTTCCCGCTGGTCATCTACGGCATGAACACCCTGGCCAAACTCCAGGTGTGGACCACCCCGCTGTGGCTGATCCTGATGGTCGCGCCCTTCGCCTTCCTGCTGGTGCGCCACCCGGATTCGGTCGGCACGTTCCTGTCCTACGGTGGCCAGGACGGCAGAGGCGTGAGCCTGTCGGGCGCGCTGCTGGCCGCCGGTGTCTGCCTCTCGCTCATCGCCCAGATCGCCGAGCCGATCGACTACCTGCGCTTCATGCCGCCCCGGACCCCCGAGAACGCCCGCAAGTGGTGGGGCTGGATGCTGCTGGCCGGACCCGGCTGGGTGCTCTTCGGCGCGGTCAAGCAGGTCGTCGGCCTGTTCCTGGCGGTCTACCTGATCGCGAACCTGCCCGGCGCGCAGAACATCGCCAACCAGCCCGTGCACCAGTTCCTCGAGATCTACCGCGACATGATGCCGTCCTGGCTGGCCATGACCCTGGCCGTCGCCCTGGTCGTCATCAGCCAGATCAAAATCAATGTGACCAACGCGTATTCGGGCTCGCTGGCCTGGACCAACTCCTTCACCCGCGTCACCAAGACCTACCCGGGTCGCATCGTGTTCCTCGGTCTGAACCTGGCCATCGCGCTGATCCTGATGGAAGCCAATATGTTCGACTTCCTCAACAACATCCTCGGCTTCTACGCCAACTGCGGCATCGCCTGGATCGTCACCGTCGCAACAGATATCGTGATCAACAAGTACGTGCTGAAGATCTCGCCCAGGGAGCCGGAGTTCCGGCGCGGCATGCTCTACGACTTCAACCCGGTCGGCCTGGTCGGCTTCGGACTGTCGGCGGTGCTGTCCATCGCGACCTTCTTCGGGCTCTTCGGCGAGACCCTGAAGCCGTACTCGCCCATTGTGGCCGTGGTGGTCTCGTTCGTCGCCACGCCTTTGACCGCCATTCTCACCAAGGGCAAGTACTACCTGCGCCGCGACCACGACGGCATCGAGCTGGACATGTTCGACGAGCATGGCAACCCGTCGGGGGAGACGCTGACCTGTGTGGTCACCGGCATGGAGTTCGAACGTCCGGACATGATCGCCTCGGCGGTCCCGGGACCCGAGGGCGAGATTCAGTACATCAGCTCGCTGGCGCTGTCGACCGACAAGACCGGCATCCACGTACTGCCGTCGAAATAGCCACTAGGTCAGCGGTTTCCGATCCGAGAGACCGTGCATGAAGACGTAGCAACCTGGAATATGGGGTGCGCCCTCGGCCGCGAACTTCGCTTGATACTCCGAGGGCGACATCCCGACCAGTTCGGTGAACTTGCTGCTGAACGACCCGAGGCTGCTGTAACCGACCAGCATGCACGCCTCGGTCACCGTCACATTGGTGGCCCGCAACAGATCCTGCGCCCGCTCAATCCGCCGCTCGGCGAGGTACACCGCGGGCGTCTTGCCGTAGGTGGCCGCGAAACAGCGGAGGAAGTGGTACTTCGACACCCCCGCGGCCGCCGCCAGCGCATCCAGATCCAGGGGCTCCGCGTAATTCCGGTCGGCCAGATCCCGTGCTCGCCGCAGATGCGGCAGCAGAGCCTCGGGAACCGGCCGACTCGTCATGTGAAGGGCCGAATCTTGTCGAATCGCAGCGAGGCCCGCCCCGATGCTCGCCACAGCCGGGCGGTCAGGTCCACGTCCTCATCGGTGACCAGGTTGCCCATCACCCGGACCGCGGTGCGCTGCAACAGCTTCGACCGCATCATCGGCGGCCCGCCCAGCGGCACCGTGCGCGGATGCGTGGCCAGCCCGGCGATCCGCCGGGCCACCGAATAGGTGCGGCCGTAGCGCTCCCGCAGCATTTCCGGCCAGATGTGGGTCAGATCGGGATGATCCAGAATCCCGGCGAGCATGTGCCCGCCCTCCAGGCCGTAGTCGATGCCCTCGCCATTGAGCGGATTCACGCATCCGGCGGCGTCGCCGATCAGCGCCCAGTTGCGCCCGGCCAGATTCGACACCGCGCCGCCCATGGGCAGCAGCGCCGAGGCCACCGCCCGCGCCTCGCCTTCGAAACCCCATTCCGCGCGCCGCTGCGAAACGTAATGCTGCAGCAGCGGTTTCAACGCGATATGCGACGGCCGCTTTTCGGTGGCCAGTGAACCGACGCCGATATTCACCTCGCCATTGCCGAGCGGGAAGACCCAGCCGTAGCCGGGAATCAATTCCCCGGCGGCGTCCCGCAATTCCATATGCGAGGTGATCCACTCGTCATCGCTGCGCGCGGATTTGATGTACGCCCGCGCCGCCGTCCCGTACGCGTACTGCCGATGCCAGGTGCGGCCCAGCATCTTTCCGACGGGGGAGCGCACCCCGTCCGCCACGATCAGCGTCTTGCACGACACCGCGCGCAGCCCGCCGTCGGTCTTGACGGTCACTCCGGTGACCCGGTCGCCCTCGCGGGCCACCTCCACCACCTTGGCCCCGTCCACCATGCGCGCACCCGACTTCACCGCGGTCTCGCGCAGCTTGTCGTCGAGTTCGGTTCGCGGAACGGCACTTCCGTAGGCCGGGAAGGACCCGTCGGGCCAGGGCAGCAGCGCCTCCCGCCCGAACCCGGCCATCCGCAGCCCCCGATTGACCGTGTGCGCCCGCACCCAGTCACCCAGCCCGAGATGCTCGAGCTCGGCGGTGGCGCGCGGCGTCAGTCCGTCACCGCAGGTCTTGTCGCGCGGGAACACCGCCGAATCGGTCAGCAGCACATCGCGACCCGCCCGCGCCGCCCACGCGGCCGCCGCGGACCCGGCGGGACCCGCCCCGACCACCAGGACATCGGCGTGCGAAGGCAATACGTCCGATGATTTCCCCTGCTCGGACGCGACTTCCGGTGAACCCATGCGGTCAATACTCGCAGCACATCACCGGGCGTGCATATTTGCCCTCTGTCACACCGTGTCCGGTCGGTATTCGAATGGCGAGTGTTTGTTCCGTCCCACTACGGTGGTGTGCATAGGGGGTGATCGGTCCACACGCTAGGTTCTTTGGCGTGGGGTCGGACGCGGCACTGGGAGATGAAATGAGCGCATCAGCTGTGAGCGATGAGAGCACCGTGGTCGCGGGGGTGGATCTGGGTGATCCCGAGCTCGCCGCAACTGTGCGTAAGGGCCTGATCGAGGTCGAGGACCTGCTCATCACCGAGCTGTCCGACGGCGAGGAGTTCCTGCAGGAGGCGGCGCTGCACCTGGCCAAGGCCGGCGGCAAGCGGTTCCGTCCGCTGTTCACCATCCTCACCGGCCAGCTCGGCCCCGACCCGACCAGCCCCGACCTGGTCACCGCGGGCACCGTCGTGGAACTCGTGCACCTGGCGACCCTCTACCACGACGACGTCATGGACGAGGCGTCCATGCGCCGCGGCGCACCCAGCGTGAACTCGCGCTGGGGCAACAGCGTCGCCATCCTCGCCGGCGACTACCTGTTCGCGCACGCCTCCCGCCTGGTCTCCACCCTCGGCCCCGACGCGGTCCGCATCATCGCCGAGACCTTCGCCGAACTGGTCACCGGCCAGATGCGAGAGACCATCGGCGCCCGGCAGTCCCAGGACCCGGTCGAGCACTACCTGCGCGTGGTGTGGGAGAAGACCGGCTCGCTGATCGCCGCCGCGGGCCGCTTCGGCGGCACCTTCTCCGGCGCGAGCACCGACCACGTCGAACGCCTGGCCCGCCTCGGCGACGCCGTCGGCACCGCCTTCCAGATCGCCGACGACATCATCGACATCTCCTCGGTCTCCGAGCAGTCCGGCAAGACCCCCGGCACCGACCTGCGCGAGGGCGTGCACACCCTGCCCGTCCTCTACGCCCTGCGCGACGAGGGCGCCGAGGGCGACCGCCTGCGCAAACTCCTCGCGCACCCGCTGCAGACCGACGCCGAGGTCGACGAGGCCCTCTACCTGCTGTCCCGCTCCCGCGGCCTGGTGCTGGCCAAGGAGAAGCTGCACGGCTACGCCGACATCGCCCACGCCGAACTCTCCGCCCTGCCCGGCGGCCCCGCCAACGAGGCCCTCGAACAGCTCGTCCGCTACACCATCGAACGCGTCGGCTGACCGATAACCGGGAACTTCACTCCGCGGTTCTATCGTTGACCTCGTGTAACTCAGCGATGAGGGGGCGTCGGAAGGAGACCGTATGCATGGGCACGGTTATGCGAATGGGTTGAAGACGTTCGGGCTTCTGGTCGGGATGTCGGCGCTGATCGTGTTCGCCGGGGCGATGTTCCGCAATCCCACGATTCTGGTCTTCTCGATCCTGCTGGCCGTGGGTATGAATGCCTACGCGTATTTCAACAGCGACAAGCTGGCTTTGAAGGCGATGCACGCGCAGCCGGTGACCGAGCTGGAAGCCCCCGCGATGTATCGCATCGTGCGTGAATTGGCCACGGCCGCAAGGCAACCCATGCCGCGCCTGTACATCAGCCCCACCAACGCGCCCAATGCCTTTGCCACCGGCCGCAATCCGCGCAATGCCGCGGTCTGCTGCACCACCGGCATCCTGCAGATCCTCGACGAGCGCGAACTGCGGGCAGTGCTCGGCCACGAGCTCTCGCACGTCTACAACCGCGACATCCTGATCTCCTCGGTCGCGGGCGCGCTCGCCTCGGTGATCTCCGGGCTGGCGCAGATGGCCTTCTTCGCGGGCATCTTCGGCGGCAATCGCGACGGCGAGGGCCCGAATGTGATTGGCATCCTGCTGGTTTCGCTGCTCGGCCCGATCGCGGCCTCGCTCATCAAACTGGCGGTCTCGCGCTCCCGCGAGTACCAGGCCGACCAGGACGGCGCGGAACTCACCGGCGATCCCCTGGCGCTGGCCTCGGCCCTGCGCAAGCTGGAACGCGGCACCCAGGCCGCCCCGCTGCCCCCCGAGCCGCAGCTGACGGCTCAATCCCACCTGATGATCGCCAACCCCTTCCGCAACGGCGAGGCGATGGCGCGCTGGTTCTCCACCCACCCCCCGATGGCGGACCGTATCGCCCGCCTCGAGGAGATGGCCGGTGGAAACCGCAACTACGAGCGGTAGTTCACGAACTGCAGGGCGATATCGAAATCGCCGCCCCTGAGCAGCGCGATGACGGCCTGGAGGTCGTCGCGGTTCTTGGAGCTGACCCGCAGCTCTTCGCCCTGAATCTGCGCCTTGACGCTCTTGGGGCCCTCGTCGCGGATCTTCTTCGCGATCTTCTTGGCGTTCTCGGTGGTGATGCCCTGCACCAGCTCGCCTGTGATCTTGTACACCTTCCCTGAGGCCTGCGGATCACCGGCATCGAACGCCTTGAGCGAGATGTCGCGGCGAATCAGCTTCTCCTTGAACACATCCAGCGCCGCCTTCACCCGGTCCTCGGACTCCGCGCTGAGAATGATCTTCTCCTCGCCGGACCATTCGATGCTCGCGCCGGTGCCGCGGAAGTCGTAGCGCTGGCTCAGCTCCTTGGCGGCCTGGTTGAGCGCGTTGTCCACCTCCTGGCGATCGATCTTGCTCACCACATCGAACGACGAATCGGCCACGCTTGTGCTCCTTGTCCGAGATCGGAAAATTGGGGGTTCGCACGCCGACGCTAGTACCTGCGGCGTGGCGATATCCAGCCGGTTTGCATTGCGGGAGGGGGTTGGATGTATTCTCGTTACCGCGCCGCGAGGCGTAACCCAGGCAGATTGCCCGAGCGGCCAATGGGAGCGGACTGTAAATCCGTCGGCTATGCCTACGTAGGTTCGAATCCTACATCTGCCACCCGAGAACCCCGTGGATGAGAATCCGCGGGGTTCTTTGTATTTGGGTCTGTCTCGCCCGGGGTATTCGGGCCTGTCCCGCCTGGGCGGCTCCGGTCCGCCACTACCCCTCCGGCGCATCTCAAAACATGCTCTGAACACCGGATTTGGAAGTGCGGCGGTGCAGTGTGTAATCTCGTTCAAGTCGTCAGCGCCCCGGCCTGGTCCGGAGCAAGACAGACACGCCCCCTTAGCTCAGTCGGCAGAGCGTTTCCATGGTAAGGAAAAGGTCAACGGTTCGATTCCGTTAGGGGGCTCGCCGGATTGCCGGTGGTGACCGACTCGGCTTCTCCTTGCAGGACCGGGACCTTCCCGCCGTCAAGTACCGACACCAGATGGCGGTGTAGCTCAGTCGGTAGAGCAAACGACTCATAATCGTTGTGTCGCCGGTTCAAGTCCGGCCATCGCTACATACTGATATTCCAATCAGGCTGACCGGAAAGAAGGCAAATCGTGGCCGCGAAGTCCACTGATATCCGGCCAAAGATCACCTTGGCCTGCGAGCAGTGCAAGCACCGCAACTACATCACCAAGAAGAACCGGCGTAACGACCCGGACCGCCTCGAGCTGAAGAAGTTCTGCCCGAACTGCGGTACCCACCGGGCGCACCGCGAGTCTCGCTAACTTAACCCCGCGCGTTCTACCGCGTGGAAACAGTGCCGGATCGGCCAGCCACATCGTCTCTTAGAAAGGGACATTGGCTCCGGTCCGGCACTTGGTGTATATAGCGGTGGTTCAGCGCTCTCGCCCGATCCTGATGAAGGATCAGATAGGGACTTCCTGCCGTGACGATCAACACCGAGATCACCGAGGCCGATATGGTCGAATCCGCCGAGACCTTCGACCCCGCCGCGCATGCCGCCGCCATGGTCGGCCATCACTACCGCGTCGAGGACTACTACGAGGTCGGCCGCGAGAAGGTGCGTGAATACGCCCGCGCCGTGCAGGACTACCACCCGGTGCACTGGGACGAGGATGTCGCCCGCGCCCACGGCCACGACGCCCTGGTGGCCCCGCTCACCTTCATCTCCCTGGTCGGAATCCTGGCCCAGCGCAAGCTCTTCGAGCAGATCGTCACCGGCTACGACCTGAGCCAGATCATGCAGACCGACCAGATCCTGGAATTCCACCGGCCCATCAAGGCCGGGGACCAGCTGTCCTGCATCGTCTACCTGCACTCGTTCCGGCAGGCCTTCGGCGGTGACATCATCGTCACCCGCAACGACGTGGTCGCCCAGAACGACGAGCTGGTGCTCACCACCTACACCACCCTGATCGGCCGCAGCGGCGGTGACATCGATCCCAATATCGGTGACGCCGTGCGCAATGTGCTCATGCACGGGGTCGGCCCGGACGCCGCCGACGCCGACAAGCCGGTCGCGATCGACTCGCCCGAGCAGGCCGTCACGGTCTTCCCGACCGGCAGCGTGGTCGCCGGCGCCCGCACCCGCCGCTTCGAGGACATCGCCGCCGGGGACGAATTGCCCGCGCGCACGGTGCAGCTGACCCGTGGCGATCTGGTGAACTACGCCGGCGTCTCCGGCGATGCCAACCCGATCCACTGGAGCGACGATGTCGTGAAGCTGGTCGGCCTGGAAAACGTTGTGGCGCACGGCATGCTGACCATGGGCCTGGGCGGCGGCTTCGTCACCTCCTGGCTCGGCGACCCGGGTGCGGTCAAGGAGTACAACGTGCGCTTCACCAGCCCCGTGTACGTCCCGATCGATCGCCCGGCGGAGATCGAGTACACCGGCAAGGTGAAGTCGGTGGATCCCGAGACCCGCACCGCGGTCATCGCCATCGTGGCAAAGTCGGAGGGCCGCAAGATCTTCGGCCGCGCCACCGCGACCGTCCAGCTGGGCTGACCCCCGTCCCACCGGGCTGCCCGGCGCGCCCTTCGCGCGCGGGTAAGCCCTGGTCGGACCGCCACGCCGCGGACCGCCCCAGACACCCCGATTGGCGATCGCCTCGCGCGGTGACGTACACTCGGGAATCTGGGGTCACCAGCCGATGCGCGCTGCTCCGAGGAGCGGCGCGTATGTTGTGTGAAAACCCGTGTACAACTGAATAAGAACAGTGGCTGGACCAAACCCCGTCCAGACGAAGGGGCGTAGCTCAACTGGCAGAGCAGCGGTCTCCAAAACCGCAGGTTGCAGGTTCAAGTCCTGTCGCCCCTGCCCTGGATGCCGACGTAGAGAGGATCGACGTGAGCGAGCGAGCCATTGGCACAGCGCGCGTCGCGCACGCCCGCGACGAGCGAAGCGAGGAGTGGGCGTGAGCGACGAGCGGGATATTCGCCACGAAGATGGCGATGAGACCGCCGCGGTAGCTCGGCCGAGCGGCAAGCGGTCCGCCCGGCGCGCACGTGCCGCGTCGTCCAGCGCCGTCGCGACGATCGAACGACCGTCGGACTCGGCCAAGGCAACCACCAAGAAGTCCGGCAAAGACAAAAAAGCCGGGCGCGGCGGTATGGGCAATCCGTTCGTACGCCTGCTGACCTTCCTCAAGCAGGTCGTGGCGGAGCTCCGCAAGGTCATCTGGCCCAACCGCAAGCAGATGGTCACCTATACGAGCGTTGTCCTGGTGTTCGTGATCTTCGTGATCGCGTACATCAGCGGGTTGGATCTGGCGTTCATCAAGGGTGTCAACTGGCTCTTCGGCTAGGCGGCACGATGACCGCGTCTGACCGTCGCGGCCGGTGACCGGCCCCCGTGCAGAGGCGGGGAGCGGACCATCCGCCGGGCGTATTGCCCCGGCGCGCAGAGGATTACGTGACGACTAAGGAAGCGAGTGCCCCAGTGAGCACCCCGGAGAACGGCACAACCGAGGAATTCCCGGTGGATGACGTGGTGATCGACGAGACCACCGCGGACGTCGAGGACGTCGAAGACACTGAGGGCTTCGCCGACGAGTTCGCGGCCGGTGCCGACGAGTTCGCGGCCGACGCCGAAGAGGACGAACCCGCGCAGCCCGTCGCGCAGATCACCGACGAGCCCGCCGACCCGGTGGCCGAGATGACCGCGGCCCTGCGTCGCGCCCCCGGCGACTGGTACGTCGTGCACTCCTACGCCGGCTACGAGAACAAGGTGAAGACCAATCTCGAGACCCGCGTGCAGAACCTCGGTCTCGAGGAGTACATCTTCCAGGTCGAGGTGCCGACCGAAGAGGTCACCGAGATCAAGAACGGCCAGAAGAAGAACGTCAACCGCAAGGTGCTGCCGGGCTACATCCTGGTCCGCATGGAGCTGAACGACGAGTCCTGGGGCGCGGTGCGCAACACCCCCGGTGTCACCGGTTTCGTCGGCGCCACCTCGCGGCCGTCTCCGCTGACCATCCCGGAGGTCGTGAAGTTCCTGGTCCCGGCCGCGCAGCAGAAGAAGGCCGCCCCGGCGACCGCCGCCGCTGCCGCCGCGGCCCCGGGCGAGACCTCCATCGTGAAGCCGGTCATCGAGGTCGACTTCGAGGTCGGCGAGTCGGTCACCGTCATGGACGGCCCGTTCGCCACCCTCCCGGCCAGCATCTCCGAGGTCAATGCCGAGCAGCAGAAGCTCAAGGTGCTGGTCTCGATCTTCGGCCGCGAGACTCCGGTCGAGCTGGCGTTCACGCAGGTCGCCAAGATCTAGTCGCGCGAAGGCGGTGGCACCGGATTTCACCCGGTGTCACCGCCTTTTTCGCGTTCACGTAGACTTGCCGGGTTGTGCCTAGGGCTGGGAAGAAGTTGACATTGCCCGAGGCGCACATCCCGGAAAAGGCTTACGGGTAATCCGTAAGGAACCTAACCAAGGAAGAAAGATGCCCCCGAAGAAGAAGAAGGTCTCTGGGCTTATCACGCTCCAGATCCAGGCCGGTGCCGCTAACCCGGCCCCGCCGGTCGGCCCCGCGCTGGGTCAGCACGGCGTCAACATCATGGAGTTCTGCAAGGCGTACAACGCGGCGACCGAGTCGCAGCGTGGCAACGTCATCCCGGTCGAGATCACGGTCTACGAAGACCGCTCGTTCGACTTCAAGCTGAAGACGCCGCCCGCCGCGCGTCTGCTGCTGAAGGCCGCGGGAATCCAGAAGGGTTCGGCCGAGCCGCACCGCAACAAGGTCGCGCAGATCACCATGGACCAGGTCCGTGAGATCGCCAAGACCAAGCAGGAAGACCTGAACGCCAACGACATCGACGCCGCGGCGAAGATCATCGCTGGTACCGCCCGCTCGATGGGTATCACCATCGCGGAGTAAGAGCCTCCTGTATCGCTGCAAAGGGATGCAGAGCCTCTGGTGGGAGGGACGGCCAGTCCCGCAACCACTTCTGACTACTTAAGGACAGACAATCATGGCAAAACGAAGCAAGGCTTATCTCGAGGCGGCCGCCAAGGTCGACCGCGCCGCGCTGTACTCCCCGCTGAGCGCCGTGCGCCTGGCCAAGGAGACCGCGACCACCAAGACCGACGCGACCGTCGAGGTCGCCGTCCGTCTGGGCGTCGACCCCCGCAAGGCGGACCAGATGGTCCGCGGCACGGTCAACCTGCCGCACGGCACCGGTAAGACCGCCCGCGTCATCGTGTTCGCGGTCGGCGACAAGGCCGCCGAGGCCGAGGCCGCCGGTGCCGACGCCGTGGGCGCCGAGGACCTGATCGAGCGCATCCAGGGCGGCTGGCTGGACTTCGACGCCGCCATCGCCACCCCGGACCAGATGGCCAAGGTCGGTCGTATCGCGCGTGTCCTGGGCCCGCGCGGTCTGATGCCGAACCCCAAGACCGGCACCGTCACCCCCGACGTGACCAAGGCCGTTCAGGACATCAAGGGCGGCAAGATCAACTTCCGCGTCGACAAGCAGGCCAACCTGCACTTCGTGATCGGCAAGGCTTCCTTCGACGAGAAGAAGCTGGCCGAGAACTACGGCGCCGCGCTCGACGAGATCCTGCGTGTCAAGCCCTCCACCGCGAAGGGCCGCTACGTCAAGAAGGTGACGTTCTCCACGAACACCGGACCGGGCATCCCGGTGGATCCGAACCGCACCCGCAACTTCGCCGAGGAAGACTGATTCCTCTGCGCGGTAACGCGTAGCAACGCATGAAGCCCGAAGGGCCGGTATGAATCTCGTACCGGCCCTTCGCTTTGTCTCGACACGCTGATTGACCGGCCGTTCGGTTTTGGTCGTTGAGTCGTGCGCATCCGGAAGTTGGATGAGGGCGTGACGAACCGATATCGCTCGGCGGCGGTGTTTTTCGGTGTGACCCTGGTGGCCGCGATGGCCGTTGGCGGACTCGCACAGGCGGAGGAACCGCGGCGGGTGCCGGTGGGCGGGGGGACGGGATTGGCGTTGCAGTGGGGAGTTCCGGTCGGGTCGGTATCGCTGGTGCACTTCTGCACGCTCACGGCGATCGGATCGGATGCGGAGGGGAATCTGGTGGGGCTCACGAATGCGCACTGCGCCTACGACAGTGCGCGGCAGGGGGCCGGGGACGCGGTCTTCTTGCAGTCGGCGGTCGAGTATGGGCCCGAGCATGATCCGGCGCTCGGGCGGATCGGGACGGTCGACTACATCAGCGGCGGGAATCCGATCGCGCCGGGGCCGCACGGTGTCGGGTTGGATTACGCCGTCATCGTTTTCGACCGTTCGAAGGTGAATCCCGTTGCCACGGTGGGGGATACGACCATCCGCAGCATCTCGCCGCCGCCCGTGGAGGGGACCCCGGTGTGCAAGCAGGGCAAGACCAGTGGCCGGACGTGCGGGAACACGCTCACTTCGATGGGGCCGTATCTGGTCACCACGGTGCCCGAGTTTCCCGGCGATTCCGGCGCGCCGGTGGTCGCGGGGGAGGCGCTGATCGGCAATCAATGGGTGTGGGGCGGCAGTTCCGCCATGACCGCGATCCTCGAGGATCTCGATCGGCGCGGCGGGGTGGGGGCCGGGTTCCACCTCGATTTTGCTGGATAGATGCGTGTCCGCTATATTGGACGACGGTCATCGACCCGTTCGATGATCACCCCAATCGTTCTACCGAAGACCGTTGGTTGCTGCCGCGAGGCAGTCGAAGGTCCGGCGATATTGCCGGCGGCCCACGCAGGGAGAGCCGAGGTAGGGAAACCGCGAGAGATCGCGATCGTTTCTTGTGCGCCCCGGGTTCGCTCTGCGACCGGGGCGTTAGCTTTGTCGCCGGCCCCTGTGGCGGAACTCGGTAGTTCATACGAGAACCGACCATCCAGAGAGGAGGCGAAGTATGGCAAACGCTGAGAAGATCACCGCCGTCGCGGAGATCACCGAGCAGTTCAAGGAGTCGACCGCGACCGTCGTCACGGAATACCGTGGCCTGTCGGTCAGCAAGATCACCGAGCTGCGTCGTGCCCTCGGTGCGAACGCTACCTACTCCGTCGCCAAGAACACCCTGGTCAAGCGTGCCGCCGCTGAGGCGGGCGTGGAAGGCCTGGATGACTTGTTCGTCGGTCCGACCGCCATCACCTTCATCAAGGGTGAGCCGGTCGAAGCCGCGAAGGCGCTGAAGGCGTTCGCCAAGGACAACAAGGCGCTCATCATCAAGGGCGGCTACATGGACGGCGCCGCGCTGTCCGTGTCCGAGGTCGAGCGCATCGCCGACCTGGAGTCGCGCGAGGTGCTGCTGGCCAAGCTGGCCGGCGCCATGAAGGGCAACCTGTCGAAGGCTGCGGGTCTGTTCGCGGCCCCCGGCAACCAGGTCGCTCGCCTGCTCGCCGCTCTGCAGGAGAAGAAGCAGGCCGAGAGCGGCGCTGCCGCTCCGGCCGCCGACGCTGCTGCCGACGCCGAATAAGTCACTACCCCAAACCTATTCGCCGCTGTCGACACAGCGACGAACCTACGAAAGGAAATATCAATGGCCAACGTTGATGAGCTGCTCGAGACCTTCGCCGGCATGACCCTGCTGGAGCTGTCCGAGTTCGTGAAGGCGTTCGAGGACAAGTTCGAGGTCACCGCTGCCGCTCCGGTCGCCGTCGCCGTCGCGGGTGGCGCTGCTGCCCCGGCCGAGGCCGCCGAGGAGCAGGACGAGTTCGACGTCATCCTCGAGGGTGCCGGCGACAAGAAGATCCAGGTCATCAAGGTCGTGCGTGAGATCGTCTCCGGCCTGGGCCTGAAGGAAGCCAAGGACCTGGTCGAGGGCGCCCCGAAGCCGATCCTGGAGAAGGTCGCCAAGGAGGCCGCCGAGGCCGCCAAGGCGAAGCTGGAAGAGGCCGGCGCCAAGATCACCGTCAAGTAAGACGGAGATTGTGCCGGGCTACACCCCGGCGCCTCATCGATTGTGAAAAGGGCGATTCCCATTGTGGGATCGCCCTTTTCGCGTATTCTGCGGTCGTGATTCCGCCGTGATCGAGACTTCGGTATGAAACTTTCTACCGACCAGTCAGGTCCCGGTGTCCGAGACGGTATATATGCGATACAGTGGCCGAACCTACTGTGACGCGCCACACCGCGCGCTTTTTGTGGCCCGGCGTCACATGTAGGGCGCTCGTCGGAGAAAGTGGAGGTTGGCGTGGGCGTCGAGGTCAGGACCGAAGGCATCACGAAGTCATTCGGTTCGCAACGTATTTGGCAGGATGTCACTCTGACGCTGCCCCCGGGGGAAGTCAGCGCGTTGCTCGGCCCGTCCGGTACCGGTAAGTCCGTCTTCCTGAAGGCATTGATCGGTCTGCTGCGCCCCGAGAAGGGCTCGATCTACATCGACGGCACCGACATCACCACCTGCTCCAACAAGGAGCTCTACGAGATCCGCAAGCTGTTCGGCGTCCTCTTCCAGGACGGCGCGCTGTTCGGATCCATGAACCTGTTCGACAACACGGCATTCCCGTTGCGTGAGCACACCAAGAAGAGCGAATCCGAGATCAAGAAGATCGTCATGGAGAAGCTCGAGCTGACCGGTCTGCTGGGCGCGGAGGGGAAGCTGCCCGGTGAGATCTCCGGTGGTATGCGCAAGCGTGCCGGCCTGGCCCGCGCGCTGGTGCTGGACCCGCAGATCATCCTGGTCGACGAGCCCGACTCCGGTCTGGATCCCGTTCGCACCACCTATCTCTCGCAGCTGTTGATCGATATCAACGCGCAGATCGACGCGACGATCCTGATCGTCACGCACAACATCAACCTGGCCCGTTCGGTGCCGGACAACATCGGCATGCTGTTCCGCCGCAACCTGGTCATGTTCGGCCCCCGCGAGGTGCTGCTCACCTCGGAGGAGCCGGTGGTCAAGCAGTTCCTCAACGGCCGCATGCAGGGCCCCATCGGTATGTCCGAGGAGAAGGACGAAGCCCAGATGGCCCGCGAGCAGGCCATGTTCGACTCGGGTCACCACGCCGGTGGCGCGGAGGAGATCGAGGGCATCATCCCGCAGATGCGGGCGCAGCCGGGCATGCCGGTTCGTGGCGCTGTGGCGCGTCGTCGCGAGCGGGTCCGCCAGATCATGCACACGCTGCCGCCGGCCGCCCAGGAAGCCATTCGGGAATCCATGCAGCAGAACGGCGATGATTCCGACACACAGGTAATGCCCGCCTATACAGGCGGGTACGACACCACGGTGCGACAGAACCTGACTAACGGGTAATATACGCGGCGTGAACCCCACCCTGACGCGACTGCGCACCCCGGTCGAGTCGGGACTTGCCCAGGCCGGCAACATATTCGCACTCTTCCTGGATGTGCTCCGGAAGACGTTCCGCCGGCCCTTCCAGTGGCGGGAGTTCATCGAGCAATCGTGGTTCATCGCGAGTGTCTCGATCCTCCCTGCCGCTTTGGTGGCAATCCCGTTCGGCGCGGTGGTGGCCCTGCAGACCGGCTCGCTCATCAAGCAGCTGGGCGCGGAGAACTTCACCGGCGCGACCAGCGTGCTGGCGACCGTCCAGCAAGCCGCCCCGGTCGTGACCGCATTGATCATCGCGGGCGCGGCCGGTTCGGCCGTGGCCGCCGATCTCGGCTCGCGCACCATCCGCGAGGAGATCGACGCCATGGAGGTCCTCGGCATCGATCCCATTCAGCGCCTGGTGGTTCCGCGGGTGCTGGGCATGATGCTGGTGGCGTTCCTGCTGAACGGCCTGGTGTCGGTGGTCGGCATCTGCGGCGGCTACTTCTTCAATGTCGGGCTGCAGGGCGGCACCCCGGGCGCGTACCTCGCGTCCTTCTCCGCCCTCGCGCAGATCCCCGACCTGGTTATCGGCGAGATCAAGGCCCTGATCTTCGGCGTGGTGGCGGGCGTGATCGCCGCCTACAAGGGCCTGCATCCGAAGGGGGGACCGAAAGGAGTGGGTGACGCGGTGAACCAGTCCGTGGTGATCACGTTCCTCGTGCTGTTCTTCCTGAATCTGGTGCTCACCCTGATCTACCTTCAGGTCGTCCCCGCAAAGGGCGCGTGATCATGGTTGTTTCGCAGCGCTCCACCGTCTTCTCCCGGTCGGCGCGCCGGGTCAAACCGGTGCTCGAGGCCCCCGTGAACCTGGTCGACAAGGCCGGGGACCAGATGTCGTTCTACTCCAGGGCGATCGGCGCGATCCCGAAGACGATCGTGCACTTCCGCAGGGAGGTCATGCGGCTGCTGGCCGAGGTGACCTTCGGCTCGGGCGCCCTGGCCGTCATCGGCGGCACCATCGGCGTGATCGTGTTCATGTCGGCGTCGGTGGGTGTGGTCGTCGGACTGCAGGGCTTCAAGGCCCTCGACGCCCTCGGCTCTGGTGTGCTCACCGGCTTCCTGACCGGGTACATCAACACTCGTGAGCTCGCGCCCCTGGTTGCGGCGCTGGCGCTTTCGGCGACGGTCGGCTGTGGCTTCACCGCGCAGCTGGGCGCCATGCGCATCTCCGAGGAGATCGACGCGCTCGAGGTGATGGCGGTGCCGTCGGTGCCGTTCCTGGTGACCACGCGCGCCATCGCGGGCTTCCTCGCGGTGATTCCGCTGTACGTGGTCGGTCTGCTGGGCACCTACCTGGCCTCGCGGATGATCAGCATCTACTTCAACGGGCAGTCGAGTGGCTCCTATGACCACTACTTCTATCTCTTCCTGCCACCGGAGGACGTGCTCTATTCCTTCGTGAAGGTGCTCGTCTGCGCGTTCGTCATCATCCTGGTGCACTGCTACTACGGCTACAACGCCAGCGGCGGCCCCGCAGGCGTGGGCGTGGCCGTGGGCCGCGCCGTGCGCGCCGCGATCGTGCTGATCAACGTGCTGGACTTCTTTCTGTCCCTGGCCATTTGGGGCACGACCACGACGGTGCGGGTGGCCGGATGAGCAACCCCAGGAACGTGGAGCTGTGGCGCTCCACCGAGAAGCTGCGCAAGCGCACCCTCGGCATTCTGTTCTTCGTGGTGGTGGCGCTGTTCCTGTGGACCACCATCGCCGTCTACAACAAGCAGTTCGTGGAGACGGTGCGGGTCAACCTGATCACCGACACCGTCGGAAACGCCTTGACCCGCAACGCGGATGTGAAGGTCCGCGGCGTCACCGTGGGCGAGCTGCGGTCGAGCAAGTACGACGGCAAGAACGTCACCCTGGACCTGGCCATCGATCCGGGCAAGGCCAAGGAGATCCCGGTCAATGTGACCGCGCGCCTGCTACCCAAGACGCTGTTCGGTGAGCGCTACATCGATCTGGTGTGGCCGGAGGCCCCGGAGGGGCACCTCACCGAGGGCGTCACCCTGCACCAGGACACCAGCGGCAACGCCATCGAGGTGAGCCAGCTGCTGGACAACATCCTGCCGCTGCTGAACGCGATTCCGCCGCAGTACCTGTCCTCCACGCTGAGCGCGCTGTCCAACGCGCTGCAGGGGCAGGGCGAGGAGCTGGGCAAGACCATCGACCGGCTCGACACCATCTTCACGCAGGTCAACGGTGAGATGCCCACGCTGCAACAGGATCTGAAGAGCCTGGCCGACGTGGCGACCACCTACGCGGACGCCGCGCCGCAGTTGGTGGACGCGCTGGACAACCTGCGCACCACCAATGCCACCATCGTGGCGAAGCGCTCGCAGATCGACACCCTGATGGCGACGCTCACCCCGAGTGCCTCGACCACCGCGGACTTCCTGCTCGCCAACCGCGACAACATCATCGACGTGGCCGCCGACTCCCGCCCCGCGCTGGAGGCGCTGGCCAAGTACTCGCCCAGCTACAGCTGCGCGCTGGCCGGATTCGCGGAACTCAAGCCGCGCATCGACCAGATCTTCGGCAAGGGCACCGACCTGCCGGGCTCGCGGGTGAGCGTGTCGGTCGTGAACCCCCGCGGCCGCTACGTCCCCAACCAGGACGAGCCGCGCTGGTTCGATTCGCGTGGCCCGCTGTGCGTTCCGATGTACCCGCCGGGCACCGACCCGGGCCAGTACACCAACGGTTCCGCCAATGACGGTTCCTACCAGCCGCCCACCCGCAATCCGGGTGACCAGAACATCGGCCGGATGCCGGAGCCGCAGTACAAGGTGTACGGCCCCTACACGCCGACCACCGCGTACTCGCCGCAGGAGTCGCAGGCCCTGGGCGCGATCTACGGTGCCGCGCACGGTGTCTCGCCCGACGAGGTGCCCAGCTGGATCACCAAGATCGCCGCTCCGGCGTTCCGCGGCAGTGAGGTGAGCGTCAAGTGAAGGATGTGTTGCGCGGCCTCGGGCCGACGCTGACCAAACTGATCGCCTTCATTCTCGTCACGGTCTTCCTGACGGGCGTGCTGGCGCTGACCATCGCCAACTACGGTGGCGGCGGCACCAAGTTCAATGCCCGCTTCACCGATGTGACCTCCCTGAACAAGGGCGACGAGGTGCGCATCGCGGGTGTCCGCGTGGGCAAGGTGACGAATGTGTCCATCGTGGACAAGCGCCTGGCCAATGTGGAATTCGAACTCACCGACCGGGATTGGCTGCCCGCCTCCACCACCGCGACCATCAAGTACCGGAACCTGGTGGGCCAGCGCTACATCGCGCTGGAACAGGGCACCGGACAGCAGGGCCGCAAGCTGAACAATGGCGCGACCATCCCGCTGGAGCGCACCAAGCCCGCGGTCAATCTGACCGAGCTGTTCAACGGCTTCCGGCCGCTGTTCCAGACGCTGACCCCCGACGACGTAAACAAGCTGTCGTCCGAGATCATCCAGGTCTTCCAGGGCGAATCCGGCACCATCCGGGATCTGGTGGCGACCACCGCCTCGCTCACCAACAAGGTGGCCGACAAGGACGCGGTGATCGGTGAGCTGATCAAGAACCTGAATCTGGTGCTGGACAGCATCAATTCGCGCGGCGACCAGCTCGACCAGCTGATCGTGAACACCGAGGCGCTGGTCACCGGGCTGAACGCCGAGCGCGGCACCATCGGCTCGGCAGTCACCTCGCTGGGCAATCTGGCCTCGGCCACCGCGGACCTGCTGGTCCCGGTGCGGCCGAACCTGCAGGGCGCCATCGCGGGCCTGAACCAGCTGACCTCGACCCTGAATCAGCGAAAGGACGAGGTCGACGAGGGCCTGACCAACCTGCCGATCAAGATGGAGAAGCTCGGTCGCGCAGCCTCTTACGGCTCGTGGTTCCAGTTCTATCTGTGCGGCATCGACATCGTCGTGGGCCCGGGCACCAAGGACGCGCCGCAGCTGAACATCCCGCCCGCACTGCAGAACATGCCGACCGTGAACCAGCCGATCTACACGAATCCGGCCCCGCGCTGCCACGGGAAGGGAGGCCGCTGATGGACGACCGCGTCGTATTGGGCAAGCGCAGTCCGGTTTTCATGGGCGGCATCGGCCTGCTCATGGTGCTGCTGGTGACCATGTCCGCGTTCAACCTGGACAAGCTGCCGCTGCTGAGCGCCGGCACCAAGTACACCGCCGAGTTCTCCGAGGCCGCGGGCCTGAAGAAGGGCAACGAGGTGCGCATCGCCGGCGTGAAGGTCGGCGCGGTGTCCGATGTCCGGCTCGACGGCGACAAGGTGCTGGTCGACTTCCACACCCAGGACGCCTGGGTCGGCAACGAGACCAGCGCGTCGATCCAGATCAAGACGCTGCTCGGGCAGAAGTACCTGGCGCTGGATCCCAAGGGCACCAAGGTGCTCGATCCCTCGGACCGGATTCCGCTCTCGCGCACCGTGTCCCCCTACGACGTGGTGGACGCCTTCAGCGACGCCGCCAAGAACATCGAGGACACCAATACCGCGCAGCTGGCGCAGAGTTTCCAGGTGCTCTCGGACGCGTTCTCGGCGACCCCGCCGGAACGGCGCGGCTCCATCGACGGCGTGGCCCGGCTCTCGGAATCGCTGGCCAAGCGCGACGATCAGCTCAAGAAGCTGTTCGCCGCCACCAAGACCACCTCCCAGGTGCTCGCGGACCGCAATCAGGAATTCGAGCGGCTCATCGCCAACGGCGGTGAACTGCTGGCCGAGCTGAACGTGCGCCAGCAGGCCATCCACCAGCTGCTCACCGGTGCGAAAACCGTTGCGGCCGAACTGAGCGCGCTGGTCAAGGACAACGAGGAGCAGATCGGCCCCGCGCTGACCAACCTCAACAAGACCATCGACCTGTTGAATGATCACCAGGCCGACATCTCCAAGACCCTCACCCTGGCCGCGCCCTTCTACGGGCTCTACGCCAATGTGCTGGGCACCGGCCGCTGGTTCGACGCGGTCATCACCAACCTGATTCCGCCGGCGTTGCCGGATGTTCCGGGCAATCGCGATCCGATCCGAAAGTTGGGAGGTTAGACCGTGGCGAAGAATCCGCTCACCGCCCTGAAGGGCACCAGCACCAAGTCCAAGCTGATCGCCGCGGCGGCCGCCCTCGCGGTCGTGGTCGCGGGCGTCACCTGGTGGGGTCTGGACAAGCTCAACACCACCACGATCACCGCCTACTTCGACAAGTCCATCGGCATCTACGAGGGTTCCGACGTCCGGGTCCTGGGTGTGCCGGTGGGACGCGTGGATTCGGTGACGCCGCAGGGTGAGGTCGTCAAGGTCGTCATGAAGGTCGACCGCAAGTACGACATCCCCGCCGACGCCAAGGCCGCGCAGATCACGCCGTCGGTGGTGTCGGACCGCTACATCCAGCTCGCGCCGGTCTACAAGGGCGGGCCCAAGATGGGGCGCGACGCCACCATCCCCAAGGACCGCACCGCGACCCCCGTCGAGGTGGACCGGCTCTACAAGTCCATCACCGAGCTCTCGAATGCCCTGGGCCCCAACGGCGCCAACAAGGACGGCGCGCTGAACCAGCTGGTGCGCACCTCCGCCGACAACCTCTCCGGCAACGGTGAGGCGCTGGGCAACAGCTTCACCCAGCTGTCCAAGGCCGCGCGTGCGCTCTCCGATTCGCGCACCGACATCTTCGACACGGTCAAGAACCTGCAGACCTTCGTGCAGACCCTGGCCGACAACGACACGCAGGTGCGGACCTTCAACAGCCAGCTGGCCTCGCTGGCCGGGTTCCTGTCCGACGAGCGCCAGACGCTCGGCGACGCGCTCAGCCTGCTCTCGGTCGCGCTCGGCGACGTGGCCCGGTTCATCGACGACAACCGGGACCTGGTGCAGTCCAACGCCGATGCGCTGACCAAGCTCACCCAGACCCTCGCCGACCAGCGCGACGATCTGGCCAAGGCGCTGCCGCTCATCCCGACCGCGCTCAGCAACCTGATCAACGTGCACAACGGTGAGACCGGCACGCTCGACATGCGCCCCAACTTCACCGACCTGCAGGACCCCTTCGGCGTCATCTGCAAGATGCTCGACCTGGGCAAGCTGCGGCCCGGCGACCCCAAGTTCGACGCCATCTCCCGTCAGCTGCAACCGATCCTGAGCAACTGCAAGGCGATCACCGATCAGCTCACCGCGGGCGTGAAGACGCCGACGCTGATGCTGCCCTTCGGCATCCTCAGCGGCGAGAACGAACAGCACAACACGGTGCCCGGCACCGTGCCCGGCAACCCGTCCGATCAGCAGGCTCCGTCGCAGCAGGAAGGCGGACAGCGATGAGCGCCAACCGGATTCGCGGCGGCCGGGTGAAACGGGCCGCGCTGCTGGCCACCTCGCTCGGCGCGGTCACCGCGGTGGCCGCGGGCTGCGGCGCGGACAGCATTCCGCTGCCCGGCGGCCCGAACATCGGCAAGCACCCGATGTCCATCGACATCCGCTTCGGCGATGTGCTGGACCTGGTCCCGCAGTCCTCGGTGAAGGTCGAGGGCGTGGCCGTGGGCCGGGTCGACAAGATCAGCATCGCACCCGACAACGCCTGGGAAGCCAGCGTGCAGGTGCTGTTCAACGATGACGTGAAGCTGCCGCACAATGCGCACGCCGAGGTCAAGCAGACCAACCTGCTGGGTGAGAAGTACATCGAACTGTCCGCCCCCAAGGACGCCGACTCCGCGCCGCTGAAGAGCGGTGACAAGATCCCGCGCGAGAACACCCAGACCGCCACCGAGGTGGAGCAGGTGCTCGGCGCGCTCTCGCTGCTGCTCAACGGCGGCGGCGTGGCGCAGCTGCAACCGATCGTGGTGGAGCTCAACAAGACTCTGGACGGCCGCGAGGGCAAGGTCCGGGACTTGCTGGATCAGGCCAACATCCTGATCAAGGGTCTCGACGACCAGGTCGGCAATATCACCCGCGCGTTGGACAGCCTCGACACGCTGACCAGCCGGGTGAGCCAGCAGACCACCCAGATCTCCAAGATCCTCGACGAGCTGCCCGCCGGCATCAAGATCCTCAATGAGCAACGGCCGCAGCTGATTCAGATGCTGCAGCAGCTGGATCGGGTGGGGCAGGCCGGATTCGACGTGCTCAACCACTCCAAGGACAACCTGATCACCGATCTGTCCTCGCTGCGACCCACGCTGCAGGCGCTGGGCGATTCGGCGGGTGACCTGGTGACCGCGTTCCCGCTCATCCCGACCTACCCGTTCCCGGACGAGGCGATAAAGTCCGCGTTCGGCGGCCAGGTCAACACCTGGCTCTCGGTCGACCTGCAGATCGGCACCCTGCTGTCGAACCTCGGTGTGGGCAAACAGGATCCGGTCTACCTGCCGCCCACCGGCCGTCAGGTGAACGTGGACCCGACCAACCCGTACTACAACGGCAACGGGCCGCGCGGCGGCTGGCCGACCGTCTCGCTGCTGCCGCTGCCGCCCACCGTGGCGCGGCCGACCGGGCAGGCGGGACCGACCGATCCGCTGGGATCGATCCTCGAGCAGCTGGGAGTGGGTGGTCCGCGATGACTCGTCTGGTGCGTAATCAGCTGATCGCCTTCGCGATCATCGCCGTCCTCGGCGTCGTGTTCGTGGGCGCGAAATACGTGCACCTGGACCAGATGATGGGCTTCGGGCTGTACCAGGTGAAGATCAAGGCCAAGGAGACCGGCAACCTGTCCAAGGGCGCGGAGGTCACCTACCGCGGCGTGCCCGTGGGCCGGGTCGGCAACCTCGACGTCACCCCCGACGGCGTGCTGATCACCCTGGACATGAGCTCCAGCAAGCCCAAGGTCCCCGCCAATGCCAAGGCCGTGATCGCCAACCGGTCCGCCATCGGTGAGCAGTACGTGGACCTGCTGCCCACCAGCGACACCTCGCCGTACCTGCACGACGGCTCGGTCATCGACGGCGCGGCGGTGCCCGTCCACGTGGAGGACCTGCTCACCAGCGTCGACCACTTCGCGAGCAGCACCGACCTGAAGGCGTTGTCCACCACCATCACCGAGCTGGGCAAGGCCTTCGACGGGCGGCGTGACGACCTCAAGATCCTGGTCGACTCGCTGAACAAGTTCACCGCCACCGGCATCGACAACCTGCCGCAGACCCTGGCGCTGATCCGCTCCGCGCGCACCGTGCTGGGCACCCAGGCCGAGCAGTCGCCCGCGATCCTGCAGTTCAGCGACGGCCTCGACAAGCTCACCGCGCAGCTCAAGTCCAATGACCCGGACATCCGCCGGCTCATCGGCACCGGCACCGATGCGGCCTCCTCGATCCAGCGCCTGCTGACCGAGAGCGGCCCGGCCCTCACCAAGGACCTGACCAACCTGCGCGTGCTGCTGCTGGCCATTTCGCCGAAGTTCTACGCCCTCGGCCCGGTGCTGCAGATGCTGCCGCTGCTGCCGCTCGGTGGCTCCTCCACCGCGCCCGGCGACGGCACCACCCACTTCGGCCTGGTGCTCGAGACCAACAACCCGCCCGCCTGCACGGTGGGATACGAAGGCACGCAACGGATTCTGGACCAGATGAAGGCCCAGAACCCCAACTTCGACGACACCCGCGACGACTTCCCGTTCAATACGCAGGCCGGTTGCACCGTCCCGCAGGGCAGTGAGACCGCGGTCCGCGGCGGAGCGCGCGCCGACCTGGCCGACCCCAGCGTTCCACAGCCCTGGGACGACAAGCCCAAGTACGACCCGGAGAAGCTCAACCTGAACCCGGTCGCGACCCAGCTGGCGACCCTCATGGGCGTCACACCCAAGCGGTGAGAGAGGAAAGTATGGTGGCGGCGTGAGCCAGCAAAAGGACAGCGATTCGGGGGACAACCTCGAGAAGCCGACGAGCCCGTCGGTTCCCGAAACCACCCCGGATGGGTCCTGGGCTGACGTCGCGATCTCCGAGTCGTTCCGGCACGCGGGTTCCAAAACCGAATCCGATACGGAAACCGCGGCATCGGAGCCTGTCGCGGCGGCCGAGCCGACAGTGGTGCTGGACGCGCCCGCCGGGCCCACCGTGGCCGGGCCTGCCGCGACTCCGCCCGCGGGGTTGGATGTGCGGCGCTTCGTCACCGTGGGTGCGGCCGCGCTGCTGGCCGTATCCGTCGTGGCGGCCGGGATCATCGGCTTCCTCTGGTTCGGGGATCACAAGGACGAGAACCGCGCGCACGCCCGTGATGCCGCGCTGACCGATGCCCGGCAGGCCGCGATCAACCTGATGTCCATCAACCCGGACGATATCGACGGGTCGCTGGCAAATATCCGGTCATCCATGACCGGGGAACTGCTCAAGCAGCAGGAGGAAGGGCAGGATCAGCTCAAGCAGACCGCCCAGGACTCCAAGACCCGGATCAAGGCCGATGTCGAGGGGCTCACCCTCACCTCGCTCAACACCGAGCTCGATCACGCGTCGGCCTTCGCGGTGCTGAAGATCACCCGGAGCTGGCCCGGCGGGCAGCCCGCCACCTTCCGCCAGCTCTGGACCCTCGACCTGGTCAAGGTCGGCGACGCTTGGAAAGCCGAGAAGGCGCAGAATCTGGGCGAGCCGGTGCCGCTGGGCACGGGCACCGCACAGCAGCCGAGCTCGACCCCGACCCCCGCACCGGGCAACTAGGAGGGAGTGACCCATGGCCAACCGGAAACGTCCCGTCAACCGCGTCACCCCGCGCCGCCCGGCCGCCCAGCGCGGCACCGCGTCGCGCACCACCGCGGCGAGCACCCGGTCCACCACCGAGCGGCTCGATCGGACGGTGTCGGCCGATCAGACCGTCGAGTCCGATCGGACCACCCGGCGCACCACCCCGCCGCGCGGTCCCAGCCTGTCCAAAAATCCTGCCCCGCAACAGTATTCCAAGCCGAGCGGGCAAGGTGGATTTTGGCGTAACTGGGGTGTCGCCACCGTGTGCGGCGCGCTCGCCGTGCTGCTGCTCGCCTTCGCGGTGACCGGTGCGGTGAATCACTGGGTGGGCAAGCCCAACTCGGACTCCGGCAATCTCGCCTACGTCGACAACACGGCCACCGACGAGGTGAAGGCCGCCGCCGACCACGCCCTCACCACGCTCTACGGCTACAAGGCCGCCGAGATCGACAAGTGGAAGACCTCGGTCAACTCGGTGCTCACCGACAAGATGCAGAAGGACTTCGCCAAGTACGTCGACACCACGGTCGACACCATCAGGCAGACCCAGACCGACACCCAGGTCAAAACCGACCCCATCGGCGTGACCCTGCTCACCGGCGACCGCGCCGAACTGCTGGTCAACCTGAACATCTCGGCGGTCAAGGACAACAAGCCCGAACCCCTCGCGTCGGGCCCGATCGTGCTGCGCATGCAGAAGGTCGACGGCCACTGGCTGGCCTCGGAGATAACCGACAAGTAGAGGGTCACGCCCGTCGCGCGCCGGTGTCTTTCCGGTATCGCGCGACGTCGGAAGGTGATCTTGTAGCGGGACAGGCGATCTCGGCATTTGTCAACGCGGACCGCCACTTGACGACTTTCGTCCGAGCCGTCACGCTATTCACAACAGCGGCGGCTGTCACAGGGGACAGGACGCCGACGTGGGCCTCGCGAACGCAGCCAGCGGACTCTTCGGCCCAGTCGGAAATCCGTGTGGAGGCCGCCCTCGCTGTGTCGGTACCGACGTTCCGGTCGCCCGGATATCGGCGCTCCGGTCGCCCGGATATCGACATAGACACACCGGGGCGAAGTTGCCGTCCGCGGATCGCCACGGGTGGTACTTTGACACCCCCGTAGGTTTGGGTGTAGTTTTTGACGTTGCGCTGGCTGCCTCCTGTCCATACCTCGATCGCATCACGAAAGTTCCACCTTCCGGTGTTACTTCCGCTGTTTGCTGTTCGGGTTTCGTTCGGGTCGTAACCAGCGGAATTCGTAGCAGACAAGCGACGGTCGCGGACCACCACGCGACGCGCGTGAGGTGCTGGAAGGACGCATCTTGGCAGTCTCCACCCAGACCGAGGCCACCACGGCGGGCCGTGGATTCTACTCAGTCCCCGGAGCCCCGAAGCGGGTGTCTTTCGCGAAGATTCGCGAACCCCTGGAGGTTCCCGGACTTCTCGATCTACAAACCGAATCGTTCGCCTGGCTGGTCGGTTCAGCAGACTGGCGTGAGCGTGCCATCGCGCGCGGCGACGTCGAAAACCCCGTCGGGGGCCTCGAGGAGGTGCTCGAGGAGCTGTCTCCGATCGAGGACTTCTCCGGCTCCATGTCGCTGTCCTTCTCCGACCCGCGCTTCGAAGAGGTCAAGGCCTCCATCGAGGAGTGCAAGGACAAGGACATGACCTACGCGGCGCCGCTGTTCGTGACCGCGGAGTTCATCAACAACAACACCGGTGAGATCAAGTCTCAGACGGTCTTCATGGGTGATTTCCCGATGATGACCGACAAGGGCACGTTCATCATCAACGGCACCGAGCGCGTCGTCGTGTCGCAGCTGGTCCGTTCGCCCGGTGTCTACTTCGACGAGTCCATCGACAAGTCGACCGAGAAGACCCTGCACTCGGTGCGTGTCATCCCGTCGCGCGGCGCGTGGCTGGAGTTCGACGTCGACAAGCGCGACACCGTCGGTGTGCGTATCGACCGCAAGCGTCGCCAGCCGGTCACCGTGCTGCTCAAGGCGCTGGGTCTGACCACCGAGGAGATCACCGAGCGCTTCGGTTTCTCCGAGATCATGATGTCCACCCTCGAGAAGGACTCCACCCCGGGTCAGGACGAGGCGCTGCTCGACATCTACCGCAAGCTGCGTCCGGGCGAGCCGCCGACCAAGGAGTCGGCGCAGACCCTGCTGGAGAACCTGTTCTTCAAGGAGAAGCGCTACGACCTGGCCCGCGTCGGCCGCTACAAGGTCAACAAGAAGCTGGGCGTCAATGCCGGTGTGCCCGTCACGGGTTCGGTGCTGACCAAGGAAGACATCGTCGCGACCATCGAGTACCTGGTGCGCCTGCACCAGGGCGACAAGCTCATGACCGTCCCCGGCGGCGTCGAGGTGCCGGTGGATGTCGATGACATCGACCACTTCGGCAACCGTCGTCTGCGGACGGTTGGCGAGCTGATCCAGAACCAGATCCGCGTGGGCCTGTCCCGCATGGAGCGCGTCGTGCGCGAGCGCATGACCACCCAGGATGTCGAGGCCATCACGCCGCAGACCCTGATCAACATCCGTCCCGTCGTGGCGGCGATCAAGGAGTTCTTCGGCACCTCGCAGCTGTCGCAGTTCATGGACCAGAACAACCCGCTCTCGGGTCTGACCCACAAGCGTCGTCTGTCGGCGCTGGGCCCGGGTGGTCTGTCCCGTGAGCGCGCCGGTCTGGAGGTCCGTGACGTCCACCCGTCGCACTACGGCCGCATGTGCCCGATCGAGACCCCGGAAGGCCCGAACATCGGCCTGATCGGTTCGCTCTCGGTCTACGCGCGGGTCAACCCGTTCGGTTTCATCGAGACCCCGTACCTCAAGGTCATCGACGGCCGCGTCACCGATGAGGTCAAGTACCTCACCGCCGACGAGGAGGACCGCCACATCCGCGCCCAGGCGAACTCGCCGGTCGACGCGGACGGCAACTTCCTCGAGGACCGCGTCCTCGCCCGCCACGGCAACGAGGAAATGGAATACGTCCCGGCCAAGGACATCGACTACATGGATGTCTCGCCGCGCCAGATGGTGTCGGTCGCGACCGCCATGATTCCGTTCCTCGAGCACGACGACGCCAACCGTGCCCTCATGGGCGCGAACATGCAGCGTCAGGCCGTGCCGCTGATCCGTTCCGAGTCGCCGCTGGTCGGCACCGGCATGGAGCTGCGCGCCGCGGTCGACGCCGGTGACGTGGTCGTGAACCAGAAGGCCGGTGTGGTGGAAGAGGTTTCGGCCGACTTCATCACCGTCATGCACGACGACGGCACCCGCCGCAGCTACCGCCTGCGCAAGTTCGAGCGCTCCAACCAGGGCACCTGCGCCAACCAGCGTCCGATCGTGGACGAGGGCATGCGCGTGGAGTCCGGGCACGTGCTCGCCGACGGCCCCTGCACCGAGAACGGTGAGATGGCCCTGGGCAAGAACCTGCTCGTGGCGATCATGCCGTGGGAAGGCCACAACTACGAGGACGCGATCATCCTGTCGCAGCGCCTCGTGGAGGACGACGTGCTCACCTCGATCCACATCGAGGAGCACGAGATCGACGCTCGCGACACCAAGCTCGGTGCCGAGGAGATCACCCGGGACATCCCGAACGTCTCCGACGAGGTCCTGGCGGACCTGGACGAGCGCGGCATCGTGCGCATCGGCGCGGAGGTCCGTGACGGCGACATCCTGGTCGGCAAGGTCACCCCGAAGGGTGAGACCGAGCTGACCCCCGAGGAGCGCCTGCTGCGCGCCATCTTCGGTGAGAAGGCCCGCGAGGTCCGCGACACCTCCCTGAAGGTGCCCCACGGTGAGTCCGGCAAGGTCATCGGCGTCCGCGTCTTCTCGCGTGACGACGACGACGATCTGCCCCCGGGCGTCAATGAGCTTGTGCGCGTTTACGTCGCGCAGAAGCGCAAGATCCAGGACGGCGACAAGCTCGCCGGCCGCCACGGCAACAAGGGTGTCATCGGCAAGATCCTTCCGCAGGAGGACATGCCGTTCCTCCCGGACGGCACCCCGGTCGACATCATCCTGAACACCCACGGTGTGCCGCGTCGTATGAACATCGGTCAGGTGCTGGAGACCCACCTGGGTTACATCGCCAAGACCGGCTGGCAGGTCGACGGTTCGCCGGACTGGGCGAAGAACCTGCCCGCCGAGATGATCGGACAGCCCGCCGACACGAACATCGCCACCCCGGTGTTCGACGGCGCCCGCGAGGAGGAGCTGACCGGCCTGCTCGGTTCGACGCTGCCGAACCGCGACGGCGAGAAGATGATCAACGACGACGGCAAGGCCATCCTGCTCGATGGTCGCTCCGGCGAGCCGTTCCCGTACCCGGTGGCCGTGGGCTACATGTACATCCTGAAGCTGCACCACTTGGTCGACGACAAGATCCACGCGCGTTCGACCGGTCCGTACTCGATGATCACGCAGCAGCCGCTGGGTGGTAAGGCGCAGTTCGGTGGTCAGCGCTTCGGTGAAATGGAATGTTGGGCCATGCAGGCGTACGGCGCGGCCTACACCCTGCAGGAGCTGCTCACCATCAAGTCGGACGACGTGGTCGGCCGCGTGAAGGTGTACGAGGCCATCGTCAAGGGCGAGAACATTCCGGAGCCGGGTATCCCGGAGTCGTTCAAGGTTCTGCTCAAGGAGCTCCAGTCGCTGTGCCTGAACGTGGAGGTGCTGTCCTCGGACGGCGCCGCCATCGAGATGCGCGACGGCGACGACGAGGACCTGGAGCGCGCCGCGGCGAACCTGGGTATCAACCTGTCCCGCAACGAGGCTGCGACGGTCGACGACCTGGCGCAGTAAGAGCGATCGGTCCGGGAAGGCCGGTTCATTTTCGAGTCGCCTTCCCGGGCAACGGATTTAGCGAACTTTTGCTCATACTCAACCCGAACAGGGGAAAGGAAGTTACGTGCTAGACGTCAACTTCTTCGATGAACTCCGGATCGGCCTGGCCTCCGCCGAAGACATTCGTAACTGGTCTTTCGGCGAGGTCAAGAAGCCGGAGACCATCAACTACCGCACGCTGAAGCCGGAGAAGGACGGCCTCTTCTGCGAGAAGATCTTCGGTCCCACCCGGGACTGGGAGTGCTACTGCGGTAAGTACAAGCGCGTCCGCTTCAAGGGCATCATCTGTGAGCGCTGTGGTGTCGAGGTGACGCGCGCCAAGGTGCGTCGTGAGCGCATGGGCCACATCGAGCTGGCCGCCCCGGTCACCCACATCTGGTACTTCAAGGGTGTCCCGTCGCGCCTGGGCTACCTGCTCGACCTGGCGCCGAAGGATCTCGAGAAGATCATCTACTTCGCCGCGTACGTGATCACGGCCGTCGATGACGAGCTGCGTCACAACGAGCTGTCCACGCTCGAGGCGGAGATGGAGGTCGAGAAGAAGACCGTCGCCGACCAGCGCGACGCCGATCTCGAGGCCCGCGCCCAGAAGCTGGAAGCCGACCTGGCCGAGCTGGAGGCCGAGGGCGCCAAGTCCGACGTCCGCCGCAAGGTCAAGGACGGCGGCGAGCGCGAGATGCGTCAGCTGCGCGACCGCGCCCAGCGTGAGCTGGACCGGCTCGACGAGATCTGGACCACCTTCACCAAGCTGGCCAAGAAGCAGCTGATCATCGACGAGGTGATCTACCGCGAGCTGCAGGACCGCTACGGCGAGTACTTCACGGGCGCCATGGGTGCCGAGGCGATCCAGAAGCTCATGGAGACCTTCGACATCGACGCCGAGGCCGAGAACCTGCGCGAGACCATTCGTACGGGCAAGGGCCAGAAGAAGCTTCGCGCGCTGAAGCGTCTGAAGGTCGTCGCCGCGTTCCAGACCAACGGCAACTCGCCGATGGGCATGGTCCTCGACGCCGTGCCGGTGATCCCGCCGGAGCTGCGCCCGATGGTGCAGCTGGACGGTGGCCGCTTCGCGACCTCCGACCTGAACGACCTGTACCGCCGCGTCATCAACCGCAACAACCGTTTGAAGCGACTGATCGATCTGGGTGCGCCCGAGATCATCGTGAACAACGAGAAGCGCATGCTTCAGGAGTCGGTGGACGCGCTGTTCGACAACGGCCGTCGCGGCCGTCCGGTCACCGGTCCGGGTAACCGCCCGCTGAAGTCGCTGAGCGATCTGCTCAAGGGCAAGCAGGGTCGTTTCCGTCAGAACCTGCTCGGAAAGCGTGTCGACTACTCGGGCCGTTCGGTCATCGTGGTCGGCCCGCAGCTGAAGCTGCACCAGTGCGGTCTGCCCAAGCTGATGGCGCTCGAGCTGTTCAAGCCGTTCGTCATGAAGCGTCTGGTCGACCTGAACCACGCGCAGAACATCAAGTCCGCCAAGCGGATGGTCGAGCGTCAGCGTCCCCAGGTGTGGGATGTCCTCGAAGAGGTCATCGCCGAGCACCCGGTGCTGCTGAACCGTGCGCCCACCCTGCACCGCCTGGGTATCCAGGCCTTCGAGCCGCTGCTGGTCGAGGGCAAGGCCATCCAGCTGCACCCGCTGGTGTGTGAGGCGTTCAACGCCGACTTCGACGGTGACCAGATGGCCGTGCACCTGCCGCTGTCGGCGGAGGCGCAGGCCGAGGCCCGCATCCTGATGCTGTCCTCGAACAACATCCTGTCGCCGGCCTCGGGTCGTCCGCTCGCCATGCCGCGTCTGGACATGGTGACCGGTCTGTACTACCTGACCCGCCTGGAAGAGGGCGCGAAGGGCGAGTACCGGGCGGCCACCAAGGACGCGCCGGAGTTCGGCGTCTACTCCTCGCCCGCCGAGGCGCAGATGGCCGTCGACCGCGCCGAGCTGACCGTGCGTTCGCTGATCAAGATCCGGCTGACCAACCAGCGTCCGCCCAAGGACGTCGAGGCCGAGCTGTTCCCGAACGGCTGGCAGCGCGGCGACGCGTGGATCACCAAGACCACGCTGGGCCGGGTGCTGTTCAACGATCTGCTCCCGGCGGACTACGCGTTCATCGACGAGCCGATGCCGAAGAAGCGTCAGGCCGCGATCATCAACGATCTGGCCGAGCGCTACCCGATGATCGTGGTCGCGCAGACCGTCGACAAGCTCAAGGACTCGGGCTTCTACTGGGCCACGCGTTCGGGCGTCACGGTCTCCATGTCGGACGTGCTCGTGCCGACCGAGAAGGCCGAGATCATGGCGCGTTACGACGCGCAGGCCGATCAGATCGAGAAGAAGTACCAGCGTGGTGCGCTCGATCACCAGGAGCGCAACAACGCCCTGGTCAAGATCTGGCAGGAAGCGACCGAAGAGGTCGGTAAGGCGCTGCGCGCGCACTACCCGGCCGACAACCCGATCATCACGATCGTCGACTCGGGCGCCACGGGTAACTTCACCCAGACTCGTACCCTCGCGGGCATGAAGGGTCTGGTGACCAACCCGAAGGGTGAGTTCATCCCGCAGCCGATCAAGTCCTCCTTCCGTGAGGGCCTGACGGTTCTGGAGTACTTCATCAACACCCACGGTGCGCGAAAGGGTCTGGCCGACACCGCGCTTCGCACCGCCGACTCGGGTTACCTGACCCGTCGTCTGGTGGACGTGTCGCAGGACGTCATCGTGCGCGAGACCGACTGTGGCACCGAGCGCGGCATCGTGGTGCCGATCGCGGAGAAGCAGGCCGACGGCTCGCTCATCCGTGACGCCCACGTGGAGACCAGCACCTACGCTCGTACGCTGGCCACCGACGCGGTCGACGCCAAGGGCAACGTCATTGTCGAGAAGGGCCACGACCTGGGCGATCCCGCCCTGGAGGCGCTGCTCGACGCCGGCATCACCGAGGTGAAGGTCCGCTCCGTGCTGACCTGCACCACCGGTACCGGCGTGTGCGCCACCTGCTACGGCCGCTCGATGGCGACCGGCAAGCTGGTGGACATCGGCGAGGCCGTCGGTATCGTCGCCGCCCAGTCCATCGGTGAGCCCGGTACCCAGCTGACCATGCGTACCTTCCACCAGGGTGGTGTCGCCGGTGACGACATCACGGGTGGTCTGCCCCGCGTGCAGGAGCTCTTCGAGGCTCGTGTGCCCAAGGGCAAGGCCCCCATCGCCGAGGTGTCGGGTCGCGTGCGGCTCGAGGACGACGACCGCTTCTACAAGATCACGATCATCCCGGACGACGGGTCGGACGAGGTCCTGTACGACAAGCTGTCGAAGCGTCAGCGCCTGCGGGTGTTCAAGCACGAGGACGGTTCCGAGCGTCTGCTCGCGGACGGCGACCACGTGGAAGTCGGCCAGCAGCTGCTCGAGGGCTCGGCCGATCCGCACGAGGTGCTGCGCGTGATGGGCCCGCGTCAGGTGCAGATCCACCTGGTCCACGAGGTCCAGGAGGTGTACCGCTCGCAGGGTGTGTCCATCCACGACAAGCACATCGAGGTGATCGTCCGCCAGATGCTGCGCCGCGTCACCATCATCGATTCGGGTGCGACCGAGTTCCTCCCGGGTTCGCTGGTGGAGCGCGCCGAGTTCGAGTCCTCCAACCGCCGCGTGGTCGCGGAGGGTGGAGAGCCCGCCTCGGGTCGTCCGGTGCTGATGGGTATCACCAAGGCGTCGCTCGCGACCGATTCGTGGCTGTCGGCGGCCTCCTTCCAGGAGACCACCCGCGTGCTCACGGATGCCGCGATCAACTGCCGCTCCGACAAGCTGATCGGCCTGAAGGAGAACGTGATCATCGGTAAGCTGATCCCGGCCGGTACCGGTATCAACCGGTACCGCAACATCCAGGTTCAGCCCACCGAAGAGGCGCGCCAGGCCGCGTACGCTGTCCCGTCCTACGACGACAGCTACTACAGCCCGGACGGCTTCGGCACCTCCACCGGTGCCGCGGTGCCGCTGGACGACTACGGCTTCAGCGACTACCGCTAAGCTCGTAGCCAGGCAATAGAATTCGGCCCCCGTTCCGATCGGAACGGGGGCCGAATGCCGTTTGCGGTACCCTGCTGGTATGACCGCTGCTCAGCACATCGACGAGCCGATCCGAGGCCGCATGGTGCTGTTGCCGACGACCCCTCCCGGTGGATTCACCGCCGCCGACCTGCCGCGTCTGATAGAAGTTGTCGATGGCAGCTTCGAGTTGCTGGACGGTGAAGTCGTGATGATGGCTCCCGCCACGCATTGGCACAACGAAGTCATCGACATCCTCAAACATGCGCTACGTGCCATAGCGCCACGCGATTTCGTCGTGGGCTCCGAGCAGGGAATCAATATCGGCTCGAGCGTGCCGGTGCCGGATGTTCTTGTCGTTTCGCGCGAAGTCGTAGGCCCCAGCAGCCTGGTTTTCGAGCCGGAGGACGTATTTCTTGCGGTTGAGGTGATGTCTCCGGGCACGAAAACGAAGGACCGGAAGCTTCGTCCCGCGCAGTATGCCGACGTGGGTATCAAGTGTTTCTGGCGCGTCGAGAACGAAGACGATGCGATCGTCGTCTACACCTTCGAGTTGCTGCCGGAAGGCGGATATTCGCCGACCGGTGTCCATCGCGGCCGGGTCAAGGTCGATCGTCCGTTCCCTATCGACATCGAACTGCCAGAGGTGACCTGGTAGTTCGGGATTCACCCGACCGCCCGCGCTCAGCTCGAGCGCGGGCCGAATTACGTTGGGGCCGGGATCAGTTCGCCGGGAGGGTGGGGAGTGCCGGTAGCTCGGTGGGCAGGGCGGCGAAGACCGGGCGGAAGACATTGCCCGTGCCGGGGACCATGGAGTCGAGGTAATTCAGGGCCGCGTCGGAAGCCTCTTGGCCGCCGGACATCTGGAGCCCGATGGCCCCGCCGATCACGCCGCCGACCACGGCCAGCAGTGGGGTGGTGATGAAGTCGACGACGAACAGGCCGAGGGGGAAACCGGCGATGAAGCCGATGGTGGCGCCGATGGCCGCGCCGGTGGCCACCGCGGGGAGATTGGCCTGGACGACGTCGAAGAAGTGCTGCTGGGCATCGATATTGCGGACGGGGGTGTCGGATTCGGCGACGGGGGCGAGGGTCAGGCGGTGGTTGTCCTGATCGATCTTCGCGGCGAATTCGGCTGTCTTGCCGTCGATGTCGTACTTCAGGGGAATGGTGGAGACGAGCACGCCGTCGTCATCGGTGACGATGACGGCCTCGCCGTCCCAGGTGGCGAGGAAGTGACCGGCCTGCACGGTGCTGACCGCGGCGCGGTGATCGGCGGAGAGAGCCACGTCGTAGCCGACATTGTGGTCGGTGCCCTTGATCTGGAGGGCGGGCTGCGCGGGGGCCTGGACCGGTTCGGCGGTCGCGGTACCGGCGACGGTGGTGGCGGTCAGGCAAAGCAGGGCGGGCGCTACGTATTTGGTTATACCCATGGTGGCTTCTCTTGAGTGATGGACGAGTTCCCCGACATTTGCGACAAACTACCGTTATCAACTCGAGATGTGAAGGGCTATGGCGCAGAGAGGTCGTCGCGGGGTTCGCCGAGGCGCACAAACACCACACCGACGAGAATCAAAGCGCCGCCCAGCAATTGGATGGGCGCGGGCGTCTGGCCCAGCAGCGCCCAGGAGAACAGGATGGCGGCCAGCACCTCGCCGAGCGCGGCGAAGGAGGCGAGCCGGGAACCTAGCAGTCGGGTGGCGGCGATGCCGGTGACGTACGCGATCGACGCCGTCACCACGCCCAGCGCGAGCAGCGGTACCCACCACGGCACGGTGAACCCCTGGAACACTACGGGTGCGGTGGTGGCGTGCAGCGGCACGATGCCGACCAGCCCGGCCGCCAGAATGCCGAGCCCGCCGATCAGCAGCCCGCCGGTGGCCAGCACGGTGCCCGGCACCGCGTCCCCGGCGTGCGCCGACAGGATGAAATACGCGGCCGCGCCGACCATCGCGCCCAGCGCCCAGGCGATGCCGACCCAGCTGGTCTGCGTCCCGGACCGCAGGTTCAGCACCAGGATCAGCCCGGTCGCGCCGATGATCGCGCCGAGCACGGTTGCCCGCCCGGGCTTCTGGGCGTGCCGCAGCCACAGCCACACCACCACGGCGATGGGTGCGGTGTATTCGATGAGCAGCGCCACCCCGACCGCCATGTGCGCGACGGCATTGAAGTAGGCCAGCTGCGCAGAGGCGACGGCGAGCAGCCCGTATCCGGCCAGTAGGGAGGTGTTGCGGCGCAGCAGATTCCAGTCCCCGCGCAGTTGCATCACGGCCGCGGGCAGCAGCACGGCCGCGCCGAGCAGGACGCGCACGATGACGACCGAGGCCGGGCTCCAGCCCGCGTCCATGAGTCCGCGGGCCAGTGGCCCGGAGAGTCCGAATGCGGCGGCCGACAGCGCCGCGCACAGGAGACCGGATCGCAGCCGGTGTGACACCGCCGCCCTGTCATGAGTCAAAGTCGCCATGACAAATGACGCTAAGGGCTCTGTGTGTAATATGTCAACGTGCTTTTCGCTGATGACACGGTGGCGTCCATGGCCGCGGCGGTCGAATTGGTGAACTCGGCGGTGGCTCCGGACTTGCTGACCGAGATCGCCCAGCTGGACGCCTTCTTCGTCAAACACCGCTACACCGGCGCGCACAATCGCACGGCCGCGGAACTGGCCGCGGTCCGCGCCCAGCGCGCGCCGTTGCGCCGCCTGCTCACCGCCGACCGCGACACCGCGGTCGAGCTGGTGAACGCGATTCTGGCCGAGCATCGCGCGGTGCCGCGGCTGGTCCGCCACGACGATCTCGACTACCACATCCACGCCGTCCCGGCCCAGGCCCCGCTCGACGTCCGCATCGCCGTGGAGACGGCCGTGGCCATGATCGACTTGATCCGCGCCGACGAACTCTCGCGCCTGGCGCTGTGCGCCGACGAGACCTGCGCGGGCATCGTGCTGGACATGTCCCGCAACCGGTCTCGCCGCTACTGCTCGACGGCCTGCACCAATCGCAATGCGGTGGCGGCCTATCGGGCCCGCAAGGCGGTCAGCTGAGCACCTCGGCGAGCCGGTCCACCTGATCGGCGTCGCGGCTGTAGCAGTAGAGCATCACCTCGTCCGCGCCCAGATCAGCGAATTGTGCGATGGCGTGGCGGATTTCGCCGGGTGTGGTGAACATGCCGGAGACCATCTTCTCGGCCATGCCGGTGAATTCGTAGTACGCGCCCATCGACGCGCGGGCATCGGCGACGACATCGTCCGAGCCGAGCGCGGCATTGACCTGGGCGACGATGCGCGGCGCGCCGGGGCGGCCGTGGTCGGTCCAGGAGCGGCGGACGGTCTCGAAGAGCCCACCGGCCCACGCGGGCGCGGCGGCCGCGAGAAAGCCACCGCCCCAACGGCCGACGCGATCCAGCGCGGCGGGCTGGAAGCCGCCGAAGAGCAGTTCGGGACCGGCGGGGGAGAGCGGCGCGGGACCGATCGGGCCGCAGTCGGTGCCGAACGGTTTGCCCGCCCAGTCGAGCAGGGCGGTGGGATCGGAAATGGGAAGTCCGAGACCGATGTGCATGGGATTACCTCCATGAGGGTATGAGTGGGCACAAACTCGGCCGCCCACTCCGCACCTCTTCCGGAGGCGGATGCTCTCATTCTGCGGCACAACTTCTGGAGAGCATCTCTTGGATTGCGGCCACTATAAGTCGATTTCGGACGGGCGGGCAAGCGCGGGCCGCAGCGGGGGACAGGTCCGCGTGCGCCGCACGGGGTTGGACGATAGGGTTGCTGCGCATTCTGGCGGGTCGGCGAATGGTGCTAGTGTCG
>NZ_BJWY01000068.1 GCF_007990715.1 Nocardia seriolae NBRC 15557 | reverse complement strand
CGACACTAGTGGTGGCACGTGTGATCCGTAGGCGGCATCGGGCGCCGTTTCGGCGGCCTGCCACGCTGGCCGAGGCCAAGGCTGGGCTCGATCGGCATCGGGGGTGTGTGGACGACTGTGCGGCGAAGCGAAGCTATGAGCGGGCGGTCAGGGAGATGGTTCGCGGGCCGGGGCTCGGGTGGAATATCTGGCGGGCGGAGGGGGACGGGCGGTAAAGAAAAGTGGCGCACCACCGGAAGGTGATGCGCCACTCGGGGTTTCGCTACCGCGAGGTCAGCCGCGGATCTTGGCTGCCACGGTGGTGACGGCGGTGTCGGCGGGGAGTTCCTCGGCGGTGCCCGCGAAGCGGTCGCGGAGTTCGATCTTGCCTTCGGCCCAGCCGCGGCCGACGACCACGATGTAGGGCATGCCCAGCAGTTCGGCGTCCTTGAACTTCACGCCCGGGGAGGCGGTGCGGTCGTCCAGGAGCACCTCGAAGCCGAGCGAATCCAGTTCGGCGGCAACCTGTTCGGCACCGGCGCGGGCACCCTCGTCCTTGTTGGCGATGACCACGTGGACGTCGAACGGGGCGACGTCACGGGGCCAGCGCAGACCCTTGTCGTCGTGCATCTGCTCGGCGAGCACCGCGACCATGCGGGAGACGCCGACGCCGTAGGAGCCCATGGTGAGGCGGACCGGCTTGCCGTTCTCTCCCAGCACGTCGACCTCGAAGGCGTCGGTGTACTTCTGGCCGAGCTGGAAAATGTGGCCGATCTCGATGCCGCGCGCGGCCTCCAGGACGCCGCGGCCGTCGGGCGAGGGGTCGCCGTCGCGGACCTCGGCGGCCTCGATGGTGCCGTCGGCGGTGAAGTCGCGACCCGCGACCAGGCCGACGTAGTGCTTGCCGGGCTCGTCCGCACCGGTGATCCAGCTGGTGCCGGAGACCACGCGCGGGTCGACCAGGTAGCGAACGCCGTTGGCCTGCAGCGCCTTCGGGCCGATGTAGCCCTTCACCAGGAACGGGTTGGCCTTGAAGTCGGCCTCTTCGAGGAGCTCGACGGCGGCGGGCTCGACGGACGCCTCGAGGCGCTTCTCGTCGACCTCGCGGTCGCCGGGGACGCCGACGCCGAGGATCTCGGTCTTGCCGTCCGGGTAGACCAGCTTGACCAGGATGTTCTTGAGGGTGTCCGCGGCGGTCGCCTCGCGGCCGAGCACGTTCTCCTTGTTGGCCCAGTCGACCAGGGTGGCGATGGTCGCGGTGTCGGGGGTGTCGTGGACGACGGCGTCGGCCTGACCCTCGATGGCGATGGCCGGAGGCGCGGCGGTGACCACGGCCTCGACGTTGGCGGCGTAACCGGATTCGCGGCAGATCACGTAGGTGTCCTCGCCGACGGGGCTGTCGGCCAGGAACTCCTCCGACGCCGAGCCGCCCATCGCGCCGGAAGTCGCGGCCACGATCACGTACTTCACGCCGAGGCGGTCGAAGATCTTCTGGTACGCCTCGCGGTGCGCGTTGTAGCTCTTCTTCAGACCGTCCTCATCGAGGTCGAAGGAGTACGAGTCCTTCATGATGAACTCGCGCCCGCGCAGGATGCCCGCGCGCGGACGGCCTTCGTCGCGGTACTTGGTCTGGATCTGGTACAGCGTGACCGGCAGGTCCTTGTAGGAGTTGTACTCACCCTTCACGGTGAGCGCGAACAGCTCCTCGTGGGTCGGCCCGAGCAGGTAGTCCTGGCCCTTGCGGTCCTTCAACCGGAACAGGCCGTCGCCGTACTCGGTCCAGCGGTTGGTGGTCTCGTACGGTTCGCGCGGCAGCAGCGCCGGCAGCGAGATCTCCTGGGCCCCGATGGCGTTCATTTCCGACCGCACGACATCCTCGACCTTGCGCAGCGTGCGCAGGCCGAGCGGCAGCCACGAGTAGACGCCGGGCGCGATGCGACGCACGTATCCGGCGCGCACCAGCAGCTTGTGGCTGGGCACCTCGGCGTCGGCGGGATCGTCGCGCAGGGTGCGCAGGAACAGGTGGGAGAGGCGGGTGATCACGGGTGTTCACCCTAGCCGCTGCTCGCGCGCAGTTCACAAGGCATTACCGTGTTGGCTCGTGCTGGTGCTGCTGCCTCCCTCCGAAACCAAGTCCGACGGCGGTTCGGGCGGACCCCTCGACCTGGATTCCCTCGCGATGCCGCAGCTCACGGCGGTGCGCGACAAACTCGTCACCGAGGTGATCGAGCTGGCCGCCGACCCCGACGCCGCGCGCGCCGCGCTGGGCCTGGGCAAGGGGGCTGACGCGGAAATCGCGCGCAACGCGACCCTGCGCACCTCCGCCACCCGCCCGGCCCTGGACCGCTACACCGGCGTCCTCTACGACGCCCTCGACGCGTCCGGCTTCACAAAGGCCCAGCGCGCCAAGGCCGAAGCCCGCCTCGGCATCGGCTCGGCGCTGTTCGGCGTCATCCGCGCGGGCGACCCGATCCCGGCCTACCGGCTCTCGGGCGGCTCCAAACTCCCGGGGCTGCCGACCCTGCAATCGCTGTGGAAGCCGGTGCTGCCGGACGCTTTGCGCGCGGAGGCCGCCGGTCAGCTCGTGGTGGATCTGCGCTCGGGCACCTACATGAACCTGGGCCGGGTCCCGGGCGCGGTGACCGCGACCGTGCTGACCGAACGCCCCGACGGCAAGCGAACCGTGGTGAGCCACTTCAACAAACACCACAAGGGCCTGCTGGCCCGGGCGCTGGTGCTGTCGCGCACCGAGCCGACCGACATCGACGGCCTGGCCCGCCTCGCCGAGAAGTCGGGCCTGCGCACCGAGATCGCCTCCCCCACCGAGTTGCTGATCATCACGTCGTAGCGCGTTTCCCGGCAGCCGGTTTCATATACCGGAACTTCGCTCGGAAATGAGCGCTGACCTGGATAGAGTGGCCTGGTGGAACCCAACGATCTGGACCCGGAAGTGCTCGAACTGGCGAGCAAGATCTTCGATCTCGCCCGCAACGGCGATGCCGACACCCTCGGCGCGTACCTCGACGCCGGGGTCCCGGTGAACCTGACCAACGACAATGGCGACACCCTGCTCATGCTGGCCGCCTACTACTCCCACCCGGAGGCGGTCAACGCCCTGCTGGAACGCAAGGCAGACCCCAACTTCGGCAACGACAAGGGCCAAACCCCCCTCTCGGGCGCGGTCTTCAAGGGCTCCGACGAAATCGTCACCGCCCTCCTGGCGGCCGGTGCCGACCCGAACGCGGGCAGCCCCTCCGCCCGCGACGCCGCCGAAATGTTCGGCCAGAGCAAGTATCTCGCCCTCTTCGACAACTGACGCCCGCGCCACCAAGATCAGGGAGCTGTCACCGAGGGAACCCGGACAAATTCCCTCGCTGGCAGCTCCCTGATCTTGGAGGTTGGTCGGTTATTGGGTGCGCTGGTAGGTGCGGAAGGCCGACAGCGCCCAGGCGAAGGCGAGGGCGGCCAGGGCCGTCAGGTAGCCGAGGTGGGCGGCTACGGAGGCGGCGTCGGCGGTGCCCGCCAGGGCGGTGCGGCCGATGTCGACCGCCCAGGTGACCGGGTTGAACTTCGAAATCGATTGCACCCAGCCGGGCATCAGGGCGGGGGACATCATGCCCGAGGACAGGAAGGTCAGGGGCAGGATGATCAACTGGGACATGCCGATCAGGGCGATCTGGCTGCGGGAGATCAGGGCCAGGGCCACCGAGCCCGCGCAGAAGATCGCCGCCAGCAGGGTGGCCGCAAGCAGGGCGAGCGCGATGCCGATCGCGCCGCCGGGATAGCGTGCGCCACCGGCGAATCCGATCAGCAGGACGAGCGCCGATTGCACCAGGCCGATGGTGAGCTGGACGGCGAGCTGGCCCGCCACCACGGCGCTGCGTGAGATCGGTGCGGTGAGAAGCTGATTCATGACGCCGTTGTCGATGTCCTCGATGTAGCCGGTGCCCGCCCAGACGCCCGAGGAGAGCACGGTCATCATGAGCACGCCCGGGGCCAGGAAGGTGATGTAGTTGGCCGCGCCGAAACCTGGGATGTCGCCGACGGACTCGAAGACCTGGCCGAAGAGCAGGATCCAGACGATGGGTTGCAGCAGGGCCGCGAAGACGCCCCAGGATTCGCGCAGGGTGTTGACCATCCAGCGGCGGAAGATCGGGCCCGCGGTGACCAGCCAAGTGGCGGTGGGGTTTTCGAGAATGACGAGCGGGGCGTAGGTCGCAGTCATGCCGCCACCTCCGCCCGGTCACGGTGGTTGTCGGCCCGATACGAGCGGCCCGCGTAGTGCAGGTACACGTCGTCGAGACTGGGGCGGGAGATCGAGACCGCACCGAAATGAATTGCGGCGTCCTCGAATTCGGAGAGCACCCGGCCCACCACGCCGGACGGGTCGTCGGTGCGGGCGATGAGTTTGCCATTGGGCCCGTCGCGTTCGACGACGATGTCGCGCAGCGCGGGAATGGCCGCGCCGACCGCGCGCACGGCGGCCACATCCGGTTCGATGAGTTCGACGGTGAGGGTGTCGCCCTCCAGGGTCGATTTCAGCTGTGCCGGTGTGCCTTCGATGACGGTGCGGCCGTGGTCGATGATGACCAGCCGATCGGCCAGCTCGTCCGCCTCGTCCAGGTAATGCGTGGTCAGCACCACGATGAGCGAGCCCTCGGTGGCCAATCGCCGGATCTCCGACCACATTTCGGCCCGGGCCTGGGGATCGAGCCCGGTGGTGGGCTCGTCCAGGAACAGCACCGACGGGGTGTGCACCAGCCCGACGGCGACGTCCAGTTTGCGGCGCATACCGCCGGAGAGCTTGCGCACCTGGCGATCCCGCGCCTCGCCGAGCCGGAACTGATCCAGTAGTGCGGCGGCCCGCCCCGCGGCGTCGGAGCGGGACAGGCCGTGCAGGCGCGCGGCCATGACCAGGTTCTCGAAGGGCGTCTGCCGCGGGTCCGCGCCCGAGCCCTGGGAGACGTAGCCGATCCGATGCCGGATGGCGGCCGCCTCGGTGGTGACATCGAGTCCGGCGACCCGCGCGGAGTCGGCGCGCGAGAGCGTGGTGCAGATCTTGGTGGTGGTGGATTTGCCCGCGCCATTGGGGCCGAGCATGCCGTAGACGGTGCCGGCGGCAATGCCGAAGCTCAGGCCGTCCAGGGCGCGGACATCGGGTTTGCGACGGCCGCCGGGATAGGTTTTGACCAGGTCGTGTACCTCGACCGCGGCCGCGGACACGGATGTGTTGGACATGATTCGTTTCCTCGTGTCGGGAGTGAGGAACGACCACGGCACCGATGGATATGCTGGGCATGCAGTTCGAGCATCCGGCGGTTCGCCGTCGGTCGTTCGGATCCGGCGACGGCTCGGGTGTTGGCGCACCCGGGCCGTCGTGGTTCTCATTTCGGTGGTGTCGGCAACCCCCATTCCTCCAGGAATCGCTCGCCGACCTCCGGCGGCACCCGGCCGTCGGGGTAGCGGGCGGCGAGCTCGGCTATCTTGTGCCAGCCTTCGATACCGCCCAGCTTCCCGGATTCGATGCGGTCGGCGATGTCGGCGGTGAAGTCGCGGTCGGCGGTGAGCATGTGCATCTCGTAGTTGCCCTCGATGAGCAGTACCTCGGGCAACCAGGAGACGACGGCGTCGGTGGCGGCGCGAATCTCGCCGATCTGCTTGTCCAGCACCGCGACTCGCTGCCGCAGCAACCCGACCGCCTCCTGCGGCCCGAGCGCGGGCAGGAAGGACAGCGCCGCCATGAACCGCGGATACTCCTTCTCCGGCTCGGCGATCCAGGCCCGCAACCAATCCCGCATCTCGGCGACGCCATCGGGGGTGATCCGATACACGGTGCGGGCGGGCCGATTCCCGTCCTGCTCGGCCCCGACCACCTCGATGAAGCCGTGCTTCAGCAGTGATTCCACGACCGGGTACAGCGCACCGAAATTGATCCGGACACTGCCCTCCTTGCCGCGCTGCTTGAGGGTCTGCGAAATCTGGTAAGGGTGCATCGGCCGCTCCCAGAGCACCACGAGCACGGCGAGTGCCAGTGGATTGACCCGACGGAACGCCCGTTGCCGGGGCATGACCACCTCCGGTTACTCTGAACAGAGTATCTATTTACTCTAGCCAGAGTATCCCTCCCCCGATCCGGTCGCAATCCTCACCCGATTCCCACCGACTTGTTACGCATCGCAAACCGCGGACGCGATAGTAATTTCGTGAGAGCTTCCCACCGCCGTACCGCCAGCCGCCGCACCGTCCTCGCCGGTGCCGGGGCGCTGGCGCTCAGCACCGCCGTCGGGGCCACCGGCTGCCGCGAATCCACCGATCCGGTACCCGCCGCCCTGCCCGCGCCCGGGGACTCCGGGATCGATCACATCATCGTGCTGATGATGGAGAATCGCTCGTTCGACCATCAGCTGGGGTGGATGTCCGGGGCCAACGGCAAGCAGGCCGGGCTCAGCTTCACCGATCGGAACGGTAAGGCGCGCAAGACCTTCCGGCTGTCGACGACGCAGGGGTGTTCGTTCGCCGATCCGGACCATTCGTTCGAGGGCGGGCGGGTCGCGCTCAACGGCGGCAAGTGCGACGGATGGCTGCGGGCCGGGGCCAACGACGAGTTCGCCATCGGGTACTACGAGCAGGACGATCTCGGGTTCACCGGGAAGGCGGCGCCGGCGTGGACGGTGTGCGACAACTATTTCGCGGCGATCATGGCCGAGACGCATCCGAATCGGATCTATCAGCATGCGGCGCAGACCGATCGGACCCAGAACACACTGAGTTTCGTCACGCTGCCGACCATCTGGGATCGGCTGGCGGCGGCCGGGATTCACGGCCGCTACTACTTCTCCGACGTGCCGTTCGTGGGGTTGTGGGGGGTGAAGTATCTGTCGATCAGCCGGCCGTTCTCGACCTTCCTGTCCGATTGCGCGGCGGGGACGCTGCCCGCGGTGTCCTTCGTCGATCCCAAGTTCCTCGACGAGGACAACGGGACCTCGGCCGATGATCATCCGCACGGGGATATCCGTGCGGGACAGGCGTTTCTGAATCAGGTGTATCAGGCCGTCACCAAGGGGCCGACGTGGTCGCGCACGCTGTTGATCATCAACTATGACGAGTGGGGCGGGTTCTTCGATCACGTGCCGCCGCAGGTCGCGCCCGACGCGAATCCGGATTGGGGGCTGCGGGGATTCCGGGTGCCGTGCCTGGTGATCTCGCCGCGGGCCCGCCGCGGGCATGTGGCGCACGAGGTGTACGACCACACCTCGGTGCTCAAGGCCATCGAATGGCGTTGGGGGCTACAGTCCTTGACTCCCCGCGACGCCGCCGCCCGCAATATCGCCGAGGTGCTCGATTTCTCGGGCGCGCCGAATCTCGCCGCCCCGCAATGGGATGTGCCGTCCGTGCCGGTGGGCGCGTGCAACGCGCCCGTGGAGGCCGACTTCGAATCGTGGAAGAAGCTGCGCGACCTGGCCGCCTCCGCGGGCTGGAAATTCTGACCCGGTCGAGGCGCTACCGCCCGGAGGAGTGGCCGGGCAGCACGCACACCGCGTCCAGGCCGAGCACGTGGTTGAGGCGGCCGAAGGCCAGCCAGGAGCCCAGACACATGGACAGTTCCACGATTTCGGTGTCGGTGTAAAGCTTCTTCATGCGCTCGAAGAACTCGTCATCGAGAGCGTGGTGGTCGAGGGCGTAGATCTCGGCGTACTCGGCGGCCATGCGGGTGCGGTCGTCGAAGGATTGCGTTGTGCGCCAATTGGTCACATCGTCGGCGAAGGACTCCTCGACCTTCTCGCCATTGCGGTCGGTGCGCCAGTCCAGGCAGAACAGGCACCCGTTGCTCTGGGCGATCCGCAGCCGCGCGGCCTCGAATTCGCGCAGGCCCAGGGTGGAGTGCGAATACACGGCCAGCGAGAAGTTGGACGCGGCGACGCCGATGCCGGGCACCATTTCGCCCCACACGTAGCCGATGGGGTCCTTGCCCTCGGGAATGTCGATGATCATGACCGGCTCCTGTGAGATATCACTGTCTTCCGAGTGTGCCGAAGGGCAGCGGGACGTCGAGGGCGTCGTAGAGGCCGGGCGCGGCGGCGGCCAGCCACGGGATGGCGTTCACCAATCTGCCCACGGCCGTGGCGTTTCCGCCCGCCGAGTGATTGCCGTCCTCGTCGGTGGCCTGGACGGTGATCTCGATGCGGGGGCGGCCCTCGATCAGGACGCGGTGCGCGCCCGCGCCGCCGGGCGGCTGCGGCCAGTCGGGGGCACAGCTCGCGTGAATGCGGGTGATGTGCTCGATCACGATGCGCGGGCTGCCGTCCACGATGCCCTGCACCTCGAAGCGGACCGCGCCCTGCGTGCCCGCCTCGAACTTGCCCATGAGTTCGGTCTCGACGGTCTCGTCGAGGGCGCGGCGTTCGACGACCTCGCGAATGTCGGTGAGCGCCACGCCGAGTCCGCGGGCGATCATCCGAATCTGGCCGCCCCACACCATGGTCGGAATGGTGGGCGCGAGCATGGGCGGCTGATAGTCCATGGGCTGACCCATGCCGACCAGGTAGCGCACCGAATCGGGCTGGTCGTAGGTGGTGTAGTCGAAGATCTCCTGGCAGCGCAGCAGGTCGACGGTGCTGCCCAGGCCGCTCATGAGCAGCGGCAGGATGTCATTGCCCCAGCCGGGGTCGATGCCGGAGACGAACAGGGACCCGCCGCCCTCGGTGATCGCCGCGGTGACGCGGTCGCGCAGTTCGGCGGGGGCACTGCGGTGGTCGTAGAGCGCGTAGAGGGCGGGGGTCACCACCACGGCTCCGGTGCGCAGGGCGCGTTCGATATCGGCGAGGGCGTCGTCGGGGCGGATATCGCCGGAGGCGGCATAGACGACGGCCCGGGGTCCGGCGGCCAGGGCGGCGTCGATGTCGTCGGTGGCCGCGATCCCCAATTCGGTGTCCAGCCCGGCCAATTCACCGGCGTCGCGGCCCACCTTGGCCGGATTGTGGACCAGGACACCGGTCAGAGCCAGCCCCGGATGGGCGGCGACGGCCCGGATGGCGGCACGGCCGACATTGCCCGTACCCCAGACCAGGGTGGAAATCATGACCGAACCGTAGCAAATGCTTGGTAGGGAAACGTCCGATTCGGCTACATTGCGGTGATGGATTTCGAAGCACTCGAGGCGATTCGCGCACTCAAGCACCGGTACCTGCGCAGCCTGGATCTGAAGCTGTGGGACGAGTTCGCGGACACGCTCTGCGAGGACATCGTCGGCGCGTACGGCTCCCCCTCGGGTGGGCTGCCCGCCGAGTTCCGCGGCCGCGACCCGATCGTGGAGGTCATGCGTAATGCGCTGAGCGCCAACATCATCACCGTGCACGTCGCCAATCACCCGGAGATCACCGTCGAGGGCGATACCGCGCGCGGCAGCTGGTGCATGGAGGACACCGTCATCGTCCCCGACTACGGCATCCTGATCCGCGGCGCGGCCTACTACAACGACACCTATCGGCGCGAGGACGGCGTGTGGCGCATCGCGAGCACCGGCTACGAGCGCATCTACGAATCCAAGCAGTCCACCGCCGAGCTGCCGGGCTACGCGCTGCTCGCCAATCGGTGGGCACCCGAGTCCGTCTGAGCGGAAGCGCCCTGGACCGGAGCGCAAAGCCGCTGCGGCCCAGCGCATCCAGCGGTTAACGCGCTTCCGGCGGCGACCGATCTTGACTCGACAAATGTGCGCGCGCCCTCCCCCCCTGCGGGCGCGCGCACCGATTCGATCGACGCTAGGAAGCTCATGCGCAAGACTCTGCTCGCCCTGACCGGACTCGCCTTCGCCACCGCCGCCGCGATCCTGCCCGCCGCCCCGGCACAGGCCGCCGGCGCGTGGGGCGCGATCGCGGTCTCCGACTACGGCGATCTGGGCTGGGCCTGGAACTACGACACCGAGGGCCAGGCCAACCAGGCCGCCATCGACAAGTGCGCCCAGGCCAGCTGCACCGTCATCACCACGTTCCCGCAGTGCGGGGCAGCGGCATTCTCCAACTCGATGAACAAGTACACCGGCGGCTACGGTGCAACCCCGTCCGCCGCCGAGAACTCCGCTCTCTGGTACTCCGACTCGTATATCGTGCGCGCCGCCATCTGCAACGACTGAGCGTGTCGGCCGCTGCGGCGTCGTCTATGCCGTGTGGGCGTCGACCAGGCTGGTGACGGTGGCCCATTCGTCGAGGTTGTCGAGGCGTGCGGTGAGCGCCGTGCGCATGCTGTCGGACCCCGCGATGCCGAGGGCGAGACGGCGCGGCGGATTGTCACTGGCAACGGCGGTTCGGATGCCCGCGGCTACGCGATCGACAGCGGAGAACGCCGCGGCCGGCAGTGCCCGGATCGCCTGTTGCACAGTGCGTACCGTCTGGTCGTAGTCGGCGTGGGTCGCTGTGGCCGCGGCCAGGTTCGACAGGAAAGGCGTCGCGGTCAGGCCGGGCTGCACGAGAGTGACGTGGATACCGAGCGGCGCGAGTTCGGCGGCAAGAGCGTCGGACAGTCCCTCGACGGCGTACTTGGTCGCGGCGAGCAGCCCGACGCCGGGGTCGGCGGTCTGGCCGTAGTAGGACGAGCCTTGCAGAACGTGCCCGGATCGCTGGCTCCGCAGCACCGGCAGTATCGCGCGCAGGACGTTGAGTACGCCGAAGACGTTGGTGTCGAAGATCGCCCGGGCCTGCGTGTCGGAGGCTTCCTCGACCGCCCCGAAAAGCCCGTAGCCGGCGAGGTTGGCGACGACATCGATGCGGCCGAAGCGGGCCATGCTCTGCTCGACCGCCTTCGCGACGACCGTCTCGTCGCGCACGTCGGCCTCGATCGTGAGCAGCCGGTCGAATTGTGCCAGGCCGGACAGGGTTTCGGTGTGCCGCGCTACCGCGACGACAGCTTCACCGGATGTCAGCGCCTGAACTGCGAGCTCGCGTCCGATGCCCGAGGAGGCGCCGGTGATGAACCAGACTCGCGGGGTATGTGCTTCATTCGTCATGTTGCGACCGTAACGGTTTAGAACGCAACATTTCAAGAGGGTTCGCGTGCGCAAGTTGCGACCGAATGGGCTGGCCCGAACGTGGCGTTGATATCGTGAGGGAATGGAGGTACCGCGGTGGAGTGATGATGCGGCGGACCTGGTGTTGCGGTTCGTCAACACCAGAGCCGACGGCGCGGGGCGCGTCGAGAACTTCGGCACGGCTGCGGGATTCGCGGATTGGGCGATCGAACGAGATCTGCTCGACGCGGCCACCGTGGTGACCGACTCCGACGCGGCGGCCGCGCGTGAGCTTCGCGACGCGTTGGTCACGACGTTGCTGACACACGCGGGCGATCCGGACATCGACGATGCCCAGGTCGTCGAGGCGGAACGGTACCTGCGGCAGGCCGGTGTCCGCTATCCGCTGACGACGGTCGTCACCGCGCGGACGGCACAACTTCTCGCCGGATCGACCGGCGTCCCCGGGGTGCTGGGGAGCGTTCTCGCGGCGGTCACCGAAACGGCGCAGCGCGGGGACTGGATGCGGATCAAGGCATGCTGCAATCCGCCGTGTCACTTCGGCTTCATCGATCGCACCCGCAATCGGGCAGCGCGCTATTGCAGTCCCGGATGCGGATCGCAGGTGTCGATGCGCGCGCTTCGGCAACGACGCAAGCAGGCCGATTCCTTCTGATCAACCGCGTTCCGGACACCGACCGATGGACACGCCAGTCGACCCGGACCCGATTCCATTGGAACGAAACGTTTTACGCGCCGTTCAGCGCTCGGCGGCCTCGACGGCCTTGCGAATCTCGGCCGCGTCGGCGGGGGCGCCCTCGTGGTCCCAGAATGGCTGGGCGGCCGCGTAGGGGTTGCCGTAGACGGGGGTGTCGGGCTGGGTGCGCCAGCTGTCGGCGAGTGCGCCGATATCGATGGTGTCGTAGCCGAGGGCGCTGATCAGTTGCGCGGCAGCGGTTTTGGCCGCGGAGTCGTCGCCGGCGATGGGGAGGGTGGTGCGGTCGGCGGCCCCGGCCGGGCGGGACAGGGTGGCCAGGTGTCGGAAGTAGATGTTGTTGAACGCCTTCACCACTCGTGAACGCGGCAGATGCCGTTGCAGCAGTTCCGAACTCGTCGCCACCCCGGCCTCGAGATCGGCGAATTCGCCGTCGCGGCCCGGGTAGTAGTTATTGGTGTCGATGACCACCTTTGGCGCGGGAGATCAGCCGAGGGTGATGGCGTCGAGGCGGGTGCGGAGAAATTCGGCGGAGATCACCGGCTCGAGGCCGCCGATTCGGCCGATCGGCGGAGCGAGGGGGGTTACGCGGGCGTCGTGGTCGAGTTCGTAGAAGTAGATGAGGGAGATCAGGTCCTCTTCGGGGGCGGATTCCTGGGGTGGAAGGACGCGGTGGCGGCCCGCGGGCCAGCGTTGGCCGCTCCAATGGGCAAGGAGGTCACCGATGTTGACGGTGAGGGCGGCGGGGTCGTAGGGGGCGTCTTCCCAGCCGCCTTCGTCGGTGTAGACCTGGAGGCCGCCCGCGCCGGGTTCGCGGTCCAGGACGGTGACGGTGCCGAAGTCGGTGTGCGGGCCGATGCGGAACTGGCCGGGTTCGGGCGGGCCGACCTCGGTCAGGGGCGGATACCAGTTGATATTGCAGGTCCAGGTGGGGCGGGTGGCCATGCCCTGGAAGGGGTTTCGGGGCAGGGCGAGGGCGGCGGCGAACAGAGCCAGCAGTTCGTCGGAGAGGGTGCGCATGGCGGCGGTGTAGGTGAGGAACAGGTCGTGGAGTTCGGTCACCTCGGCGGGCCAGATGTTGTCGAGGAACCAGGACTCGTCGACGAGCGGATCGCCGGTGCGGGTGTCCGCGCCGATGGCGAAGGTCTCCTTGAGGTCCGGCGGGGTCTCGGTGCCCTCGGCGTAGCCGTTGGCTTCCAGTCCGGGTCCGATCCAGCCGCGGCCGCCGACCGAGACCGCGTAGCGCTGCTTGACCGCCTCGGGCAGGGCGAAGAAGCGCCGGGCCGCCGCGCGCAGGGCGGCCGGAAGTCCTTCCGGCACACCGTGTCCGCGCACCAGCAGGAAACCGGCGCGCTGCATTCCCGCGTCCACCTCGCGCAGCACCCGCGCCGCGTCCTCACCGCCCGCCCGCCAGCGATCCAGGTCCACGGTCGCGATCGGGGGCATTCCGCCACTCCTATGTCCTCGTTCCACAGTTCGGGGCGATCCGCGATGAACCGCGTCATCATGTCGACGCAGGCCGGGTCGTCCAGCACGGTGACCGAAACCCCGTGCGCGGCAAGCCAATCGTGGCCGCCGGTGAAGGTGCGCGACTCGCCGACGATGACCGCGCCGATGCCGAACTGCCGGACCAGCCCGCTGCAGTACCAGCACGGCGAGAGCGTGGTGACCATGATGGTGTCGCGGTAGTCGCGGCGGCGACCGGCATTGCGGAAGGCGTCGGTCTCGGCGTGCACGCTGGGGTCGTCGTGCTGGACGCGGCGATTGTGGCCGCGCCCCAGCAGGTTCCCGGCGCTGTCGAATAGCGCCGCCCCGATCGGAATCCCGCCCTCGGCCAGCCCGAGTTGCGCCTCTTCATAGGCGGTGACCAGCAGATCCGGTGCATTGATCATGCCGATCATGCTGCCACTGCCACTCACGCGGCCACCGCCGCCCGCGCCAGCCGGGAACGGTTGACGAGCACATAGGCCGCGCCCGAGAGCAGGAACCCGACGAAGAAGGTGGTGTCACCCAGTTGCGGGACCGCCTCGGCGACATAGCCGACGAACTTCTGCTGGTTGGAGAACAGCAGCACCGAGACCGCCAGCCCGAACACGAAAGCCGCCACGCCGCCCCAGTTCGCCTACCCGCGGTCGTAGAGCAGGTGACCGATCCGCTGCCCGCGCCGCAGATATTCGTCGGCGAACACCACGCCCAGCCACGGCCCGATCCAGTACGCCACGATGAGCAGGAACCCCTCGTAGCTGGCCGCCGCGTCCGGCAGCGCCCACCAGGCGACCAGGAATCCGACCGCCCCGAACACCGCCGACACCAGCGCCCGCTGGATGCCGACCGAGAACCTGAATCCCATGGTGACGAAGGCCATTGCGCCGGAATAGATATTGAGCGCATTGGCCGCCACCGCGCCGACCGCGATGGCCAGCAGGGTCAGATCCGCGAGCACCTTGGGCAGCATGGCGGTGAACACGTCGGTCGGGCTGCCCTGGGTCGTCGTGGTCACCAGCGCCGAGGCCGCGCCCACCGCCTCCAGCCAGAAGCAGGACAGGAAGATGCCCGCCGAGGCGTACCCGCCGGTCGCGGCCCGCGACACCGAGGCGGGCAGGTAGCGGGAGTAGTCCGCCGCGTAGGGATTCCAGCCCGCGGCGTACCCGAACGCGGTGCCGACGGTGAGCAGGAACCCGCCCGTCCCGCCCATGCCCCCGGCCGGCGCCGCCGCACCCAGCGAGGCCTTGCTGAAGATCACCACCGTGACAATGGCGAACACGACGGCCAGCAGCGGGAAGGCGATGCGCTCCACGGCCTGCACCAGATTGTGGCCGAAGAACGCGAAGGCGGTCTGCACCACCACGATCACCAGCAGCGCGGGCAGTTTCGGCAGCCCGGTCAGGGAATTCAGGGCGAACGCGCCGCTGACCGAGTTGGTGGCGAACCAGCCGACCCCGCACATCACCGACATGAAGGTGGCGGGCAGGATATTGCCGCGATACCCGAAGGCCGAGCGCCCCAGCACCATCTGCGGCACCCCGTGCAGCGGCCCGCGGGCCGAGAGCAGATAGTGCGCGGCCGCACCGAGACCCGTCCCGGCCGCCAGGCCCAGGGCGGCCTGCCAGAAGTTCATCCCGTAGGCGGTGACCGCGAGCACGCCCACGAAGACGGTGGCGAACTCCATATTCGGAGACATCCACGTCCAGAACAGTTTTCGTGGCGTGCCGTGGCGGGCGTGCTCGGGTATGAAGTCGTCGCCGCCGGGCTCCACGGCGATCACGCGATCGCCGTAGCCGGATCGAGTCTCGGTGTCTGTCATCTATTTCCGCCTTTCAGCGCTCGTGGGACTCTTCCAGCACGGTCCGGCCCAGCAGCGCGTAGCGGGACGGGTCGGTGCGCTTGAGAAACAGGGCATAGCCGAGACCGGCGATGACGACGGCGGCCACCAGGTACGGCGTCGCCTTCAGAATCAGTGAGCCCGCCTCGGCTCCGGCGGCGGTGTCCATATTGACGACCAGCAGCAGCACCACGCCGATCATGGCGATGCCGCCGACCAGCGGGGCCACCAGAGTCTTGAACCAGTGCCGGGTTTCGGGGTGGTTGTTGCGGAAGTAGGCGATCACCGCGAACGAGCACACGGCCTGCACGATCAGGATGGCCATGGTGCCCAGCACCGCCATCAGGGTGTAGAGGCTGGCGTAGGGGTCCTTGCCCGCCAGGCCGAAGGCCAGCACGATGACGGCCGAGAAGATGGTCTGCACCAGGCCCGCGATGTAGGGAGAGCCATTGTGCGGGTGGGTCTTTCCGATGGTCCGCTCGAGCGCGGGCACCACGTCCTCGCGGCCGAGCGCGTAGAGGTAGCGGGAGGCGCAGTTGTGGAAGGCCATGCCGCAGGCCAGCGATCCGGTGACCATGAGCCACTGCATGGTGTCGACCGCCCAGTACCCGACGTAGCGTTCGGTGGGCGCGAAGAACAGGTTCATCGGATTGTCGGAGGCGGCCAGTTCCATGGCCTTGTCCGAGCCGCTGCCGGAGATGGTCATCCAGGAGATGAACAGGTAGAAGAAGCCGACGCCGAGCACCGCGATCATGGTGGCGCGCGGGATGATCCGCTTCGGGTTCTTGGATTCCTCACCGTAGATGGCGGTCGATTCGAAGCCGACCCACGACCAGAAGGCGAAGAACAGGCCCAGTCCGGCGGACGCGCCGTGGAAGGCGTTGACCGGGTTGATGGGGGCCAGCGAGATGCCATCGGGACCGCCGCCGTGCAGCAGCACCGACACGCCCATGACGGTCAGCACGGTGACCTCGGTGACCAGCAGCACGATCAGCAGCCGCTCGGCCACCGCGACCCCGAACCAGGTGCCCAGGCCATTGATGACCAGCATCAGGATCGCGAACCCCCACCACGGAATGTCCACGCCTACCTGATCGGAGACCGTGTTGTGGGCGAAGCTGGAGAAGATGCCGATCAGCGACGGCTCGAAAACCATGTAGGCGAAGGTGGCCAGCAGCCCGGCCGACAGACCCGCGGTGCGGCCCAGCCCGAAGGAGATGAAACCGTAGAACGCGCCCGTCGCGGTGATGTGCTTGGCCATGGTGGTGTAGCCGACGGTGAAGATGGCCAGCACCACCATGGCGATCAGAAATGCCGCGGGCGTGCCGATTCCGCTGCCCGCCGACATCATGAGCGGGACATTGCCGGTCATGGCGGTAATGGGCGCGGCCGTCGCGACGGCCATGAACACGACACCGAGCAGCCCGACCACATTCGGTTTGAGCCGGGCCACCGTGGGTTCGGCGGTGCCGGATCCCCCCGACATTGTGGTTGTTGCACTGGTGTCCATGGTGAAGCTCCTCAATCTCGGTCAACTGACCTGCGAGGAATTGTGAGGTTCGGAATGTTTCCCGGGAGTGAATCGGAGTTACCGCCGGATGCCAATGCTGTGACTCAGATCACAAATCTTACATTTACCCGGGAGCCGGGCCAGCGCCTTTACGAATCGTATACGGGGGCAGACCTTTTCCGATCTAGCTTCAGTTGGCTGAACCCAGGACTAGGGTGGATCCCATGGACAACGCCTTCGCCCGCGAAATCTGGCGTGTGCTCGAACCACTGCACGCGATCACCTACTTCGCCGCCGACTGCATCGCCGCCAACAAAGCCATTGGCCTGCGCGGATTCTGGATGGGCTATTTCGCGAGCCGCTCGGCCCCGCTGGGCGCGGTCGGCCCCTCGGTCGTGGAGGCGACCTTCTACAACTTCCACCCGGACATGGTGCGGCGCGCCATTCCGGATGCCTGGAAGTTCGCCACGCCGGACACCGTCATCGCCACCCGGACCATTGCCGCGGCGGCGGTGCTGCGGGCCGTGGTGCCCGATATCGCGACCATTGCCGCGCGGGCGGTGCCGCACCTGCAAGCGGCGATCGCCAATGCGCCGGCCGCGGGCCGTCCGCTCTTCGCCGCCAATCGCGACCTGCCCACCCCCGGGGATTCCGTGCACGCGCTGTGGCAGGCGGCCACCGCCCTGCGCGAGCATCGCGGCGATGGGCACGTGGCGTGTCTGCTGAGCGAGGGGATCGACGGCGTCGAGGCGCACGTGCTGTTCGCGGTCTCCACCGGAGGTCCGGAGCAGCTGTGGCGCGACAATCGCGGCTGGAGCGAAACCGATTGGAAGGCAGCGCGAGAGCGGCTCACCGACCGCGGCCTGCTCGACGCCGACGGCATCACCGAGGCCGGGCGGGCGCTGCGCGCGCACCTCGAGGCGCGCACCGACGCGCTGGCCGTGACCGCCTACCGCGGTGTCCCCGCCATGCTCGAAACCGTCGCGGCGCTCACCCCCGCCGCCCGCGCTGTGGTCCGCAGCGGCGAGGTCCCCTATCCGAATCCGATGGGGGCCGACCCGACGTAGCGGTCACCAGAGGCCGGGGACCAGGCGTTTGGTGGTGTGGCGGTAGGTCTCGTAGGGCGCGCCCAGCGTCGAGACGAGCGTCCGCTCCTCGAGGGTGATGCGCCGCAGTAAGGCGTAGGCGGGGCTCACGGTGGTGAGCACGAGCGACAGATAGTTGTCCGCGGCCAGCCCGAAGCCGAGGGTCAGCAGCAGGATGCCGGTGTAGGAGGGGTGCCGGATCCAGCGGTAGGGGCCGGTGGTGATGACCGGCTGATCGGCGTCGACCTCCACCGTGGTGCGAAAGTGCTTGCCCAGCACCGCGATCGCCCAGCCGCGCAGGAACAGTCCCAGCCACATCAGGGTGACCCCGACGACCTGCCACGGCAGCGCCGGGCCGGGGAACCGCAGCGGGCTGTCGGCCGGAAGCAGGATTCCGGCGCAGCTCGCCACCGTCATCGCCGCCGCCAGCAGCAGGAAGATCGCCAGCCGCGTATGCCCGTCCCCCGCGGTGGAACCGGTGCCGCGCAGGCGATCCCGCACCCGCAGGGCGATTTCGAAGGCCATCCATAGCCAGGTGGTGTAGACCGCGATGGTCACGTGGGTTTCCTTCCGCTGCCGTTGGTTCGACACAACCATCCAACGGGGTTCGCGCGCATCGGGGATCCACCCGGAGATCGAACTCCGCGGGCCCCGGGTCAGACTCGAGGCCGATGCCCTCCTCCTCGATGGCCAGGCCGACGGCGACTTTGCCGCGTGAACCCGCGGCTACCGAGTCGTCTGATATCGGACGATGCGGGCTCCGGCGATGAGGATCGCCACCACGACCATTCCGGCCACCAGTACCAGCCGGTTGACGTCGAGGGCCGGTTTCCAGTCCACGCGCCCGTCCTTCAGGACGAAGGCGCCGACCGGTTTGGCTCCGATGCCGAAGCCGACCCCGGACCCCTCCTGGCCTTCCTTGTCGGTGCCGCCACCGCCACCCCCGCCACCGGCCACCGCGGCTGCCACGACCACCGTGGTCCCGTCTCGCTCGATGGGCTCGGCGAACACCCGCTTCACAGTCAGCGAGTCCCGGGCCGCCGTCAGAACGTCCTCGACCTTCATCATGTCTCCTGTATCGACTCGACCGGACCGATATCCGGACATGCCTCAGTGTCGGTCGACTCGGGCATCCCGCAGAGGGCCGATAGACCTCATCCGGCACGCGTTGGGCCGCAGTGGATCAGGCGGGTTTGGAGGTGGCCAGGTCTCGGATGAGGAGGGCGGTGTGGAGGGAGGTGCGGGTTTCGCCGTCGTCGAGGTCTACGTCGAGGATGCGTTCTATGCGGGAGAGGCGGTCGTAGAGGGTGGGGCGGCTGATGGTGAGGCGTTTGGCGAGTTCGGTTTTGTTGCCCGCGAGGTCGAGGAATTGGCGGAGGGTGCGGGTGAGGTCGGTGGCATTGCGGATGTCGTGGCGGAGCAGGGCGCTGAGTTCGGTTTCGGCGAAGCGCTGGACGCCGGGCTCGTCGCGGATGAGGGAGAGCAGGCCGCGCAGGCGGACGTCGCCGCTGCGGTAGAAGGAGCGGGGGGTGGAGGAGTCCAGGGACAGGGCCACTTCGGCGACGTGGGCGGCCTGGGCGAGTTCGCGGGCGGTGTCCAGCAGGGAGTCGGATTCGGCGCCGACGCCGATCACGGCGCGTTCGACGCCCGCGACGCGGCGGATCTCGGCGAGCACGGCGGCGCAGACCGCGGCGAGGGCGGCGTCGAGGTCGCCGCTGCGGGAGATGGCCAGCACCATGGTGATTCGATTGCCGTGCTCGGGGGCGGCCAGCGCGGTCGCCTTGGCCAGCGCCACCCCGTGCTGGGCGGCGTCGAGCAGCGCGGCCGTCCGGCGTTGCTGGGCCACCGGATCCGATTGCGCCACCGGATCCGACTGGGCCACCGGATCGGATTCGGCCGCGGTCGCGACATCCACGGCCAGGGGGACGTAGCGGGCGCGCCGCGCCAGACCGAGGGCGGCGGCCAGCGCCACGGCGTCGCGCTCATCGGTGAGGCGGCCGTCGACCATGTCGTCGATGAGCCCGGTCTGCGCCTGCCGGTGCAGCCCGAAGCGGTCGCGCTCGATCATGCGGTGCAGGGTGAGGGTCTGGGCGGCGCGTTCGAGGACCATGCGGGCGCGCGCGGTGGGCACCCGGCTCGACCGCAGGATGAGCCGACCCCAGCGCTGCGTATGCGGGCCCACCGGAACCACATTCGGGTCGGCGTCGGAGAGCATGCGGGAGGTGGACTCCCACTGGTCGAGCAGGGCCGGGGTGCCGGTGTGGCGGGCGGTCAGCGCCAGCACCCGGTGGGTGAGGTCCTCGAGCACCACCGAGGCGTCCAGCATCCCGGCAGCGGTCTTGACGATCTCGGCCAGCGAGGCCCGCCGCACGCTCAGCGCGGTGAAGGTCTCGTGCACGGTGCGCGCGAATTCCAGTTCCGCGTACTGGTCGGCCACGATCACCCGGTGCACCGCCTCGGTGACCTCCACGAAGCGCACCACCCGGTGCAGCGCCACCACCGGCAGCCCCAGCCGATCGGCCGTCTTCGCCACCGTCGGCGGCAATTCCCGCACGTAGGTGCCCAATTCGACGATCAGCCCCGACACCCCGGCGGCGGCCAGCGATTCCCGATAGGCGACGGTGTCGGTGTCGTCACCGGCCAGCGCCTGGCCGGTGGTGAGAATCAGTTCCCGCCCGACCAGCAACCGGGCGACGTCGGGCAGTTCGCTGACATGCACCCACCGCACCGGTCGATCCAGCGAGCCGCCGCCCGCGATCTCGGGCTGCCCGGCACGCACGACCGGCATCGCTACGACGCCAGCAACGGTGAGGAGCACCGACGAATCGTAAAACGAAGTTCGAAACAGCGCACACAATGTCGGGAATCAACCGGCCGGTAATGCCGCAGAGTGGAACGGACGCATCAGAGAGTAGGGAACGAGGAGACATGCAGACCATCGCACACTGGCTCGACGGCAAACCCTTCGCCGGTTCCAGCACGGCGACCGCGCCCGTCACCAATCCCGCCACCGGTGTGGTGACCGGGCAGCTCGCCCTGGCCTCCGCCGCCGACGTGCGCACCGTGGTCGACGCGGCCGCGGCCGCCTTCCCGGCCTGGCGCGACGCCTCCCTGGCCAAGCGCACCCAGGTGCTGTTCCGGTTCCGCGAGCTGCTCAACGAGCGCAAGGAAGAGCTGGCGGCCATCATCACCAGCGAGCACGGCAAGGTGCTCTCCGACGCCCTGGGCGAGGTGACCCGGGGCCTGGAGATCGTCGAATTCGCCTGCGGCATACCGCATCTGCTCAAGGGCGGATACACCGAGAACGCCTCCACCAAGGTCGACATCTTTTCGGTGCGCCAGCCGCTGGGACCGGTGGCGGTCATCTCGCCGTTCAACTTCCCGGCCATGGTGCCCATGTGGTTCTTCCCCGTCGCCATCGCGGCCGGGAACACCGTGGTGCTCAAGCTGAGTGAGAAGGATCCCTCGGCATCGCTGTGGATGGCCGAGCTGTGGCAGGAGGCCGGACTGCCCGACGGTGTCTTCAATGTCGTGCAGGGCGACAAGGCGGCGGTGGACGAGCTGCTGGAAAACCCTGCCATCAAGGCGGTTTCGTTCGTCGGCTCGACCCCGATCGCCCGCTACGTCTACGAGCGCGGCACCGCGCACGGCAAGCGGGTGCAGGCCCTCGGCGGGGCCAAGAACCACATGGTGGTGCTGCCCGACGCCGATCTGGACCTGGCCGCCGACGCCGCGGTGAACGCGGGCTTCGGCTCGGCCGGTGAGCGCTGCATGGCGATCAGCGCGCTGGTGGCGGTGGGTTCCGTCGCCGACGACCTGGTGGCCCGGATCACCGCGCGCGCCCAGACCATTCGCACCGGCGACGGCACCCGCGGCACCGATATGGGACCGCTGGTGACCCGGGCGCACCGCGACAAGGTGGCCTCCTACATCGGCGCGGGCGAATCCGCCGGAGCCACCGTGGTTCTCGACGGCCGCGGGGTGGCCGTCGACGGCGAGTCCGACGGATTCTGGCTGGGACCGACGATTCTCGACCATGTCACCACGGATATGACCGTCTACACCGACGAGATCTTCGGCCCGGTGCTCTCGGTGGTCCGGGTGGACAGCTACGACGAAGCGCTCGCCCTCATCAACGCCTGTCCCTACGGCAACGGCACCGCCCTGTTCACCAATGACGGTGGCGCGGCACGACGATTCCACAACGAGGTCGAGGTCGGCATGGTCGGCATCAATGTCCCCATTCCGGTTCCCATGGCCTACTACAGTTTCGGGGGCTGGAAGAACTCCCTGTTCGGCGATTCCCACGCGCACGGCACCGACGGAGTGCACTTCTTCACCCGCACCAAGGCCGTCACCACGCGCTGGCTCGATCCCAGCCACGGCGGCCTGAATCTCGGCTTCCCCCAGAACCACTGACACCGCAGCGCCCAAGGGCTGAGATACGGAAGGACATGCGATGACCCTCCCCAATGGCCTGACTCCGGAGGCGGCGCGCGAACGCGCCGCCCGCGCCTGCGAACTGGACCGCGAGCACGTCTTCCACTCGTGGTCGGCACAGAAGTCGCTCAATCCCATGGTGATCACCGCGGCCCAGGGCTGCTACGTGTGGGACGGCGAGGGCAGCCGGCTGCTGGACTTCTCCTCGCAGATGGTGAACACCAATATCGGGCACCAGCATCCGAAGGTGGTGGCCGCCATCCAGGAGCAGGCGGCCACGCTGTGCACCGTCGGCCCGGCGTATGTGAACGACGCGCGCTCGGAGGCGGCGCGGCTGATCGCCGAGCGCACGCCCGGCGAGCTGAACCGGGTGTTCTTCACCAATGGCGGCGCGGACGCGGTCGAGCACGCGGTGCGCATGGCGCGGCTGCACACCGGGCGGTACAAGGTGCTCTCGCGCTACCGGTCCTATCACGGCGGCACCGACACCGCGGTCAATCTGACCGGCGATCCCCGGCGCTGGCCCAATGATCACGGTAATGCCGGGGTCGTGCACTTCTTCGGGCCGTTCCTGTACCGCTCGCAGTTCCATTCGACCACCGAGGCCGAGGAGACCGAACGGGCGCTGCAACACCTCGAGCAGACCATCGCCTTCGAGGGGCCGAGCACCATCGCGGCCATCATTCTGGAGTCGGTGCCGGGCACCGCGGGAATCATGGTGCCGCCGCCGGGTTATCTGGCCGGGGTGCGCGAACTGTGCGACCGGTACGGCATCGTGTTCATCGCCGACGAGGTGATGTCCGGATTCGGCCGGACCGGAACGTGGTTCGCCATCGAGCACGCGGGTGACGTGGTGCCGGATCTGATCACCTTCGCCAAGGGCGTCAACTCCGGTTACGTGCCGCTGGGCGGCGTGGCCATCGCGCCGCACATCGCCGCGACCTTCGACGACCGGCCGTATCCGGGCGGGCTCACCTACTCCGGGCATCCGCTCGCGACGGCCGCGGCGGTCGCGACCATCAATGCCATGGCCGAGGAACGCATCGTCGAGAACGCGGCCGACATGGGCGAGCGGGTGATCGGGCCCGGCTTGCGCGAAATCGCCGAACGGCACCCGAGTGTCGGCGAGGTCCGGGGTCTGGGCGTGTTCTGGGCCGTGGAGCTGGTCCGCGATCGCGCCACCCGGGACCCCTTGGCCCCCTACGGCGGGAGCAGCCCGGCCATGACCGAGGCGGTCGCGGCCGCCAAGGCCGCGGGACTGCTGCTGTTCGTGAACTTCAACCGCCTGCACGTGGTGCCGCCGTGCACCATCTCCGAGGCCGAGGCCAAGGAGGGCCTCGCCATTCTCGACCACGCGCTCACGGTCGCCGACGGGCACGCCGGTTAATCATTTCTGGGTTATCCTCGTGGCACAGGAGGAGGCGGAAATGATCCGGCCGATGATGTTGACGCAGGAACTGCGTTCCATCGTGCGCATGCCTCGCCGCTCCGAAGATCGCGCCGCCACCAGCTGACTCTTTCGCAAGCCGCCGACTGGTCCCGTCTCACCGGTGACCATCGGCGGCTTTCGCATACCCCGGTGCGGCCGTAGGTAAATGGGGTCCGGGTCGAATCCCGGAAGAGTTTTCACAGTTGATTCGCCGTATTCCGGCACAAAAGAGAAGGAGTTGATCGGCCATGTCGGCCAAAGGAAGCAAACTGTGGGCGTCGGCACTCATCGATGCAGCGCCGACGCCGTACTGGACCGACCGGCCCGAGCGGCCGACCCCCACGGACCCCCTGACCGCCGCCACCGACGCGGGTCTGGCCGTCATCGGCGGCGGCTACAGCGGACTGTGGACCGCACTGCTGGCCAAGGAGCGCAATCCCGGCACCGATGTGGTGCTGCTGGAATCGGGGCTGTGCGGGCACGCGGCCTCGGGCCGCAACGGCGGCTTCTGCGCCGCCAGCCTGACCCACGGGCTGGCCAATGGGCTGGAACGCTTTCCCGACGAGATCGGGGAGCTGGAACGCCTGGGCCGCACCAATCTCGACGAGATCGAGCGGGCCATCGCGCGCTATCGCATCGACTGCGATTTCGAGCGCACCGGGGAAATGGAAGTCGCCACCGCGCCGCACGAGCTCGAATGGCTCGAGGAGAGCCACGCGGCCGCCGAATCACTGGGCCACCGCACCGAATTGCTGGACGCGCCCCAGGTACAGGGCATGGTGCACTCCCCCACCTATCTGGGCGGCTGGTGGGACCGCGACGGCGTGGCCATGCTGGATCCGGCCCGGCTGGCCTGGGGATTGCGGCGCGCCTGTGTCGAAGCGGGGGTACGGATATTCGAAGGCACTCCCGTGCAACGCATTTCGAAGTCCTACGGCGGCACGCTGACCCTGCACACCCCGCACGGTGAGGTGCGCGCACCGCGAGTCGCGTTGTGCACCAGCGCCTTCGCGGGTCCGGTGCCAAAGGTGACCAGGCACGTGGTGCCGGTCTACGACTACGCGCTCATGACCGAGCCGCTGTCCGCCGAGCAGCTCCGCAGCATCGGCTGGAACTCGCGCATGGGTCTGGGCGACGCCTCCTACCGGTTCCACTACTACCGCCTGACCAGCGACAACCGCATTCTGTTCGGCGGGTACGACGCGATCTACCACGTCGGTAACCGCATAGCCCCGACCCTGGAATACAACGAGGCCACCTTCGAGACCCTGGCACAGCACTTCTTCCAGACCTTCCCCCAGCTCGACGGTCTGCGCTTCACCCACCGGTGGGGAGGCGTCATCGACACCTGCGGCCGGTTCTGCGCCTTCTTCGGATCGGCCTACAAGGGCCGGCTCGTCTACGTCGCCGGCTACACCGGCCTGGGCGTGGGCGCGACCCGCTTCGGCGCGGAGGTCATGCTCGACCAGCTGTGGGGCCTGGACACCGAACGCACCCGGCTGCGCATGGTCCGTTCCCGGCCGCTGCCGCTGCCCCCGGAGCCCTTGCGCTCCGCGGGAATTCACCTCACCCGCTGGTCCCTGGCCCGCGCCGACGCCCACCAGGGGCGGCGGAATCTGTGGCTGAAGACCTTGGACTACACGGGATTGGGCTTCGACAGCTGACGCAGGATCAGCACGGTGATCTCACTGGGCGCGAACAGCCGTAGTTGCGGGCCCCAGAAGCCGGTACCGCGGCTGGTGTAGAGCTGAGTGTGGTCACCGTGACGGCTGAGTCCGGCCACCACCGGCTGATCCAGGCGGACCAGGTAGCGGAAGGGCCAGATCTGACCGCCGTGGGTGTGGCCCGAGATTTGCAGGGCCACACCGGCTTTCACCGCGTCGGTGACCTGCTTGGGCTGGTGGGCCAGCAGGATCACCGGGTGGGCGGGGTCGGCCCCGGTCAGGGCCGCGTCGATATCGGGGCCGTGGCCGGGCAGGCCCGCGCCGGTGGGATCGTCGATCCCGGCGAGCACCAGGGAGTCACCATTGCGGGTGATGACCTGGTGCTCGTTGCGCAGCGGCCGCCAGCCCAGGCCGGACATGTGGTCGATCCAGCCGGGGGCGTCGCCGAAGTACTCGTGATTGCCGGTGATGTAGTAGCGGCCGTACTCGGCCTCCACCTTGCCCAGCGGATCCACCTGCGCCCGGCGCTTTTCCACCGAGCCGTCGGCGAGATCACCGGCGTGGCAGGCGATATCGGGGCGCAGCGCATTGACCTCGGCGACCACCCGCTCCGACCAGCCGAGCCGATCGGTCGCCGCGTAATGGGTGTCGGTCACGACCACCAGGCGCAGCCCGTCCAAACCCGCACCCAGACCGGGGATCTCCACCTCGACCGCGCGCACCCGCGGCAACCTGCGCGCCTCGTAGACGGCCCACGCGCTCAGCCCGATCGAGATGGCCGCCACGGCGATCGCGACAAGGCGCGAGCGCGCCGGATCGTCCACACCCGCCACCGTCAGCACCCCGCGCGCGACCGCGCCGATCACCGACCAGGTGAACACCACCCACATCACGCCCAGCAGCGTGTCGCCGATCAGCGCGGCCGTATCCGACTGCCGCGCGCCGTGACCGAGCAACATGCCCGCGGGAAGAGCAAAATAACCGAGCAGGAAAACCGCGGTGCCGAGCCAGAACCATGGACCGGACAGGGCCGTGTACACCAGCAGCCACCACGGCAATGCGAACAGCAGCGCGGGAACGGCCAGGAACAACGCCGCGCGGGGAACGTACTTCACGGGAGATCATCCTTGTCGGACCGAAAATCGCCGAATCCGGCGTCGCTGTCCAACGTACCGTGCCCATCGGGAAGGATGATCACGTGACCGACCAGACCTCCGGCCGGGGAACGCCGAATCTCGACGACGTCTCCAAGCGCATCATCGCCCAACTCCAAGAGGACGGGCGGCGCGCCTACGCCACCATCGGGAAGGCCGTCGGGCTCTCCGAGGCCGCCGTGCGCCAGCGGGTGCAGAAACTGTCCGACGGCGGGGTCATCCAGATCGTGGCCGTCACCGATCCGCTCCAGGTCGGACTGTTCCGGCAGGCCATGATCGCCATCACCGTCGACGGGCCGGTGCAGCCGGTCGCCGACATCCTGGCCACCATCGAGGAGATCACCTACGTGGTGGTCTGCGCGGGCCGCTACGACATCCTCTGCGAGGCCGTCTGCCCGAACGACGAAGACCTGCTGGACCTGGTGTCCAATCGAATTCGCGGCCTGGCCGGGGTCCGCCACGCCGAGATCATGGTCTACCTCAAGCTGCGCAAGCAGACCTACAAGTACGGCACCCGCTGATCAGGCGGTGAGCGTGGCGAGTTCGGCGGCGAGATTCGCCCGCGCCGCGTCCTCGTAGCGAGCGCGGCCGGTGGGGGTGCGGAACAGGGCCGGCTGATCGGCCAGGGCGCCCAGCACCGCGGCCCGGCCGGGCCGGAACAGATCGTCCGGCACGTGGGCGTATTCGGCGCGGACGGCGGCGGTATAGGCGGCATAGACCGGCGGTGCGGCGGCCAGGATCGCGAGGTCGGCGTCGCACAGGACGGCACCGTTGCGGTCGGACGGGTCGGGGTGGTGACCGCCGGTGAGGCGGACCAGGCGGGCCACCTCGGCCACCGTTTCCGGGGCGACACCCATTGCGGGCAGCGTGGTTTCGGCCAGCCGGGCGCTGGCCTCCTCATTGTCGCCGCCGTCCATGGCGTAGACGGCGTCGTGGAAGAAGGCGGCGTAGCGGACCGCGTCCAGGTCCGCGGCGTCGGCGGCCAGATCGTCGATGACGGCCAGCATGGCGGCCAGATGTTCGACGGTGTGGTAGCGGCGGTGCGGCTCGCTGTAGCGGCGGACCAGGTCCTCCCCCACCGCGGGCGCGCCCGGCCCGGCCAGTTTCGTCCAGCGGTCCAGCAGATCCGCGTGCAGGCTCATCCCCATCGGGGCAGTGTGACCGAAGTTCGGGCCGGAGAAAAGCCCTCCGGCACGGTGGCTTTCACCACTGGTCAGTCGGTGCCGAGGGTGAGGTAGCGCTGAATCGTCGGCCCGATGTCGGCCACGATCTGCTCGCGGGTGAGCGCGACCACCGGCGGGAGCCGCAGTACGTACCGGCACAGGGCCAGCCCGAGAATCTGGGTGGCGATCAGCCCGGCGCGGCGCGGGGCGTCGAACGGGTCGCCGAAGCGCAGCACCGCCGGCATCAGCTGCTCGGCGAAGATCCGCTGCGTGCGCTCCACCACCATCTCGTCGCTCAGCGCGGAACGCATGAGGGTGAGCAGGATTTCGCTGGTCGGCGGCTGCTCCCAGAGCTCGAAGAAACGGTCGGCGATCTGCGCGCCCAGCGAATCCCGTTTCTCCGCACTGAGATCGGGCAACTCCAGGTCGATATCGAGGGCGGCGTCGAACAATCCGTCCTTGTTGCCGTAGTAGCGCATCACCATCGACGGGTCGATCCCGGCATCGGCGGCGATGGCCCGGATGGTCGCCTTCCGGTACCCGTCGGCGGCGAAGCGATGCCGCGCCGCCTCCAGAATCGCCGCGCGGGTGGCGTCGGACCGCCGCGGACTCTGCTCCACAGTCACGCCCACGAGTGTATGCCAACATCTGTTGACACCCAAGAGTCGGCCTCGTCGCGGTTGAATTGGGTCATGTCTATGCAGCCCCGGCGCTGGAGCCCGCCCAAGGCGACGCCACGCGCCCGCGAAAACCACAGTGCGCCACCGATGCCGGCGGTACGACGATTCGAGCTACCCGGGTCCGGGCCGGAGGATGTGGTGATCGCCGCCGACGGCAGAGTGGTCGCGGGCCTCGCGGACGGCACCCTGGTGGCCGTCGATCCGGCCGACGGCGCGGTCGAGACGCTCGGGAACACCGGCGGGCGGCCGCTGGGCCTGCACGCCGAACCCGATGGGGCACTGCTGATCTGCGACGCCGAGCGCGGACTGCTGCGGCTGGACAAGCCGGGCGGGCAGTTCGAGGTGCTCGAGACCGACATCGACGGCGTGCCCCTGAACTTCACCAGCAATGTGGTCGCCGACGGCGACACGATCTACTTCTCCGAGTCGACCCGCAACTGGAAGCTCGGCGAGTACATGGGCGACATGCTCGAGCACTCCGAGACCGGGCGGCTGCTGCGCCGCGATCCCGACGGCAGCGTCGAAACGCTGGTCGACGGGCTGAAATTCGCCAACGGCATCGTGCTCGCGCCGGATCGCTCGTGCGTGCTGGTGGCCGAGACCGGCGGCTACCGCATCACCCGGTACTGGCTGAGCGGGCCGAAGGCGGGCACCCACGACCACTTCGTGGAGAACCTGCCCGCCTTCCCCGACAATATGGGCCTGGGCAGTGACGGGCTGATCTGGGTGGCGCTGGTATCGCCGCGAAATCCGTTGCTGGACCTGCTGCTTCCGCTCCCCGGGGTGCTGCGGCGGCTGGTGTGGGCGATTCCCGAAGCGCTGCAACCGAAGGCGGCGCGCACGGTGTGGGTGCAGGCCTTCGACTTCGACGGCACGCTGGTCCATGACCTGCAATGCGAGGGCACCGACTACTCCATGGTCACCGGGGTCGCCGAGCAGGACGGCCGGATCTACCTGGGCAGCCTGACCGAAACGGCGATCGCGGTCACCACGCTGCCCTAACTCTTCTGCGCCTCGTCCTGCGCGTGCTGCGCCTGGGCCAGCTGCTGCGGCGTGTACCGCAACGTCAATGCGAGCAGACCCATGATCGCGGTGCCGATGGCGCACACCAGCAGGACGAGGGTGTACCCGCTGCCCAGCGCGTCGATCTGATGCTGGGTCATCTCGCTCACCTTGCCGGTGGCCCCCTTGTCCAGCGACAGGGTGCGCGAGAGAGCGACCGGGCTGAGCACGCCGACCGCGAACGGCGTGCCCATGTTCATGAACATCTGGCCGACCGCCGAGAGCGGGCCGATGTGGGCCATGTCCACCCCGACCAGCACGCACAGCGGCAGGATCACGATGGCGGTGCCGATGCAGAAGCCCACGATCGACATCATGACCAGCAGCGTCGGGAAGTAGTCGGCCGAACTGTCCAGCGTGGAACCGAAATACAGCGCGCCCGACAGCACCGCGGCCGCGGCCAGCAGCAGCCAGCGCGCCCGGATGTACATGCACGCCTTGGAGGCCACCGCGGTGCCGACGCCCGCGCCGAGGGTGAACGGGATGCTGGCCAGACCCGCCTGCAAGGGGCTGTAGCGCAAGACGTTCTGGAGGAACTGGGCGACGAAGAAGGTGGTCGCGCCGAGCACGCCGGAGGCCAGGAAGATGGCGGCGAAGGTGATCACGCGGTCGCGGCTGTCGAACAACGACCACGGCAGCAGCGGGTTGTCGACATCGCGCTCGGCGAGGATGAACACCAGCAGCAGGACGAAGCCGCCGATCAGGGTGCCCAGGATGATCGGTGAGCCCCAGCCCATTTCGGGTCCCTCGGTCGCGCCGAACACGATCGACACACACGCCACCGTGCCCAGGATCGCGCCGCGCACATCCATGGACATGCGGTGGTGGGCGGTGTCGCGCAGCTGGTAGATCGCGCCCCACACGATGAGAATGCCGATCGGCACATTGATCCAGAAGATCCAGCGCCAATCCACCTGGGTGAGCGCACCGCCGATCACCAGACCGCCGACCGAGCCGACGCCGACCATGGATCCGAAGATGGCCACCGCCTGATTGCGGGCCGGACCGGGCGCGTAGGTGCTCGCGACCAGCGCGAACGCGGTCGGCGCGGCGATCGCGGCACCGGTGCCCTGCAGGGCGCGAGCCGCGATCAGCCACGCCTCGTTCTGCGCGGTGCCGCACAGCGCCGAGGCGAGGGTGAACAACGCGACGCCCAGGATCAGCATCCGCTTGCGGCCGAACGAGTCGCCGAGTCGCCCACCCAGGAGCATGAGGCCCGCGAACGGAAGACCGTAGGCGGTCACGGTCCACGCGCTGCCCGCGTTGGACAGACCCAACTGCTCCTGTAGTCGCGGCAGCGCCAGGATCATGACGGTGCCGTCGAGCACGACCATCAGCTGAAGTCCGCTGAGGACGAGAATCGCGAGCCCGAACGCCCGTGTGGGCACCGGATACTGCGTCGTCGCAGTGGGGTTATCGAGCACGCGCCCACTGTAGTGGATGGCCTGATCCGGCAACCGACCTCGTTGGGCACCGTCAGGCGCGGTCCTGGTCCGGTGCGCCCGCGGTGAATCCGGCGGTCGGGCCGATGACGATGATGGCGGGTGGACGGATGCCCTCGGCGCGGACCCGTTCGGCGATGGTGGCCAGATCCGCGCGCAGGACGCGCTGGGTGCGCAGGCTGCCCTCCTGGATGACAGTGGCCGGGGTGTCGGCGGCGCGGCCACCGGACATCAGGGCGTCGGCGAACTTCTCGATGCGCTCGACGGCCATGAGCAGCACGATGGTGCCGCGAAGTTTGGCCAGGGCGGGCCAGTCGACCAGGGAGTCCGGATGGTCGGGGGCGACGTGGCCGCTGACGACAACGAATTCGTGGGTGACGCCGCGGTGGGTGACCGGGATGCCCGCGAGGGCGGGGACCGAGATGGCGCTGGTGACGCCGGGGACCACGGTCACCGGGATGCCCGCGTCGACGCAGGCTTCGAGTTCCTCGTAACCGCGGCCGAAGACATAGTTGTCGCCGCCCTTGAGCCGGACCACGAACTTGCCCGCCTTCGCGCCCTCGATGAGCGCGGCATTGATGTGCTCCTGGGCCATGGCGCGGCCGTAGGGAATCTTGGCGGCGTCGATGACCTCGACGTCGGGACCGAGTTCGGCCAGCAGCTCCGGCGGCGCGAGACGGTCGGCGACAACGAGATTCGCGCGGGCCAGCAGGCGGCGGCCGCGCACGGTGATCAGGTCCGGGTCGCCGGGCCCGCCGCCGACCAGGGCGACGCCGGGGGTGACGGGGGCCGAATCATCGGTCACCACACCGGATTGCAGCGCCTCGAGCAGCGCGTTGCGCACGGCGGCCGAACGGCGGTGCTGGCCGCCCGCGAGCACGCCCAGGGTCATGCCGTCGTAGCGGGCGGTGGCCGGGGTGACCGCGGTGCCCAGGCGGGCGGTGTCGGCGCGCACGCAGAACACCCGGCGGCGGGTGGCCTCGGCGACCACGGCCGCATTGGTCTCGGGTTCGTCGGTGCAGGCCATGACGTACCAGGCGCCGTCCAGATCGCCGTCGGCGTAGGCGCGCAACTCGACGGTGAGCTGCCCGGAGGTGGCCATGCCCTCGACCGCGGGGGTCACCTCGCGGCTGATCACGTGCACGTCCGCGCCGGAGGCGATGAGCAGTCCGAGCCGCCGCTGGGCCACCGTGCCACCGCCGACCACGACCACGCGGCGGCCGTTCAGATCGAGGCCGACCAGGTAATTCGGGTCACCGGCCGGGGCTTGCGAATCCGGAACCGGCTGGTCATCGGGGGTGACTGAGGCGTGCTGCACAAGGATCCAGCCTACGGCGTGGCCCGCGGCGGGTGACAATCGCCCGGCTTCCGCGCAGCAATCGACGGCGGAATCGATAGGAAGTTCACCGTGGCGGGTGCGGCTGCGGTCGGATCACTCGCCCGGACCCTTGCCGAAGTTGCCGTCCTCCTGGATCAGGTGCAGGCCGCGGGACTTGTACAGCGGCAGGCGGTCGAGGTCGACCTGGTGGAGCGTGATGGTGACCGGGTGGCCGTCGAGGACGCCGGTCAGGATCAGGCGGTCCGGAGTGGGTTGCTCGTAGGTGAGGTCGGCCAGGACCGTGTGCGTCTTGCCTTCGGTGAGCACCAAATGGTGTGCACCGGTATCGATCTGCGCGCCGAACGGCATCAGCTCGTCGTCCATGCGCTGCACGACGGCCAGCTGCGGCCGGTCGAAAACCAGTCGCCGCCAGCGGGTCTGGTCGGTCAGTAGCGGTGGCACCGGCTGGCCGTCACGGGTGAAGTCGGCGACGGTCCAGATGCCGTACAGCTCGGATCTCGCGCTCTCGCCGTGGGTTTCGCGCCAGCTGTCCATGCTGATCCAGACATAGCCCGCCGAGAACCACAGGGCCAGCAGCACCTGCGCGGTGGCCGCCACGCGCGCCGAGCGGCGGGTGCGGAACGGCTGCGGGGTGGCGGCCGGGCCTGCCGCGCGGCCGGTCAGCAGCGCGGCCACCCGCGGCACCTCCGGTACCAGCAGGACCAGGCAGAGCAACATGAGATGGAACGAGAGCAGCTTCACCGGCACATCGAAGGTCATGTTCAGCACCCAGACCTGCGTCATGCTGACCAGGCTCAGCAGCACACCCGCCAGCTGGGTGCGCGGCAGCAGCAGAAGCAGGCCGCCGAGAATCTCGGCGATGCCGAGCAGGCTCTCGTACACCGGCGATACCCCGACCTGACTCCACAGCACGCCCAGGGGCGCGAAATCGCCGTAGGGGGTCAGCAGGGTGACGAGCCCGGGCTCGGGCATCTGGTTCGGAATCGCCTTGGCGAAGCCGTATCCCAGCATCTGACCGGCCAGGCACAGCCGGATGAACAGCAGGAACCACGCGGACAGGCGGTGGTATCCGGGCCGGTTGCGGTCCAGCAGGGTCCACAGCACGGTTCCGGCCGCCGCGATCACCAGTACGCAGAACAGCAGGACCCAGAAGATCTGCTGATCGCCGCTGCCCGTTTCGTGCAGCGCCACATCGGCCCCGAAGACGGTGCGGCCCACCCACTTCACCACGGGCAGCGACGGGCTCATCCAGAGGCTGGGCCAGTCGGCCGCGAGCTGGTGTTGCAGCGCTCCGGCGAAGGCGATCAGTATCTGCGGGTAGGAGACGCAGAAGAGCACGAAGTACAGGAATCCGAAGCGGAAGGCGATGCGGCTCATCGGATTCCAGGTCCGTGTGGGTTCGCCCCCGCCCCCTGCCCGATCGGTCGCGGATTCGATTGTCTGCACGCTCATCCCGTATCCCCTCGCTTCCATCCGGAACTCCGACGCTAGGCGGCGCGGACCCCGGGCCGCTTCCGGATTCCCCCTGAGACGACCCGGAATATGCCTGATAGGAAGTACTTCTCGAGGATTACGTGCCAGCACGAGCGGCGGGCGACGACCAAGCGGCGTCCCGGTCACCGGTACTGATGAAACAGGTCACCCCGATCCCCTTACGGGAGCATTTAGAACGGGTTACATTTCCCTCGACGTGCCGAACGGGCGCTTACCACACCCGTGCAGGGAGGACATAATGACTTCGGCCAACGCCGATCCCAACCAGCGGATGGAACTCACGGTCTCCGGCCAGAATCTCGACGAACTCGCCGCGGAACTGGCCGAGTGGCTCGGAACCAAGGTCGCCGCCGACGAGCCGCCGCGGGTCACCTCGATCACCCGCCCGCAGGCGGGCGGCATGTCGAGCACCACGCTGCTGTTCGACGCCGAATGGACCGAGGGCGGAACGGCGGCCGGCGGGTCGTTCGTGGCGCGGCTGGCGCCGGATCAGGACTCCTTCCCGGTATTCGAGAAATACGATCTGGCAACGCAATTCGCGGTGATGGCCGGGTTCGCCGAGGCCACCGATCTGCCGGTGCCGCCGCTGTGCTGGCTGGAGACCGGCACCGACAATGTGCTGGGCGCGCCGTTCTTCGTCATGCGGCGGGTGAGCGGGCGGGTGCCCGAGGACAATCCGCCCTACGTGTTCGTGGGATGGCTGCACGAGGCGACCCCGGAGCAGCGCTACGAGGTGACGCGCCGCACGGTCGAGATCATTGCCAAGGTGCACACGATTCCCGATCCGGCGCAACGGTTTCCGATGTTCGATGGTGAGGGCTCGGCGCTGCGGCGGCACTTCGAGGCGCAGAAGGCGTGGTACGACTGGGCGCTCGCGCGCGACGGCTACCGGATTCCGTTGCTGGAGCGCGCCTTCGACTGGCTCGAGGCCAACTTCCCCACCGATACCGGACCGGATGTGCTGAGCTGGGGCGATGCCCGGCCGGGCAATGTCATGTTCGACGAATTCGATCCGGTCGCGGTGCTGGACTGGGAGATGGCCGCCATCGGGCCGCGCGAGCTCGACGTCGCGTGGACCATCCTGATCCACCGGTTCTTCCAGGACATCGCCACCCGCTTCGATCAGCCGGGCCTGGCGGACTACATGCGGCGCGCCGACGTGGAGAAGCTCTACGAGGAGGCCAGCGGGCACGCGCCGCGCGATATGGACTGGTACCTCATGTATGCCGCGCTCCGGCACGGGATCGTGATGGCCCGCATCCGGCGACGGATGATCCACTTCGGCGAGGCGGCCGACACCGACGACCGCGACGACTACGTGATGCACCGGCAACTGCTCGAAGCCATGCTCGACGGCACCTACTCGTGGGATTGAGAGATGACGCAGAATCAGATCAACTCGCTCGACGAATACCCGATCCACCAGACCCCGCTGTCCATGTCGCGGGTGGGGACCAGTGATCGGAACTTCTACGACCGCAACTACTTCAACGCCTTGGACAAGGGCAGCGACACCTTCCTGGTCACCGGGTTCGGCGTGTACCCGAACCTGGGGGTGACCGATGCGTTCGCCACCGTCCGGCGCGGGGATACCCAACGGGCCGTGCGGTTCTCGGACGCGCTGGCCGAGCGCAGCCTGGAGCCGAAGGTCGGCGGGTACCGGATCGAGATCGTCGAACCGCTGCAGAAGATCCGGGTGCTGTGCGAGCACGAGGACCTCTCGTTCGACCTGACCTGGGAGGGTTCCTTCCCGGCCGTGGCCGAACAGCCGCACACCATTCTCACCGGGGTGCACCGGCCGATCATCGACGCGCAGCGCTTCGCCCAGGTCGGAACCTGGTCTGGCACATTGAATGTCGACGGGACCGATATCAATGTGGACCCGTCCGCGTGGTGCGGCACCCGGGACCGGTCGTGGGGTATCCGCCCGGTCGGCGAGTCCGATCACCCGGGGCGGCTGGCTTCCGAACCGTCCGAAGGCTTCTGGTGGCTGTACGTGCCGCTGCTGTTCGACGAGTTCTCGATCATCGTCATCGTGCAGGAGGAGCCCAACGGGTTCCGCACGCTCAATGACGCGACCCGGATCTGGAGGGACGGGCGCATCGAGCAACTCGGCTGGCCGCGTGTGCATCTGACCTACAAGCCGGGGACCCGCATTCCGACCAAGGTGCGGCTGGACCTGACCACGGCCGAGGGCAAGCCGCTCGAACTCGAGGTCGAGGCGGGGACGTTCATGGCGCTCAATGTCGGGTGCGGCTACGGCGGCGACCCGGACTGGCAGCACGGGCAGTGGAAGGGACGCGAGTGGGTCGAGAGCAGGCTCTACGACCTGACCGATCCCGCCATCGCGGGGCGGATTCCGTTCGGTGTCATCGACCACGTCGGCAAGGCGCGCTGCGGGGACGCCGAGGGCTGGGGGCTGTTCGAGCACGGCAGCCTGGGCCGCCACGATCCGACCGGGTTCGCCGACTGGGGTTCGGTCGCGCCCTGATGCGCTGATACTCGCGGGCTCGGGCGTCGTCCGCGTTCAGTACGACGCCCGGCCGCGTACTGCATTCGCAGTACCCGCCACGGCCTCCCCTCGGACGATCCGGACTACGGAACCGCTCGGCGAGCCTGGGGTACATGGCCAAACTCCTGTACCGGCTGGGCCGCTTCGCCTTCGAGAAGCGCCGGCTCGTCGTCCTGCTCTGGTTGGGCATCCTGTCCGCGTGCGCGGTCGGCGCGGCCCGGGCGCCCAGCACTCCCCCCCGACTCCTTCGCCATTCCCGGCACCGAATCGCAGCAGGCGTTCGATCTGCTCGGTGAGCGGTTCCCGGGCACCGAATCCGATGGGGCACAGGCCCGTATCGTTTTCGTCGCGCCCGACGGGCAGCAGATCACCTCCGATGCCAATCGCGCCGCGGTCGAGCGGGTCATCGCCGACGCGTCCGGCGGCGGGCAGGTGAAGGGGGTGCTGGATCCCTTCCAGACCGGGGCGGTGAGCAAGAACGGGAGCACCGCGTACGCCACCGTGAGTTACGGGGCCACCGGCGCCGACCTCACCGACGCCACCAAGGACGCGCTGACCTCGGCGGTCGACAAGGGCCGGGCCGAGGGGCTGAGCGTGGAGATCGGCGGCACGGCCTTGCAGGCCGAGCCCGCAATGGGCGGGGCGACAGAGGTTGTCGGCATCGTGATCGCGGCCGTCGTGCTGATGATCACGTTCGTGCGGTCATGCCGCGCGCGTTCCGGAAGAGCCTGCGCGAGAACACGGTTCCCGAAGCCGGTGAGTCGCTGAACATGGGGACGCGGTGGGCGCGGTTCGTGATCCGGCGGCCGGTCGCGGTGCTGGTGCTGAGCCTGATCGGGCTCGGTGTGCTGGCGCTGCCGGTGAGCAGTCTCGAACTCGGGATGCCCGGTGATGAATCGCAGCCCACCTCGGCGACGCAGCGGCGCGCGTACGACGATCTCGCGGCCGGGTTCGGGGCGGGGTTCAACGGGGGGCGAGGGCGGCGCGATCATCTATCGGCCGCCCGCGCCGACGGTGATCGTGTTGTCCGCGCTGGCGTCGCTGGCCTTGCTGTGGCGGCGGCGCTATCCGCGGGCCGTGCTGGGGGTGACGACGGCGTGCGGGATGGCCATTGCCGCTTCGGGATTCGAGCTTTCGGTGATCAGTGCGGGGGCGGCGCTGGTGGCGGTGTACTCGCTGGGGCGGTGGGTGGACGCGCGGACGGCGAAGGTCGCGGGGCCCGTGGCGGCGGTCGCGCTGGTGATCTCGACGTGCTTTCGCCACTCGGACGCGATACTCACCGGGGCGCGGATCAGTCTGGTCGCGGGGCTGCTGGTCGCGGGCCTGCTGGTCGCGGGCCTGCTGGTCGCGGGCCTGCTGGTCGCGGGGCTGCTGGTCGCGGGGGCGCTGGCCGAGGCGACGCGGAACCGGGCCGATTATCTCGCGGCGCTGCACGCGCGGGCCGAGCTCGCCGAACGGACGCGGGAGGACGAGGCGCGGCAGCGGGTCGGTGAGGAGCGGGTTCGGATCGCGCGGGAACTGCACGACATCGTGGCGCATCACATGGCGCTCGCGCACGCGCAGGCGTCCACGGCCGCATATCTTCTGCAGAGCAAACCCGAGCAGGCGCAGGAGATGCTGGACCAGCTCGCCGACACCACCGCGGCGGCGCTGCGGGAGCTCGAGGCGACCGTGGGGCTGCTGCGGGAGGACGACAGCGACGCGCCTCTGGAGCCGACGCCGGGGCTCGATCAACTGCCGGAGCTGCTGGCGTCGTTCGAACGTGCCGGGCTCGCAACCACATTGATCGTGAGCGGCGCGTCCCGGCCGCTCTCGCCGGGGACCGATCTGACGGCCTACCGGATCATTCAGGAGGCGCTGACCAATGTCACCAAGCATGCGGGGACGGCGAACGCGACGGTTCGGCTCGTGTACTCGCGGCTGTTGCTGACCATCTGTGTCGTCGACGACGGGAAGGCCGAACCCGTACGGGGCGAGGAGGATTCGGAGATCGCGGGGTACGGGCTGATCGGCATGAACGAACGGGCCGCGTCCGTGGGCGGGCACCTCCGGGCCGGGCACAGGCCGGACGGCGGATTCGAAGTCACCACCGAACTTCCCTTGGAGCCACAATGACGATTCGAGTGCTGCTGGCCGACGACCAAGCCCTGCTGGCGGGGACCTTTCGGCTGTTGATCGACTCGGCCGACGATATGGAGGTCGTCGGCATCGCCGGGAGGCAGTCGAATTGGCTCGGGCCACCCGGCCGGACGTGGTGGTCATGGACATTCGCATGCCGGGGGTCGACGGTCTCAGCGCCACCCAGCAGATCTGCGGTGACGAGACGCTGCACGACACCCGGGTGCTGATCCTGACCACCTTCGAGCTCGATGAGTATGTGGCGCAGGCGCTTCGAGCCGGAGCCAGCGGCTTCCTCGGGAAAGGCGTCGGGCCGGAAGAACTGCTGCGCTCGATTCGATCCATCGCGGCCGGTGACGCGCTCCTCTCACCCGCGGCCACCCGCACTCTCATCGCGCGCTATCTGGCCCGACCCGAAAGTCAGGTCGGCGCTGCCGAATCGCTCGATGTGCTGACGGCCCGGGAACGTGAAGTGGTCGCCATGGTCGCCGAGGGGCTCTCCAACGAGGAGATCGCCTCGAAGATGTACGTCAGCCCATTGACCGTCCGGACCCATGTGCAACGCGCCATGTCGAAGGTCGGAGTACAGAATCGCGCGCAACTGGTGGTTGTGGCGTTCCAGTCCGGGCTGGTTCGGGTGGACGGTAGCGGACGAGGTCAGGCGTCCGGCCACCAGTAGCCCGCCACCAGGTAAAGACTGAGCACGACCCCCGGAACGAACACCAAACCTCCGAGAACAATCCCCCACCGAGGACGCCACCGCTGGCTCAACGCGATCCGAGCGGTCTTCCAAGCGATAGCCCCTGCGGCCGCCCACACGTAGACGGGGAGCATTCCCAGACTCAGCAGGATCAGCGGCGAGCAGGGATGCCGCCAGCCGCAGAAAGCCGGGACCCCCTGCATATCACTGATGATCAGAAACGACA
>NZ_BJWY01000067.1 GCF_007990715.1 Nocardia seriolae NBRC 15557 | reverse complement strand
GGACACTAGCCTGCTGCGATGACCCTTTAGACGTTGAAGCGGAATTCGACGACGTCGCCGTCGACCATGACGTAGTCTTTGCCTTCCATGCGGACCTTGCCGGCGGACTTGGCGGCGGCCATGGAACCGGCCTCGAGGAGGTCCTTGAAGGCGACGATTTCGGCCTTGATGAAGCCGCGTTCGAAGTCGGTGTGGATGACGCCGGCCGCCTTGGGGGCGGTGTCGCCCTGGTGGATGGTCCAGGCGCGGGCTTCCTTCGGGCCGGCGGTGAGGTAGGTCTGCAGGCCCAGGGTGTGGAAGCCGGCGCGGGCCAGGGCGTGCAGGCCCGGCTCGGTCTGGCCGATGGATTCCAGCAGTTCGAGGGCGGATTCCTCGTCGAGTTCGAGGAGTTCGGCTTCGACCTTGGCGTCGAGGAAGACGGCGTCGGCGGGGGCGACGGCGGCCTTCAGCTCTTCCTTCTTGGCCTCGTCGGTGAGGATCGCCTCGTCGGCGTTGAAGACGTAGAGGAACGGCTTGATGGTGAGCAGCGAGAGTTCCTTGAGCAGCTCGGTGTCCACCTGGGCGCGGGCGGCGAAGAGGGTCTTGCCGCTGTTGAGGATCTCCTGCGCCTGCTTGGCGGCGTCGGCCACCGGCTTGCGGTCCTTCTTGACCTTGGCTTCCTTGTCCAGCCGGACGACGGCCTTCTCCAGGGTCTGCAGGTCGGCCAGGATGAGCTCGGTCTCGATCACCTCGATGTCGGACAGCGGGTCGACCTTGCCGTCCACGTGGATCACGTCGTCGTCGGCGAAGACGCGCACCACCTGGCAGATGGCGTCGGCCTCACGGATATTGGCGAGGAACTTGTTGCCCAGGCCCGCACCCTCGGACGCGCCCTTCACAATGCCCGCGATATCCACGAACGACACCACGGCCGGAACCAGGCGCTCGGACCCGAAGATATCGGCCAGCTGCTGCAACCTCGGGTCCGGCAGCGGCACCACGCCGACATTCGGCTCGATGGTGGCGAACGGGTAGTTCGCGGCCAGCACGTCATTGCGCGTCAAGGCGTTGAACAGCGTCGACTTTCCGACGTTGGGCAGGCCGACGATTCCGAGGGTGAGACTCACGAGAGAGGGAGTCTACCCGGACCGACGACCCGCTCCATCACCGCAGGTCCGGGGATCAGACCCGCGGGGTGCGGCCGAGGTAGGCGAGCAACTCGGCGACGACCGGGGTATCGGTCTCGGGAACGTCGGTGACGACCGGCGCGAAGACGCCATAGTTGCGCAGCGGCTCGATCAGCCCGGTGGCGGCGGTCAGCAGGTGCCCGGCCAGTTCATCGGTGAGCGGCGAGGGCTGGCCGGTGCCGACGGCGATGTCCCAGGCGTGCACGGCAGCGTCGAGGGCGCACATGACTCCGGCGACCGGGGTGGGGAGTTCGCCGTGCGGCAGCGGGGTGGGCACAGTCTCGGTGTCGTCGGAGACGGTGGCCCAGGCGGTGGCGGTGGGTTCGATTGCGGCGGAAACCAATTCGGCCGCCTTGCCCTCGATGCTGCCCGACGGCTCGAACGGGTTGTACGCCGGGCCATCCCCGATCCCGAGAAACTTGGCGCAGGCCAGCTGATCGCCCGCCGCGTGCTGGATCACCTGCGTCACAGTCCATTCCGAGCACGGGGTGACGTTGTCCCACTGGTCGTCGCCGACACCGGCGACCACCTCGATGAGCGCCCGGTGCGAGGCGGCGAGCACATCGCGCCAGACCGGGGCGAGGGCGACGGCGGGAGTGGTCTCGGTCTGCGGGTTGCTGCTCATTGTTCTTGCCTCTCAGGTCGTTTCGATCCGTTGAGATAAAGGTATGACCCGATTAGGCTGGATATCATTCCTAATGATCCGGCCGATCCACGAGGTGAAATGTGACCTCCACCACAACCCGCCTCCTGCGCCTGCTGTCCCTCCTCCAGGACCGCACCCACACCGGCCGTGACCTGGCCGAACGCCTCGCGATCACCGACCGCACCCTCCGCCAGGACATCGCCCGCCTGCGCGAACTCGGCTATCCGGTGCACGCCGACCGCGGCCCGATCGGCGGCTACCGCCTCGGTCAGGGCGCGACCATGCCCCCGCTCCTCCTGGACGACGACGAGGCCGTCGCCGTAGCGGTCGCCATGAACATCGCCGCCGACGGCAGCACCGGAATCGCCGACATCCAAGCCAATCTCGAACGCGCCCAATCGCAATTGGACCGCATCCTCCCGAAACGCCTGCAACGCAAGGTCACCGCCCTCCGCTCGGTCACCGACATCGGCCCCGCCATCACCGGCTCCCGAGAACCCGACGCCCCCGTCCCCGCCGAAACCCTCGCCACCCTGGCCACCGCCATCCGAGCCACGACCACCGTCCGAGCCGACTCCACCGACCTCGAGCCCTACCGCCTGATCAGCTGGCAACGCCGCTGGTACCTGGTCGCCTACTCGCTCCAACCCCACACCTGGCAAGCACTTCCCGTAGCCTCCCTGACCGAAATCCACCCGGGCGACCGCCATTTCGCACCCCGCCCCCTCCCCGATGCCGACCTGGTCGCCTTCGTCCTCCGCGAAATCGCCTCCACCGGTTGGCAAGTCCACGCCCGAGTAACAATCCTCGCCCCCGCCGAAACCGTCATAGCCCGAATCAACCCCACGGTCGGCGTCGTCGAACCCCTCGACGACTCCACCTGCCTCCTCCTGACCGGCGCCGACCGCCTCGAAACCATCGCCATCTACCTGAGCATGCTCATGATGGACTTCCGCGTCACAGACCCACCCGAACTGGTAGCCCACATCCGCGCCCTCGCCCACCGCTACACGGCCGCAACGGAAACCAACTCGGCCTGACATCCGTCCCCGCCGAACCAACGCGAGTTCGCCGGGACCAGAGCAAGTCGTGACCTCCGACACATAGATTTGCTGAAAGATTGCTATCTCTTGACCGGATCTGCTGTGGTGAAGGGGGCATACGATCGAAAGTTCGATATCTGGGGGTGGATTCGCGGTGTTGATGGCACGCAGCTGTCGATCGTGCCCGAGTACGCGCTGCTGCATTGGCGGATGGCCCAACGCTATTCGTGGCAGCCGATGGGTGAAGGGGAGATGGCCCACTCCACTCGGAGAACACCAATGACCAAGGCTCGAATCGCTGCCATGATGCTGTCGGCCTCGGCGCTCGCCGTCGCGGCGGCCTGCTCGTCCGGCACCGACACGACCGAGCACGCGGCCCCATCGTCAGCGGCGCCGGCCACGGTCTTCGCGACTCCCGGCTTCCCGACTCCGGTGACCCGCACCGCGCAGGCCGTGCCCGGCGACCGCCTCCTCACCCAGGCGGACCTGCTCTACAAGACTTACGGCGAGGCGGTGGTCACGCTCGATTCCGGTGCCTGGCAGCCCACCGTGCTGCCGGTCAAGGCAATGGTCGGTCCGGAATCAGCGGCGAAACACGTCAACGATTCCGGCGACCAGCTCAGCCCCTGGATCGTCACCGGTGTGTGCTTCACCAGCGACTATCGTGTCGGCCTGGAAATCACCCCTCGCGAGGACATCCCGGGCTTCGACCCCGCCGCTCCACCCACACAGGGCAATACCGATTCCGCAGGCCCCGGAGGGCGATGCACCAACGGATTCCTGAACCTGAACCTCACCACGGATCCGCGCCGTTAGGCGGACCTGCGGATCTCAACCGGTGCGGAGTTGCAGGCCGGGGTTCTCGGCCATTATGTCGGCGACGGATTGGGCGATCATTGTGAACTGGGGGTGGGCACGGAGGATGGTGTCGGCGAGTGGGGAGATTTGCTCGAAGGCGGGGCGGCCGTCGCCGGCCAGGAGTCGTTTGGCGAGGTCGGCGAGGGGTTGGGGCAGGGTGATGGATGGGGTGGGATCGGGCTTGTCGGTGGGGAATTGGGTTGGGTCGCCGGTGTAGCCGCCGCGGCTGACGATGCCCATCGCGAGGGTTCCCGAGACCAGCGCGCCGCCGCTGTCGCCGGGGAGGGACAGGGCGGTGTGGGTGAAGCGGATGGGTGGGCGTTGTGGGTCGGGCTGGTCGACTGCGAGGATGACGCCGCAGGTGAATCCGGTGGTCGCGCCGGATTTGCACACCGGTTCCCCGATGACCGGCGACCCCACCCCGGTGATCGGCATCGCGCCGGTCGCGGTGCGAACCAGGTTGCCGTGGAAGGAATCTCGCGCGGGATCCAGGATCCGCACGATGCCGTAGTCTCGCACCCCGTCCATCACCGATTGCTCGAACACCCCGTTCTGCGCGCCGCGCTTGGGCCCCGCCGTGACTTCGAAGGTCCGACCCGGCTCTGTCGGCCGATCCGCGACCGTGGCGGGGTCGCAGTGCCCGGCGGTCACCATCGCCGGATTCCCTTCGGCATCAATGGCTTCGAACGCCCACGAGCAGGCGGATCCCGCCTCGTTGACGAAGCGGTCGCCTCCGAGGACCTGCGGTGGAGGCGAATCCGCAACGGGGACATCAGCTATCGCCCCGGCGCCATCGCCATCCCGCCGGACGGCCATTCCGGCCCGGCCCTGCCCGTCGAGCCAAACCCCGATCAGCGCACCGGGAGAACGTTTCCGAACCTCGCCGGCGATCGTCGACAACCGCTGTGCCGACTCCACCCGCCGCAGGTACTCCCCGACGTCCATGCGCAGATCCCGCTCGACAGCCGCGATCAGCGCGGCCGGTAGACCACCCCCGGATCCCGCATTCCCCACCGTCCACCTGGGCACCGGTACCGCCGATATCAAGGCGACGAGTGCCACGACGACAAGCCCCGATCGCCCGACCCACCCACGCAGGTAGTTGGCCATACAAACCAATCTAACGATCGCCGACCCCGGTGAGAGCGATCCCGCGAACAATGGCGCGCGTCGAGTGGCATGTGGGTTGGGGGCTGGTTACCTTCGGCTCTGGGGTGGGTGGGAGTCGAGGGTGATGATCGGTGCATGATGGCAGGTTCCAGCGTCGGCTTCACGAGTATCGGGGGTGTGAGGAACGGGCTCGATCGAGCCGGTGCGGCGGATCTGACGGTGCTGGCCGCGGATCGGGGGGCGGTGCCGATGAATATCGGGGCGGTGCTGGTATTCGACGGGTCGGGGCCGACTTCGGAGGAAGTCCGAGTGCTGTTGGGTGAGCGGGTGCCGCGGATTCCGCGGCTGCGACAGACGTTGCGCCGCAACCTATTCGGCTGTGGGCGGCCGATCTGGGTGGACGATCCGACGTTCTCGGTGGAACGGCATCTGACGCCGGTGCGGTGGCCGGAACCGGGCACCCGCGACGCGCTGTTCGACCTCGCGGCCGAGCTGCTGTGCCGGCCGTTCGACCGCGATCGCCCACTGTGGCAGGCATATTCGGTGACCGGCGACGGTCGTGCCGCGCTCGTTGTCGTCATGCATCACGTGCTCGCGGACGGCCTCGGCGGACTGGCCGTGCTCGGCGCGCTGGCCGACGAATCCACCGGCGCGGTCGTCGCGCCGTTCCCGCTCCCGCCGCCCGGCGTCCGGCAACTCGCGATCGACGCGACACTGGCGAAACTGCATGCGATCGGCGCACTTCCGGCCGGGCTCCGGCGGGGTCGCGCGGGCCTGCGGGAATTGACCTCCGGCACACGCTCGATCCGGTCGGCCGAGCCGATCTCCCTGGTCCGGCCCACCGGTCGCCGCCGTCGTCCGACCTCGACCGCCGCGCCGCTGGACGAGGTCGCCGCCATCGGTCACCGCTTCGGCGGCACCGTCAACGATGTCGTGCTCGCCGCCATCAGCGGCGCCCTGTTCGAAATCCTGGACGCCCGCGGGGAGCGGCCACGGCACCTGGTGGTGTCGATTCCGGTCTCCGGACGCCGCACCGCGACCGCGAGCGATCTCGGCAATGACACCGGGGTGCGGCCCCTGGCCATTCCGGCCATCGCCGACGACGCCGCTCGGCTGACCGCGATCGTCGCCGCGAGCGCCACCGCACGCGCCGCGTCGACCAGGGCGGCGTCGGCCGCACCGTTGGGCTGGGGTTTCCGGCTGCTGCACCGCCTCGGCTTGTTCCAGCCGTTCATCGATCACCAGCGGTTGGTGCACACCTTCGAAACGAACCTGCGCGGCCCCACCACGGCCGTGCACCTGGCAGGGCACCGGATCGGCACGCTCCTGCCACTGGTGGCGACGCCGGGAAATGTCGGGGTCACCTTTGCCGTGCTGTCCTACGTGGGCGCACTCACGGTCACCACCATCGCCGACCCCGACATCCTCCCGGAACAAGAAGCCCTCACCCGCGCACTGCACGAAACCTTCACTCGCCTGGCGCATGCGAGCCCGCACCGGGGCGAGTCCGGTTGCCGCGAAGGATCTTCCAGTACCGCGTCGACCAGGTCGATTCCGCTGTAGCGGTCGAATATCGAGCTGTCATCCTCGCCGCCGGGGAGTCATGTTTCGCCGATGGCCGCGAGGATGCGGGTCGGATCGGCGAAGTACACCTCGCTGCTGATCAGCAGATCGCCTGCGGTGGTGAACATCTCGACCGTCGGCATGACGACGGTCCGTCCCGTTGTGCGCCTGGTGAACTCGACGAGGCAGGTCAAGACCGCGTCGGATCCCTCGGTAATGACTCGCACGCGGGTGAATGCGATGTCGAACAGTCCTCCCATCCGCGTCAGCAGCCCGATATAGGCGTCGATGCCGGAATGCGTTCCGCCCCAGGGCAGGCAGGCGGGTTCGGTGATGGTGAATTTCGGGTGCAGGATGTCGGGCAGAGCGAGCCAATCGGCTCGGCCGGCGCCGGCCAGCAGCTGTCGGACCAGGGTGTCCGGCCGCCGGTCAGCGCCGTCGCCGTGGGTGGCGGGCATGGTTCAGGCCGCCAGCATGGTTTCGAGCTGGATGGGATCACCGAGGTAGACCTTGCCCGCACCGGTCGAGGCGTCGTCGGGCCAGATGACTTCCTGGCCAGCCTCGACGCCCGCGAGGATGCGCGCGGCGACCTCGGCCGGATCGGCCTTGTCGGCTTCGACGCCGGCGAGCATGTCGGTGTCGATGCCGCCCGGGTAGGCGCCGATCACCTCGATGTGGTCGTCACGCACCGCGGCCCGCAGGGCCTGGGTCATGGAATGCGCGGCAGCCTTGGACGCGCTGTACCCGGCCATCGGCGCCACCGGAGCCAGCGCGATGAGGGTGAGCACGTTGACCACGGCCGCGCCGCGTTCCCCGGCCGCACGCAGCGACGGCAGGAAGGCCCGCGTAACCCGCAGCGCGCCAAGGTAATTGGTGGACAGATCACGCTCGAACAGCGCGAGATCACCGGTCAGCACGTCACCGAAGCCCAGCACCCCGGCATTGTTGATCAGCAGGTCGACGCCCGCCGCCGCACCGGCCGCGGCGGCGACACTCGCGGGGTCGGTGACATCGAGGGTCAGCACGCGCACGCGGGGATCGCGGCGGACCTGCTCGGCGATGGTCTGGGGGTTTCGGGCGGCGACGTAGACGGTCGCGGCGTCGCGCCGCAGCAGCTCGGCCACCAGCCGGGCGCCGAGACCGCGGTTCGCACCGGTGACCAGGGCGGTAGATCCGGAAATACGCACGGGGTTCTCCTTGACGTTGGAGGATCGGATAGGAATAGCTAACCGCTCTCCGATGAGAAAAACGATGCCTGAAATACTCAGATAGTTGGCCGATGCTCTCACCGATTAAGCTGAACCGCATGGATCCGCTAGCAGACGTGCTCGCCGTGACCGGTGCGCGCGGCACGGTGGCCGCCACCGTGCACGCCGGTGCGCACTGGGGTCTGGATATCGCCGATGTGCCCGGTGCGGCCTTTCATGCCGTCAACACCGGAACCGCGTGGCTGATGCTGGAAGGGCAGCGGCCCCGCCAGCTCGTCCCCGGCGACGTCGTGCTGTTGCCGACCGGCACCCGCCACCGACTGGCCAGCAGCCCGGACCAGCCGTGCCGCCCCTTCGACCACGCCGCCGCCCGCGCGGCACTCGCCAACGGCGGCATCCTGCACGCAGGCGACGAACCCCTCCGAACCCGGATCCTCTGTGCCTCTTACCATCTCGATCCGGCCGCCAGTGTCCCCCTGCTCGCACTGCTCCCCGACACGATCCAGCCCCTGCCCGATCCGACCGGCGCCCTGGGCGATCTGGTGCGCCTGCTCGGCCACGAGATCCAGCAGCCCAGGCCCGCCGCCTCCACCGCACTCAACCGGCTGCTCGACCTGATCCTCATCCACCTCCTGCGGGCCTGGCTGACCACCGCCGACCCGCACGAAACGCCGCCGTCATGGCTCACGGCCCTGCGCGACCCCACCATGGTCGATGCCCTCTCCGCCCTGCACGCCGACCCCGCCCACGCCTGGACGGTGGAGCAATTGGCCACTCGCATAGCGGTTTCCCGCGCCACCCTCGCCCGCCGCTTCACCACCCTGGTCGGCGACACCCCGAACAATTACCTGATCAAGTGGCGCATGGAGTTGGCCGCCCACCGCCTGCGCACCACCACCGACCCGATCGCCCCCATCGCCCACTCCGTCGGCTACACCAGCGAACACGCCTTCTCCCGCGCCTTCACCCGAATCCACGGCCACTCCCCCGGCCGGTATCGAACCATCGCGCGGTCATCGACCCCCTAGGCCGGACAGGGAGATCCCGCGGATGAAGGCTCGCTGGGCGATCGCGTAGATGAGGAGCAGTGGAAGCAGGATTACCGTGGCGGCGGCCATCAGCAGAGGCCAGTTGGTGGAATATTGGCCCTGGAGGCGGACCAGACCCAAAGTGGCGGTGGCGTATTCGTTGCGTTGGATCATGATCAGGGGCCAGAGGAAGTCGTTCCAGACGGTGATCCAGGTGAGGACCGCCAGCACCATGACCGCGGGTTTGGTGTGCGGCAGCAGGACTCGCCAGTAGACCTGCCAGGGTGTGCAACCGTCGAGGATGGCCGCTTCCTCCAATTCGATTGGGAGGGTTTGGAAGAACTGGCGCATGAGGTAGGTGCCGAAGGCGCTGCCGAAGAGGCCGGGGACGATCATGGCCCACGGGGTGTCCATCCAGCCGAACCAGCGCATGAGCAGGAACTGCGGGATGACGGTGACCGTGAGCGGGACCATCAAGGTGGCCAGATAGCCGAGGAACAGCGCCTCGCGGCCGGGGAAGCGCAGGCGGGCGAAGGCATAACCCGCCAGGGAGCAGAAGAAGACCTGACCGGCGGTGACGCAGGCGGCGTAGAGGACGGTGTTGGCGAGCATGCGGCCCAGCGGGATGGCGTCGAAAGCCTCGCGGTAGTTGGACCATCGGGGGTGGGCGGGCAGCGGCGCCGCGTCCAGCAGTTCGCCGTCGGACTTCAGCGAGGCGGAGACCGACCACAGGATCGGGAGCAGCGCGCACCAGGCCACCAGGATCAACGCCAGGTACGTCAGCAGCCCGGCGGTCAGGCGAGTTCTCACAGTTCCGACTCCGCTCGCCGCGCCAGCCACTGCTGAATCACCGTGAACACCAGCAGGATTGCGAAGATCACCCAGGCCAGGGCGGAGGCGTAGCCGACCTCGTAGAAGCGGAAGGCGTTCTGGAACAGCATGATTCCCAGCACGTAGGTGCCGGTTTCGGGGCCGCCGTTGCTACCGGTCAGGGCGTACGCCTGGTCGAAGGCCTGAACCGTGTTGATGATCGTGATGACCAGGACGAAGGAGAGCGCGCCGCGGATCAGCGGCACGGTGATCGAGCGGAAGCGACGGAAGGCCCCGGCACCGTCGATTTTCGCTGCCGCGTACAGGTTTTCGGGCACACCCTGCATGGCGGCCAGCAGGATGACGGTGTCAAAGGGTACGGATTTCCAGACCGTCACCAGGCTGAGCGAGACCATGGCCCACCGCGGGTCGGTCAGCCAGGGCACCGGGCCGAGGCCGATCCAGCCGAGCAGGATATTGGCCAGGCCGTCGTCGCTGGCGAGGATGAAGCGGAAGACGACCGCCATGGCCACGGTCGAGGCCACCAGCGGGAGGAACGCCAGCGTGCGGAAGACCCCGATGCCACGCAGTTTTCGATTCAGGAGCGCGGCCACCGCCAGGCTGATCGCCACGGTCGGCACCAGCGTCAGCACCGTGAAGACCGCCGTGTTCCGCAGGGCGATATAGAACAGCGGGTCGTCGGAGAACAGCCGCCGGTAGTTCTGGATCCCGATGAATCCGGGCGGGCTGAACAGGTCCCACGAGTGGAAGCTCAGGTACAGCGAAAATCCCAGCGGGAAAAGCAGAAACACCAGGATGGCCGCCAGATTCGGGGCCACGAACAGCCTTCCGGCCCGGGCCCGCCGCCGGTCGAGCGCCGATCCCCTCATACCGCCGCCCGCAGCAATTCGTCGATATCGGAGGTGGTCCGCCCGCCCAGCGATACGGCCGTGGCCGCGCCCCGCAGCACCCGATTGCATCCGCGTTCCAGCAGCGCTTCCACCTTGCCCCACAACGGCGTCACCGCCAGTGGCCGGGAATGCTCCGGCCCCTCGGTGAACACCTCGAGATTGCGCAATCCGGGATGCGCCGCCGCGAAGCCCGGCGAACCCATGGCCGAGCGCAGCACCGGCACGAACAGCCCCGACTCCGCGATGATGGCCTGCCCCTCCGGCCCGGTCGCGAATTTCACGAATTCCCAGGCTTGTTCGCGTCGCGGACTCGCGGCGGCAATGGCCAGCCCGGTGCTGCCGATATCGGTGATCGACCCGGGCCCGCCCTGCGGCCCCACCGGCAGCACCGTCACATCGACATCGAGGTCGTCGCGCCCGGCGAACTCGGAATACAGCCAGTGCCCGCCCATCAGCATGGCGGCCCGACCGCTGCGGAACAGGTCCTGAGCCGAAACCGATTGCCGGTCACCGACGCCGGGGGCGACGCGATGCCGCACGGCGAGGTCGGCATAGAACTGGAGCCCGGCCGCGAAGCGCGGATCGCCGAGATTGGTGCGGGTGGGTCGCACCGGCGGGCTGAACCATTCGCAGCCGTTGTTCATGCCGAAGCAGGCCGCCGAGAAATACGGCACCCAGGCGTCGACGAAACCCCATTGGCGGGTGCGGCCGTCGGCGTCGCGATGGGTCAGGGCCTGGGCGGCCGCGAGGAATTCGGCGAATGTCCATGCCTGCGACCAGCGCGCGGGCGGCCGAATCCCGGCGTCGGCGAACAGTTTCCGGTTGTAGTAGAGGAACACCCCCGACCACTGCTCCGGCAGCGCGTACTGCCCGCCGTCCCAGACGAAGGTGTCGCGCAAGGTGGCGTACCCGTCCGCGCGCAGGGCAGCGGCGTAATCCGGCTCGCGGTCCAGGAATTCGCGCAGGTCGACCAGCACGCCCCGATCCGCGAGCCCGGCGTAGAGCAGTTCCCACGCCATCAACACGTCCGGGCATTTGCCGCCCGCGCAGTAGGTGAGCATCTGCTGCAACGGATCCGGCCCCGACATGACGGTACGGATCCGGATATCCGGTCGCCGCCGCTGGAATTCGTCGATGATCCGCAGCCGCGCCCGCGCCTCCTCGGGCCGCGCCTGGAAGAAGAAGGTGACCGCGTCGTCGTCCCCGCTCGCACAGCCCGGGACCGCCATCAGCGCCGCGAGTGCGGCGCGGCGCAGCAGGGTACGCCGATCGATCGCACCGTGCCGGACCGCCGATTCGCTCGTCAAAGATATATCTCCGTGAACTAAACGAACTAAAGGACCGTAGTGACCTGGATCTCGAACCAGCATGGCATCATACGGGGAGCAACCTGCGACCTGCGGTCAACACGCGAAATCGCGGGAGCCACGCCGGACCGCACCACCCCCGCCGCGCCCGGCACAGCGTCCCCCGGGCCACCCGTACCCGGCGGTCCGATACGAGGTGAACGGCTGGTCAAAGCCGGTTCACACACGTACCGGTTGGGCTACGTTGAGACCAGTTCAGTGAGAAACCGCAGTACCGCACGGGAGAGTTGTCGCATGGCGACCATCGAGTACCTCCGGACGGACCCCGACCTACCTCCGGTAGGTGTCGTGGACCGGACGCCCATGACGCCCCGCAAGAAGGGCATCTTCGCCGCCATCGCCGTGATCGGCGCGATCGCCTGGGCGATCCTCGCCTTCGCACGCGGCGAGAATGTCAACGCGGTGTGGATCGTGGTCGCCGCCATCTGCACCTATGTGCTCGCGTTCCAGTTCTACGCCCGGCTCATCGAATACAAGATCACCAAGCCGCGCGACGACGTCGCCACTCCGGCCGAGGTCATGGAGAACGGCAAGGACTACATGCCGATGGACCGGCGGGTCCTGTTCGGCCACCACTTCGCGGCCATCGCGGGCGCGGGCCCGCTGGTCGGCCCGGTGCTGGCCGCGCAGATGGGCTACCTGCCCGGCACCATCTGGATCATCGTCGGCGTGGTGCTGGCCGGTGCGGTGCAGGACTACCTGGTGCTGTGGGCCTCGGTGAAGCGGCGCGGGCGCTCGCTGGGCCAGATGGCGCGCGACGAGCTCGGCGTGGTCGGCGGCGTGGCGGCCATCATCGCGGTGCTGGTGATCATGATGATCCTGCTCGCGGTGCTCGGCATCGTCGTGGTGAATGCCCTTGCGGCAACCAAGAACCCGGTCACCGGCGCGCTCGAGGGCGGCAGCCCGTGGGGTGTGTTCTCGATTTCGATGACCATCCCGATCGCCCTGTTCATGGGCCTGTACCTGCGATTCATCCGACCGGGCAAGGTCGGCGAGGTGTCGCTGTTCGGTTTCGTGCTGCTGCTGGCGGCGATCCTGCTCGGCAACCCGGTGTCGCAATCCGGTTGGGGCCGTGAGCTGTTCACGTTGTCGGGCACCACCATCGCCTGGCTGCTGATCGGCTACGGCTTCATCGCCTCGGTGCTGCCGGTGTGGCTGCTGCTCGCCCCGCGCGACTACCTGTCGACCTTCATGAAGATCGGCACCATCGGCCTGCTGGCGCTGGGCGTGCTGGTCACCATGCCGGTGCTGAAGGCCCCCGCGGTCTCGCAGTTCGCGAGCAACTCCAACGGCCCGTCCTTCGCGGGCCGCCTGTTCCCGTTCCTGTTCATCACCATCGCGTGCGGCGCGCTGTCCGGATTCCATTCGCTGGTGTCCTCGGGCACCACGCCCAAGCTGCTGGAGAAGCAGTCGCAGGCGCGCATGATCGGCTACGGCGGCATGCTCATGGAGTCGTTCGTGGCGGTCATGGCGATCATCGCGGCCTCGATCCTGGATCAGCACCTGTACTTCGCCATCAACTCCCCCAACCTGACCTCCGCGCAGGCCGCGGCGGACAGCGTGAACAAGCTGGGGCTGAGCGGCGATCCGGCCACTGCCGACTACCTCAACGGCATCGCGCACGACGTCGGTGAGTCGAAGGTCTACTCCCGCGCCGGTGGCGCGCCGACGCTGGCCATCGGCATGACCGAGATCATGCACAAGTTCATCGGCGGCAACAGCCTCAAGGCGTTCTGGTACCACTTCGCCATCATGTTCGAGGCGCTGTTCATCCTCACCACCATCGACGCGGGCACCCGAGTCGCGCGGTTCATGCTCTCGGACTCGCTGGGCAACCTGGGCGGCGTGGCCAAGAAGTTCCGTGATCCGTCCTGGTGGCCGGGCGTTTTCATCTGCTCCGGCGTGGTCGTGGCGGCCTGGGGTTCGGTGCTGTTGATGGGTGTCACCGACCCGCTGGGCGGCATCAACACGCTGTACCCGCTGTTCGGCATCTCCAACCAGCTGCTGGCGGCCATCGCGCTGACCGTGGTGCTGGTCATCGTGGTCAAGAAGGGCCTGGTCAAATGGGCCTGGATTCCGGCGCTGCCGCTGGTCTGGGACCTGACGGTGACCATGACCGCCTCGTTCCAGAAGATCTTCTCGGGCGACCCGAAGATCGGCTACTGGACGCTGCACTACAACACCATCGACAAGCAGAACACCTACATCGCCATCCGCGACTCGAACGGCCAGCTGCCGCTGCCGAAGGGCGTCAAGGACCTGGCGGCGCTGAACACGCAGATCAGCAATATGGACAAGATCATTCGCAATACCTTCATCCAGGGCACCCTGTCGATCGTGTTCGCGGTGATGGTGCTCATCGTGGCGCTGGTCGGCCTGTGGGTGGTCATCCGGACCCTGCGCAAGGGCGGCGGCGAGACCACCGAATCGCCGGAGGAGCCGTCGAAGCTCTTCGGTCCCAGCGGGTTCATCGCCACCAAGGCGGAGAAGGAGGTCCAGAAGGAATGGGACACCCTGGTGGCCGAGGGCAAGGTTCGCGCGCCCGGCGCGGCCCTGAGTCACTGACCCGATGAATACCCCCGTTGCCCCGCCGACCGCAGACCCCCTGCGGTCGGCGGGGCTCGCCCTCGTCCGGACCTTGAAAGCCATTGCCTGGTGGTTCAACTCGATCCTCGGCGGCAATGACTACCGGCGTTATGTGCAGCATCTGCGGCTCCACCACCCCGGATGCGAGATACCGACCGAGCGGGACTACTGGCGCGATCGGCACGACGCCGCGGCCAAGAATCCCGGGAATCGCTGCTGCTGATCCCCCGTCGGCGGTTTTCGGACTACGGTGATGGCGGATTTCCGCTAGCACGGTCGAGTGGGGACTGACATGGTGGTATCCGTGAGTGCGAACGGATTGGATTTCGAGCGTTGCTACCGCGCCGTGGCGACCCGGGATGCCCGGTTCGACGGGCATTTCGTGACCGCGGTGCGCACCACCGGAATTTATTGCCGCCCTTCTTGTCCGGCGATCACCCCCAAACGAACCAACGTCACCTTCCTGCCCACGGCCGCGGCCGCGCAGCAGAGCGGATTCCGCGCCTGCCGCCGCTGCCTGCCCGATGCCGCCCCCGGATCACCGCTCTGGAACACCCGCGCCGACCTGGCGTCGCGGGCCATGCGATTGATCGGCGACGGCGTCATCGAACGCGGCGGCGTGCCCGCCCTCGCCGACGCGCTGGGCTACTCCCAGCGGCAGTTGACCCGCGTGCTGACCAGCGAACTCGGCGCGGGCCCACTGGCTTTGGCGCGGGCGCACCGCGCGCACACCGCGCGGCTGCTCATCCAGACCACCCGGCTGTCCATGTCCGACATCGCGTTCGCGGCCGGATTCGCCAGCATCCGCCAGTTCAACGACACCGTGCGCGAGGTCTTCGCGGTCAGCCCCACCACCCTGCGCGAGGAATCCCGCCGCCGCAACGGCGACACCCTGCCGGCCACCAATGGCCTGCTCACCCTGCGACTCCCCTACCGCGAACCGCTCGACCAATCCTGGCTGGAATGGTTCCTGGCCGCCCACACCGTCCCCGGCCTGGAACTCTGGGAGAACGGCATCTACACCCGCAGCCTGCGAACCCCCCACGGCCACAACACCATTCGCCTGTCCATCCAGCCCGGCCACGTCCGCGCCTCGCTGTCCCTGCAGGACATGCGCGACCTCGCGCCCACCGTCGCCCGCATCCGCCACTTCCTGGACCTGGACGCCGACCCGGTCGGCATCGACGAGGCGATGACGGCGGCGATGACGGAAAGCCCACTGCACCCGCATATTTCGGGCACGAGCAGCGGCATGCACCTATCCGGCGGCGTCGTGCTGCCCGGCGGCATCAGGGTGCCGGGGTGCCTGGACGGACCGGAACTGTTGCTGCGCACCATGATCGGCCAGCAGATCTCGGTGGCCGCCGCCAATACCCATACCGCGCGGCTGGTACAGGGATTGGGCGAGGCCATCGCGGGACCCATCCCGCACCTGTTCCCCACCCCGGAGACGATCGCCGAGCACGGCTCCGAGGTGCTGACCGGGCCCGGACGGCGGGTGGACGCCATCGTCGGCGCGGCCAAGGCGCTCGCCACCGGGGACCTGGTGCTGCACTCCGGCCGCACGGCGAGCGACCTGCGCCGGGATCTGCTGGCCCTGGACGGGGTCGGACCCTGGACCGCGGACTACGTCACGATGCGCCTGCTCGCCGACCCGGACGTACTCCTGCACTCCGACCTGGTGGTGCGCCGCGGCGCGGGACTGCTCGGCCTCGAGCTCACCGACACCGCCCGCTTCGCCCCGTGGCGCTCCTACCTCACCATGCACCTGTGGAAGCACGCCCTGGCCCACCCGGCCGAGAGCAATACCAAAGCAATCGCGCCGAACATCAAGACTCCCACCGGCAACCGGAGGACAATCCGATGACCTCTGAAAACCTCACCAAGACAGCGGATTTCGCCATCACCGGCACCCCTGCGGGCCCCTTCACCGCCATTGTCGACGCCGACGGCGCGGTGCTGGCCTCCGGCGGGATCGCCGACCCACAGGCCCTGCGCGCCCTCATCCACCCCACCATCCGGCCCGGTGACCTGCGCGAACGGGACGCCCTCGGCCCGGTCTCCCGCGCCATCACCGCCTACCACGAGGGCGATCTCACCGCCATCGACGCCATCACCGTCCGCCAGCTCTCGGGCCCCTTCCTCACCCACGCCTGGGAGATCCTGCGCAAGGTCCCGGCCGGTACTCCCATCACCTACACCGAATTCGCCACCGTCTCCGGCCGCCCCGCCGCCACCCGCGCCGCCGCCAATGCCTGCGCCCGCAATGCCGCCGCCCTGTTCGTCCCCTGCCACCGGGTCCTCCGCACCGACGGCACCCTCGGCGGCTTCCGCTACGGCCTGCCGATCAAACGCTGGCTCCTCGACCACGAAACCGCCTGACCGCGAATCGCTACCCGACCGGGCCGCCAACGACCGCCCCGGCGGCTCCGGGCCGCCTCGGCGCTCGGGAGGCGTCGGTGCCCCGGCGTACCCTCGCAGCCATGTGCCGCAACATCCACACCCTGCACAATTTCGAGCCGCCGGCCACCCCCGACGAGGTGCAAGCGGCCGCCCTGCAATACGTCCGCAAGATCAGCGGAACCACCAAACCCTCCCACGCCAACCAGGAAGCCTTCGACCTCGCCGTACAGGAGATCACCGCCGCGACCACCCGCCTGCTGGCAGGTCTGACCACCACCGCCCCGCCCAAGGACCGCGAAGTCGAGGCCGCCAAGGCCAAGGCCCGTGCCCAGCTCCGCTTCACACCCCGCTGACCGGGGCCGCCGCGGCGCCCGTCAGGCGGCGCGAAATTCTATGCGCCGAGCGAGGTTTCGAGGCGGGAACCGGTGCGGCCGCGGATGACGTGCAGGCGGCTGGGTATGCGCTGGCGCATTTCGTCCACGTGGCTGACCACGCCCACGACGCGGCCGCCGGAGCGGAGTTCGTCCAGGACGCCCATGACGGCGTCGAGGGTGTCGGCGTCGAGGCTGCCGAAGCCCTCGTCGATGAACAGGGTGTCCATCACCAGGCCGCCGGATTCGGCCGCGACCACGTCGGCCAGGCCGAGGGCCAGGGCCAGGGAGGCCATGAAAGTCTCGCCGCCGGAGAGGGTCTTGGCGGGGCGGATCGCGCCGGTGTAGTCGTCACGGATGTCCAGGCCCAGGCCACCGCGGCGGCCGCGTGGGCCCGCGGCATCGGTGTGCACGAATTCGTAACGGCCGCCGGACATGCGGCGCAGTCGCACCGAACCGGCCAGTGCCACTTCTTCCAGGCGGGCGGCCAGCACATACGAGCGCAGGGACATGCGGCGATTGTTCTCACCGCGGCCCGCGACCACCTCCGCGAGACGGGCGAGTTCATCGTGGGCGCGCTGCAGCGGAGCGATCCGGTCGACGGCCGCCCACAACTGGGAGCACAGACTCTCGAGATCCTCCACCCGCCGGGTTGCCTCGGCCTGGGCGGCGACGGCCCGGTTCAACTCCGAATCGGACTGTGCCACAGCATTTTCCAAATCGCCCGGGTCACCCGGTTCGGCTTCACCTGCCGCCCGGATCTCCGGCTCCGCCAGCACCGCCTCGGCGTGGGCGCGCATCCGATCGGCGGAAACCAGCTCGTCCTCGATGGCCGACTGCTGGGCCGCCGTACGCGAGGCGGTATCGACCGCGCGAGCGTATTCACCGAGCACGCCGTAATCGGGTCCCGACTCCCCCATCACCGGCGGCGCGGAATCCACCAGACCCGCTTCGTACGAAAGCTTTTCGACCCGCACCGCGGCCCCCGCGACCTGCTCGCGAGCCGCGGCCGCCTCGACCCGGGCGGTGCGCACCACGCCCGCCTCCTCGACCAGCGCCGCCAGCCGCGCCCGCCGGCGCTCGACGGTGCCGTCCGCACCGGCCGCGACCCGCAACCGTTCGGTGAGTTCGGCCAGCCGCCGATCCGTGGCGACGATCCGCTCCAGGGTCGCGCTGCCCCGGCTCTCGGACTCCCGCGCCTCGTCCTGCAGGCGGGTCTGATCCGCTCGGAGAGTTCGCAATTCGGCGGTGAGCCCGTCGACCAGCCCGGCCGACCGCTTGGCCTCGTTGTACTTGCGGGTCGAATCGTCCAGTGCGACAGCCAATTCCGCCTTGTCGACATCACCACCGCGCTCGACCAGCACCTCGACGGCCCGTTCCAGCTCGGCCAGCAGCTGCCCGGCCCGCTCCCGCTGCCCCTCGGCCTTGCGTTCGGCGGCCAGCGCCCGGTCCTCGTCCTCCTTGGCGACCGCATGATCGGTCGGTTGCGCCGGATCCGGATGCGCGAGCGACCCGCACACCGCGCAGGGCTCGCCGTCGACCAGTCCGCCCGCCAATTCCGCTGCCATCCCGGCCATCCGCTGTTCCCGCAGCGTCTGCGTCCGCCGCCACGCCTCCGCGTGCGCCGCGCGCGCCCGCTCGAACCCGTCCCCGGCCCGCGCCAGCTCACCGCGCCGCGATTCCAGCTCCACCGCGGCGGCCGCGGACGTCCGCAGCCGCTGGCACTCCGCCTCGAGTCCCGGCAATGCCGCCGCCGCATCCGCGGCCCCGCGCAACCGAACCTCCACCCCCGCAATGACTTCCGGCAACTCCCCCAACCGTTTGGCCAACCCGCCCGCCTTCGCGTCCAGATCGGCCTGCTCGGCCCGCAACCCGGCCAGCTCCCGCGTCAGCCGATTGGCCGACTCCGCATCGGCCCGCACCTCATCCAGCGCCCCCACCTGCGCGCTCCAGCTGCGCACCGCGGATTCGAGCCCCCCGGCCCGATCGAGGGCCGGGCCCGGTACGACCTCCGCACCGTCGACCGCTTCCCCGCCGCGCCACGAACTGCCTTCCGCAGCACGCATTCCGCCCTCCGCAGCGCCCAGCGCGGACGACGCGGCACCGCCCACCCCTGTCGCGCCGACCGGACCGGCCGGATGGTCCGGCCCTGCGGAGTCTTCGAGCTCCGCGCCGTGGTTCGACTCGGCCGCGGTACCGCGATCGGCGGGGGCCGACCGGTCGAATCCGCCCGGGTGGACCGCGGTCGAGGCACGGTCGGGCCGGGCGTCGACGGCCGGAATATCGTCGAGGTCCGCGGCGAGGTCGGTGCCGACCAGTTCGACTTCGGCCAGTTCCTTTGCCGCCCAGACGGTTCCGGGGAGTTCGGCGGTGGCGGGTTCGAGGAGGTGGTCGGCGAGTCGCTCGGCGGCCCGGGTGACGTCGTCGGTGCGGCGGCGCAGGGTGACGGCGGCGGCGCGGGCCTCGGCGAGGGCGGTGGCCACCGGCTCGGCGCGGCGGGCGCGGTCGAGTTCGGTTTGGCGGGCGGCGCGGTGGTCGGCGGTGGCGGCGTGGTCGGCGAGTTGGGTGCGCGCGGCGGTGCGACGGCGGTGCAGGTCGTGGCGGAGGCGCTCGGCTTCGGCGGCGGCGCGGATTCGGGTCGAATCCTTTTGGCGGCGGTCGAGTTCGGCGGTGGTGTCGGTGGCGCGGGTGCGGGCCGCGGCCAGCAGGGACTGCGACCAGCCGACCGATTCGAGCAGGCCGGCGGTTTCGGTGGCGGGCAGGCCCGCGGCGACGCCGACCTGGGCGATGAGACGGTCGATGCCGTGCTTGCGGGTGTCGAGGTCGGCGGTGGCGGCGCGGCGCTTGTCGGTCAGCCACTGTTCGGCGGTGCCGAAACGTTCGGTGTCGAAGAGCTTTTCGAGGAGTTTTTCGCGATCCTCGTTGTCGGAGCGCAGGAATCGCGCGAAGTCGCCCTGGGGCAGCAGCACCACCTGGAAGAACTGATCGGCGCTCATGCCGAGTAGGCGCAGCACCTCGTCGCCGATATCGGGGATGCGGGACAGGTTCTGGCCTCGCCCGTCCAGCCACTCCAGGGTGGCGGCCGCGTTCTCCTTCACCCAGCCGGACTTGGCGCGCTTGCTGGGCCGCTGGAACTCCGGCGAGCGGATCAGCCGCAACCGCCGGCCACCGACGGTGGCCTCCAGCAGCACCCGCGGCGGCGTCTGCTCGTCGGCATGATCGGAATGCAGCCGCTTGCCCTCCTCGCGCGCGCCGGGCACCTTCCCGTACAGCGCGAACGCGATGGCGTCGAGCACCGTCGTCTTCCCGGCCCCGGTCTGCCCGTGCAGCAGGAACAGCCCATCCGCCCCGAGCTCGTCGAAGTCCACCACGGCCGTCTCAGCGAACGGCCCGAACGCCGTCAGCTCCAACCGATGCAACCGCATCCGGCGCCCCCTTCCCTCAACGCCACAACCCATCCAACAACCCGGCACCGGCCCCGACCATCGAGACACGCCGCAACACCCCGCGCCCCGAGACCGACGCCGCGCGCCCCGAAGCTCACGCGGTCATCCCGCCGACCGAGTCATCCGATTCGCCCGCTTCCAGCCCGAACTCGGCCACATCGAACAGCCCGAGCGCGGCATCCGCCTCCGCGGAGTCGAGCCCGCGCACCGACCCGTCGAACCCGGCCGCACTGACCACCCGCGCCGCTTCGGCGGCATCCGCGACCGTTTCCCGCTCGGCCACGGGTAGGTCCACTCCGGAATCGGCATCCGCTGACGTGTTCCGCCCCGCAGTACCGCCGTCCTGCACGGCCGGGTTGTGCTGCACGGCCAGGTCGTCCTGCGCGGAAACCCGTAGCGGGCCGTCCTTTTCGTGGGTCGCCGCGGCGAGGGCGCGTTCCAGCCAGGTCATTTCGCCGGGGGTCGGGACGCCGCGGACGTCGGCGAGGAAGCTCTGGGCGATCTCGGTGTCGCGGCGGCCGTGGACGCGCTCGCGGTAGCGGAGTTCCGGGTTGCCGTCGGGGCGTTGCCATTCCACGTGGACGGCGTGCGGGAAGCGCTCGCGCAGACGACGCAGCGCATCCACCGGGCGCGCCTCGTCGGTGAGGGTGGCGGACACGTAGTCGGCTTCGGCCGCGGCGTGGTCCGGGGATTCGAGCAGGTCGTCCAGCGGGCCGACGAGCTGGGACAGACCGCGGACCACCGGCAGCTCGTGGCGGTGCACCTGGGACAGACCGGAGCCATCCAGGTCAACGATCCAGGCCGCCTTGCGGTGCGAACGTTCGCCGAACGAATACGGCAGCGGCGAACCGGAATACCGGACCGATTCGGACAGGGTCTGCGGCGAGTGCAGGTGACCGAGCGCCACATAGTCGATGCCGTCGAAGGCGGACAGCGGCACGGTCTCCACGCCGCCCACGGAAATGGAGCGCTCCGACCCCGTCGCTTCGCCGCCCACCACGAACGCGTGCGCGAGCACCACCGAGCGGGTGCCCGACCGCTCCGCCAGATCGGCGCGCACCCGCCCCATGGCCGCGTCCAGGATCTCGGCGTGCGAACGCGCCTGCGGCACGCCCAATTCCACCCGGGTGATCTCCGGCTCCAGGTATGGAATGCCGTAGAACGCGATTTCGCCGAACTCGTCGGCGAGCAGCACCGGTCGCGCCACGTCCGCGATGCGGCAGCGCAAATGCAATCCGCCCGCCGCCGCGAAACTCCCGAGCGCCCCGAGCCGTGTCGGCGAGTCGTGATTGCCGGAGGTGGCGACAATGGCCGCGCCCGCCGCCCGAATTGCCTCGAATCCACGATTGCACACCGCAATCGCATCCGCACTGGGAATGGAACGGTCGTACACATCCCCCGGCAGCACCACCACGTCCACCCGCTCGGCCGCAACCAATTCGGCAATGGCCCGCAGCGAACACTCCTGATCGAGCAGCAGATCGACGCCATGAAAGGTGCGCCCGATATGCCAGTCGGAGGTGTGCAGGATCCGCATGCCGAAAGACGCTAGGCGATTGCCCCGACAGGTCGGGCCGCACCCTGGCGAGTCGGCCGAAACACGCCGATGTATGTCGGTGCGCACGCCACGCGACGGTATGTCGGTGCGTATGCCAGCGCGACAACTGGTTTCGTAACGGTCGGGGTAACTCACCGGGTACGTCCAGAGTCGGTTCGGCACCCAACCGACGGCACGGATGCGAAACGGGAAGCGGCTCCCGATCCGCCGCTGAGGTTCCGGGGAGGCGGAATTGCTCCCGACCCGCCGCTGAAGTCCCGGGGAGGCGGAATTGTCGGTGGCATGGGGCACTATCTCGTGCCATGACCGCACCGATGCTGTTCGCGCTGCTTTTGGTGTTCGTTTCGGGCTGTGCCCTGGGCTGGCTGGGGCATGCCGCGCGGGCGGGGCAGCGGGCGGCGGTGGCGGAGGCGCGGCTGGCGGCCATGCGGGACAACGAGCGGCTGTTGCGGCAGTCACTGGGCGCGGCCAGCGAGGACGCGGCACGGCGGCAGTCGCACGCCATCGGCGGGCTGGTCGAGCCCTTGCGCGAAGCGGTGGGAAATCTGAACCGACACATCCAGGAGGTGGAGCACAACCGCATCAACGCGTATTCCGGCCTGCGCGAACAGGTCGCGGGCATGCAGCGGATGTCGCACCAGTTGTCCACCCAGACCGGTCAATTGGTGGCCGCGCTGCGCGCGCCCCAGGTGCGCGGGCGCTGGGGCGAGATCCAACTCGAGCGCGTGGTGGAGCTGGCCGGGATGGCCCGGCACTGTGATTTCGACACCCAGGTGACCCGGCGCGGCGACACCGTGGTGCGCCCGGACCTGGTGGTGCGGCTCTCCGGCGGCCGCCAGATCGTGGTGGACGCCAAGGTGCCGTGCACCGCCTACCTGGACGCCGCCGCCACCGAGGAGCCCCGCGAGCGCGACGGTCATCTCACACGCCACGCCCGGCACCTGCGCAATCACGTGGATCAACTGGCCGCCAAGGAGTATTGGGCGGCCTTCGACCCCTCCCCCGAGTTCGTGGTGCTGTTCGTACCCGGCGATCCCTTCCTGGACGCGGCGCTGACCACCGACTCCGGATTGCTCGAGTACGCCTTCGGGCGCAATGTGGTCCTGGCGACGCCGACCACCCTGATCGCCCTGCTGCGCACGGTCGCGCTGGGTTGGCGACAGGAGGCAATGTCGGAGGATATGGCGGTGGTCCAGCAGCTGGGTCGCGAGCTCTACACCCGCCTCGGCACCACCGGCCGCCACCTCGATCGGCTCGGCTCCCAACTCGGCAAGGCGGTCGACGCCTTCAACCACACGGTCTCCTCGGTGGAATCGAGGGTGATGGTGACCGCTCGAAAACTGCACGACCTGGACATCGCGGACGCGCCGGTGCCGGAGATCCGCTCGGTCGAATCGTGGCCGCGGGCCGTCGGCTTCTCCGACGGAGGTGATGCCTGAGCAATCACTTGGTCCCAGCCCGGTAGGGCCATAGCTATCGCCGAGTTCATGCGATTACCGATACCCGCGTGATGTCGCCTGCCTCGCGAAACACGGACATGCCTTAGTGTGCTTGACGTGGCAGTTACCCAACGCGAGCGAACCGAGGTGCCCCCGTCGCACCGTTCGATCCTGCCGTCGGTTCCCGGCGTCCCCGCCGGAGCCGCGGTACTGATCGCCGTGACGTGCACGTTCATCGGGTTCTTGGTCGACGGCCGCACCGCGGGCACCCGTCCGCAGGGTGACGAAATGACCGGCACCTTCGCGGCGTTCTACACCGTGGGCTGTGTGCTGGCGGTGCTCGCGATTCGCTACCGGGGACTGTTCACCGCGCTGGTGCTGCCGCCGCTGCTGTTGTTCGTCACGGTGCCGCTGTACTCGCAACTCCTATTGGGTTCCTCCGGCAGTCTCAAACTCAGGGAACTCCTGCTGAATCTGGCCATCCCACTGGTGAATCGATTCCCCACCATGGCCCTGGCCACCGTGCTGGTGTTGATCATCGGCGGGATCCGGATCGCGCTGCACCGCCGCGAGGCCAAGTCCGACGCGAGCGGCGAATCACGCCCGGCCCGAGCCCGCGGCACGCGCCCGGGCGGCGCCCGCGCCCAGCGCACCCGCTCCGCCGATTCCAAGGACCCGGCCAGACGCCGCTTCCGTCCCGGCGCCGAGGCCGACACCGACCGGCCCGGCACCGATTCCGCCCGCCCGTCCCGCCGCGCCACCGGCCGGGTCGCCGCCGGCCCGCCCCGGGTGGGCGCCGACCGCGAGCCCCGCGAGGGCCGTCGCCGCCGTGCCCAGGATCCGGATCAGGCCGCCGCCGACCGCACCCCGCCCGCGTCCGAGGGCCGTCGCCGCCGCCCCGAGCAGACCGGCGCCGCCGACGACGGTCGCCGCCGCGCCCAGTACGGCGAGACACCGCGCACCGGTGAGCGCCGCGCCGTCCCGGCCGATCGCCCCCGCACCGGTGAGCGCCGCGCGGTCCCCAACGACCGCCGCGCCGCTCCCGAAGCCGCGCCCGCCGAGGGCCGCCGCCGGCGCGCACAGAGCCCGGAGCAAGCCGCCGGGCGCGGCACCGAACGCCACGCCGCCCCCGACCCCGACCAGGCTCCCGCCGAGGGCGGTCGCCGCCGACGCCCCCAGCCGGGCGACCTGCCGCCGCATCCCCGGCCGAATGTGCGCTATCGCGAACGCGATTCGGGCCGCATCGAGCGTTGAACCGGAAATCCGGTTCGGCGACACGCGAGCGACACGCGCCGTAGATTTCCGGCAAATACGAAATCCGGCACCGAATAGGATCCCCCGGATAGCAATTCGCGCCCTCCACAACGAATGTGGCGGGCGCGAATACGTTTCGGAATGGATCAGGCCCGCGCGGCGCGAAGTTCGCGCGGCAGCGAGAAAACCAGCGTCTCATTGGCGGTGGTCACCGGCACCACCGCACCGAAACCGTGCTCGGCCAACAGTTCCAACACACCCTCCACGAGAATCTCCGGAACCGAAGCGCCCGAGGTGACACCGACCGTGCGCACCCCTTCCAGCCACGCGGTATCGACCTCGCGCGCGAAATCGACCAGGTGCGCGGCCCCGGCCCCGGCGGTCAGCGCGACCTCGACCAGCCGCACCGAGTTCGACGAATTGCGCGAGCCGACCACGATCACCAGATCGCATTCGGGCGCCATGGCCTTCACCGCGGTCTGCCGGTTGGAGGTGGCGTAGCAGATGTCGTCGCTGGGCGGATCCTGCAGCTTGGGGAAGCGCTGGCGCAGCCGATTGACCGTCTCCATGGTCTCGTCCACCGACAGCGTGGTCTGGGAGAGCCAGATCACCTTGTTCTCGTCGCGCACGGTGACCTGATCGACCGCGTCCGGGCCGTCCACCAGCTGTACGTGCTCGGGAGCCTCACCCGCGGTGCCCTCGACCTCTTCGTGGCCCTCGTGACCGATGAGCAGAATGTCGAAGTCGTCGCGCGCGAAGCGCTTGGCCTCCTGGTGCACCTTGGTGACCAGCGGGCAGGTGGCGTCGATGGTGTGCAGGTTGCGCTCGGCGGCGGATTCGTGCACGGCCGGGGAGACGCCGTGCGCGGAGAACACCACGAGCGCGCCCTCGGGCACCTCGTCGGTCTCGTCGACGAAAATCACACCGCGCTCGCGCAGCGTTTCCACCACGTGCCGGTTGTGCACGATTTCCTTGCGGACATAGATGGGGGCGCCGTGCTTTTCGAGCGCCTTCTCCACCGTTTCGACCGCCCGGTCCACACCGGCGCAGTAGCCGCGCGGTTCCGCGAGGAGTACTCGCTTGGGAGCGTCGGCATCACCCGCCGCCGACCGGACGATTCCGACGTTCAAAGGGATTGCCGAGGACATGCCTCACAGAATACGTGTGCGCCCCGGCGCGCATTCGCGCGGAGGTTAGGCGTAACCTCCGCATTCGCTCCGGCCGTGCGCTTGGCTGAAGGACGGCTACGCCGACGGCGCCCATTGGGTCACAATCACTTTTCATGCCTTCTCACCTTTGCATCACACGGTCTTTCGGGCAGGCTAGGGGCATGGTCCGACCTCCGTTCCTGGCCCGGGTCGCCGCCGGGGCTGCCGTCTATGCTCTCGAGGAAACTCGTCGGCTACCGACGACCGCAATCAATTTCCCGATCACCGCGATCAGCCAGATGCTGCAGACCACCATGCACCTCCAGCAGTTCGTGACCAGCCTCGCCCTCAAGGGCGACGAGGTTTTCGACCGTTTGATCAACCAGCCGGAAGAGCAGCCGGCGTGGGCCACCTTCGATGAGGACGAGGCCGACGAGCAAACGCCGAGCTTCGCCCCCGAATCGGTACGGCAGAGCCGTTTCGACCTCTTTACGGAGCCGGAACCGCCCGCCGCCGAACCGGTTGTAGCCGTCGATCCGGTCGCGGAACCCGTTGCGGCCGAACCGGTCATCGCCGAGTCGGCCGCGCAGGAGGCAGCCGAACCGGAGACCGCCGAGCCCGTCGCATCCGCCGAGACCCCGGCCCCCGCAACGGCTTCCAAGGTGTCGACCAACGGCCACAACGGCAGCGCCGTCGCCGAGCCCGAGGTGGCCGCCCGCTTCGACTACGCCAACCTGTCCATCGCCCAGCTGCGGGCCCGCCTGCGCCAGCTCTCGGTGGACGACCTGGCCGCCCTCCTGTCTTACGAGCAGGAGACTCTCGCTCGCGCCCCCTTCGTCACCATGCTGACGAACCGAATCGCGACCGTTCAGGCCAAATAACAAGACCTTTCACGACCAACGCCGGTCGACCGGGTGAACACACCCGGCCGACCGGCGTATCTCGTTTCAGGGGTTCGCGCGGATGGGCAACCGCGCGAACCCCTCCGACTCACGCGCGGGTGTTCAGCGCGGGAGCACCGCGCGGAACAGGCCGACCACCGTGCCGCGCAGGAAGTTCTCCCAGCTGAAGTGGTCGTGCCACAGCGAGATTCGGCCGTCGGTGAACTCGAAGGTGCCGCAGACCCAGAACGAGATCTCGATCGGACCCATGCGCAGGTAGTCGGTGCGCTCGGTGAGCACCGCGCCGTCCTCGCCCACCGCGATGTGGTGCATGTCGGCGCGGAAGCCGAAGCGCGGGCCGTTGAGCTGGGTGAGGACCCAGCGCACGCGATCGATGCCGCGGATATCGGGGAGCGAGGTGTTCTTCCAGACGATGCCCGGATCGACCAGTTCCAGTGCCTCGTCCACGATCTTCATCTCCATGGCGGCGAAGAACTCGCGCACCGTGGTGACCGGATCCTGCTTCAACTCGGGTAGCTCGGACATGAGCCGAGCGTAGGCGGGATCGCGGTCGCGGCACAGACATTCGCGGCAACTACCGCCGCGTCGCGATCGCGGCGACCTGGCCGAGATCCTCTACGGCCGAACCGCCGGACAGTGCGAATACCTCTTCGGCGACACCGTCACGGCGCTGCGGGACACCGGCGAGGGGGTGCACGTGGAATTCCGGAACGCCCCCGCGCGGGTCTTCGATCTGGTCGTCGGCTGCGACGGCATCCACTCACGGGTGCGCAAGCTGGCCTTCGGGCCGGAGGCGGACTTCGTCACCCACGACAGCTACTACTACGCCATCGCGGGCGCCTCGGCCTGGCAGGACATGCCGGAGGGAAACCGGCAGCGGGCGCGATCCCTCGGCTGCAACGCCCCCGGACGCTTCGCGATGACGGGCGGAAACAAGGCGGCGCAGATGTATCTGTTCGCCTCACCCGCGCTCGACTACTCGCGCGACGATTTCGACCAGCAGCGCGCGATCATTGCCGAGCGGTTCGCCGGAATGGGCTGGGAGGTGCCGCGCATGCTGGCCGAACTCCCCTACCTGGACGACTTCTACCTGGACGCCATCGCCAAGGTGAGGATGAAGAACTTCACGAGCGGGCGGGTGGCGCTGCTGGGCGATTCCGCCTGGGGCCACGCGCTGAACGGGTTCGGCACGGGCTCGGCGATAGTCGGGGCCTATGTGCTGGCGGGCGAATTGGCCGCGGCCGACGGTGATTACACCGTTGCATACGCGAGCTACGAGGAAATCATGAAGCGCCTGCTGCGCAAGACCGACGAGGCCGCCCCGGGCCGGTTCCTGGCGCCCCGCACGGCACGTGGCCTGCGGTTCCGCAGGTTCGTGCGTTCACGCGGCTTCAAGATGATGGCGAAGTACGCCGAGAACACGAAGAACGATATCGATCTGAAGCACTACCCGGAACCGGCGGCGAACTGAACCGCCGAGCAGGCGGGCGGGCGCTGACGTGGATGTGGCGGCTTCCGCCGCCACATCCACCGACCGCCATATTCAAATGATGATGCCAAGAGTGGCCAGTGTTGCGATGAGTCCTGCGGCACCAAGGGCGACGAGGAGAGCAGCAAGTCCGAACAACATTGTCTTTTCCTTTCCTGGATCATCCGCGGACGCGGACACTCGAATAATCGATCGATCCGAGTGATCCGTTTCACAGTCGGTTACAGAAAAGGAAAACAAGTCGCTGACCGGGGCTCGGCGATTTTACTTCTTCAGCTCCTCGACTTTCGCCATGGAAAGGACATCGAGACGGTGATCGAGCTCCTCGACGGACAGCTTGTCGCTGATCAGGCCACGATCGATGACCGTTTGCCGGATTGTTTTCTTCTCCTTCAACGCCTGCTTGGCCACCGCCGCGGCCTCCTCGTATCCGATCGCCGAATTCAGCGGGGTCACGATCGACGGCGAGGATTCGGCCAGCTGTCGCAGGTGCTCGACATTGGCGGTCAGACCCGAAATACATTTATCCGCGAACAATCGGGAAACATTGGCCAGCAGGCGAATCGACTCCAGCACGTTCCGGGCCATAACGGGGATATAGACATTCAATTCGAATGCCCCATTACCGCCGCCCCAGGCGATCGCGGCATCGTTTCCGATGACCTGCGCGGCCACCTGGGTAACCGCCTCCGGGAGAACGGGATTCACCTTGCCCGGCATGATCGAGGAACCGGGCTGCAGATCCGGCAGCTGGAGCTCGGCCAGGCCGGTGAGCGGGCCCGAGCCCATCCAGCGAATATCGTTGGCGATCTTGGTGAGGCTGATGGCCACCGTGCGCAGCGCGCCGGAGAGCTCTACCAGGCCGTCACGGGCGGCCTGCGCCTCGAAATGGTCACGCGCCTCGGACAAATGGTCGAGATTGGTCGAAGTCGCCAGCTCCGCAACGACTTTCGCGCCGAACCCGGCGGGCGCGTTCAGCCCGGTGCCGACCGCGGTGCCGCCGATGGCCAGCTCGCCCACCCGCGGCAGGGTGGCCAGCAGCCGCTCGATACCCGCGCTGACCTGCCGGGTGTAGCCGCCGAACTCCTGACCCAGGGTCACCGGGACGGCGTCCATCAGGTGGGTGCGGCCGGACTTGACCACCGAGCGCCACTGCTGGGACTTGTCCAGCAGTGCCAGCCGCAGATGATCCAATGCCGGGATCAGCTCCTTGACGACGGCCTCGGTGGCGGCGAGATGCGTTGCGGTGGGGAAGGTGTCGTTGGACGACTGCGACATATTGACGTCGTCGTTGGGATGCACGGTGACGCCGTCGCGGGCCGCGATGCTCGCGATCACCTCGTTGGCGTTCATGTTCGAGCTGGTGCCCGACCCGGTCTGGAAGACGTCGATGGGGAACTGGTCGTCGTGGCGCCCCTCGGCGATCTCTCCCGCCGCGGCGATGATGGCGTCGGCCTTGGTCTTGTCCAGCAGCCCCAGGTCCCGGTTCACCGCGGCGCAGGCCGCCTTCAGCAGGCCGAGCGCGCGGATCTGCGCGCGCTCCAGGCCCCGTCCGCTGATCGGGAAGTTCTCCACGGCGCGTTGCGTCTGCGCGCGCCACAGGGCGTCGACGGGGACGCGAACCTCGCCCATCGTGTCGTGCTCGATCCGGTACTCGGTCTCGGTCATGATTTCGACCCTATGCCCGTCCCGGAGGCCGTGGGGGTGCCACGCCTGAGGGAATCAGCACACCGCGAGCCGGGAATACGAGTGTGGCCGGACAGTCGCTCGACTGTCCGGCCACACAAGGGTTTTCGCCGATCAGGGCAGCGGCGGGGTGGCGTGCTCGTCGCCGATGAAGTCCACCGAGGCGTACTCCTTGAGCTTGGTGAGGCGGTGATAGGCATCGATCATGCGCACGGTGCCGGACTTGGCGCGCATGACGATGGACTGGGTGTACGCGCCGCCGCCGTAGTAGCGGACGCCCTTGAGCAGGTCGCCGTCGGTGACGCCGGTGGCGCTGAAGAAGACGTCCTCACCGGAGACCAGGTCATTGGTGGACAGGATGCGGTCCAGGTCGTGGCCGGCGTCGATGGCCTTCTGCCGCTCGGCCTCGTCCTTGGGGGCCAGCTTGCCCTGCAGCGCGCCGCCCAGGCAGCGCATGGCGGCCGCGGCGATGATGCCCTCGGGGGTGCCGCCGATGCCGATCAGCATGTCGACGCCGGATTCCGGACGGGCACAGGCGATGGCTCCCGCGACGTCACCGTCGGAGATGAGGCGGATGCGGGCGCCCGCGTCGCGTACGGCCTTCATGTGGTCGGCGTGGCGGGGGCGGTCCAGGATGCAGACCGTGAGGTCGGAGACCGAGGAGTTCTTGGCCTTGGCGACGCGACGTAGGTTCTCCGCGATCGGGGCCGATAGGTCGATGACGTCGGCGGCGTCGGGGCCGACGGCGATCTTCTCCATATAGAACACGGCCGACGGGTCGAACATGGCGCCGCGCTCGGCGACCGCGAGCACGGAGATCGCGCCCGGGGAGCCCTTCGACATCAGGGTGGTGCCGTCGATCGGGTCGACCGCGAAATCGAGTTCGGCGCCGGTGCCGTCGCCGACCAGCTCGCCGTTGTAGAGCATGGGCGCTTCGTCCTTCTCGCCCTCACCGATCACCACGATGCCGCGCATCGAAACGGTGGCCACCAACTGCCGCATGGCATCGACGGCCGCGCCGTCGCCGCCCTCCTTGTCGCCCCGGCCGACCCACCGGCCCGCGGCCATGGCCCCGGCCTCGGTGACCCGAACCAACTCGAGAGCTAGGTTGCGGTCCGGCGCCTCTCGGCGGCTGGATGCGGTCATGACGGGAGCCTCCTTGGTTGTATACAGCTGCGTGAATTGTCGCATTGCGGTTTGCCGCTCCCGGCACGTACTTACGTTTCCCGAGACCGTGAGCTCGGTCGCACCTGTGCCCCATGGATACTGGGGACGTGTCGTACCAAAAGCCGCGCAGTCAGAACGACTACAAGGACCTGATCTGGTCTCTTGCTCCGCTGGTGCTGATCTGCCTGGTCATCGCGGGCATCGCGAGTCAGTGTTCGTTCTCGACCGGCGGCCCCAAGCAGGGCAAGATTCCGGATTTCAACGTGAAGGCCGCGCTCACCGACGACGCGCGCCTGCTGTCCTTCCCGATCCGCCTGCCCGCGCTGCCGGACACCGACCCGAACAAGTGGACCCCGAACTCGGGCAGCCACGACACCATCACCGGCACGGGCGGCGGTGACACCAGCACGGTCGGTTTCATCACCCCCGAGGGCACCTACATGCAGTTGACGCAGTCGAACGCGACCGTCGACGTGCTTGCCAAGAAGTACGCACCCAACCGGACCGTCAGCGGCACCCAGCAGCACGGCGGCCACATGTGGAGCATCTACGCCGAGCCGGGCACCGAGCCCACCTGGATCAGCGACTTCGGCGACGTCCGGATCCTGATCAAGGGCGCGGGCAACGGGGCCGCGTTCGATACCCTCTCCACCGCGATGGGTCAGGCCCAGCCGCTCCCGCGCAGCTGATTCCGGGAGCGGGCCGGGTTCCCGGCCATTGCTCCGGGTTCTCTTCTCACTCCTCCGGGTTGCGGTGCGCAAGCGCATCTTCGACGCGCTTGCGGGCACCCGCCAGATGCTGTTCGCAACGGTTGGCGAGGGCTTCGCCGCGCTCCCAGAGCGCCAGGGAGTCATCCAGATCCATGCCGCCCTGCTCGAGCATCTTGACGACATTCACCAGTTCGTCGCGCGCCCGCTCGTACCCGAAGGGGGCGATCTCGGTGCGGTCGTCCTCGGTCATTCGGATTCCTTTCGGGTGGGGCGGGGAGCCAGGGATTGGGAGCCGAGCGCGGCCGCGGAGATCGCGCCGTCGGCCACCCGGATGCGAAGCTGAGTGCCCGGTGGCGAGTCCTCGATGGCGCGAACCACCTCGCGATCCTTGCCGACGACCTTCTGCACCACGGCGTAGCCGCGGGCCAGGGTGGCGGACGGGCCGACCGCGGATAGCTTTTCACGCAGGTGACGCGCGGTCGTGGACTCGCCGGTAAGCCGATGATCGATGGCCCGCTGCGCGCTCGCACGCAACCGTTCGACCTCGTCGTGTCGCTGATCCAGCAGACGCAGCGGGTCGGCCAGCACCGGGCGGGAACGCAATTGCGTCAGCGCCCGAGCTTCGCGATCCACCCATCCGCGCAGCGCCGCATTGGCACGCGACCGAAGCTCTTGCAGCAGCGCGGTTTCGGCGGCGGCATCGGGAACGATGCGCTTGGCCGCATCGGTCGGTGTAGCAGCGCGCAGGTCGGCGACATAATCCGAGATCGGATTATCCGGCTCGTGCCCGATAGCGCTGACGATCGGCGTCTTCGCGGAAACAATGGCGCGACACAACGTCTCATCCGAGAACGGCAGCAGATCCTCTACACTGCCCCCACCGCGCGCCAGCACGATCACATCGACCTCGGGATTCGCGTCGAGCGCGGCAATGGCCTCCAGTATCTGCGGCACCGCCGTCGGCCCCTGCACCGCCGTATTCCGAATCTCGAACCGCACCGCAGGCCACCGCTGAGTCGCCACGGTCACCACATCATGCTCGGCAGCACTGGCCCGCCCGGTGATCAACCCGATCCGATTGGGCAGAAACGGAATCGCCCGCTTCAGCCGAGGATCGAACAGCCCCTCAGCCGCCAGCAACGCCTTCAACCGCTCGATCCGCGCGAGCAACTCGCCAATGCCCACCGGCCGAATCTCGGTGACCCGCAACGACACCGTGCCACGCCCGGTGAAGAACGAGAGCTTCCCGTAAACAACAACCCGGCTCCCCTCCTGCAACGGCACCGCCGAACTACGCAGCAACTCCGGATCGCATGTCACCGACAACGACATATCCGCCGCGGTATCCCGCAACACGAGAAACGCCGTCCGAGTGCCGGGCCGCACATTCATCTGGGTGATCTGCCCCTCCACCCAGACCGCCCCCAGCCGATCGATCCACTGCGCCACCTTCACCGTAATGGTACGCACCGGCATCGGATTCTCGGCAGACGAACTAGGCGGCCGCGCAGGCGTCTCGGTGGTCACCGCCCGATTCTGTCAGTGCCCGCCGACGCCCAACCACCCCGCCTTGCCACCGAGTTGATTGCGGCGGCGACGCAGCAATGCAAGCGGCGGCTGCCCGGTCGCGGGGTCGTACACCGTGATCGCCGCGAAGTCGTAGCGATGCCTGCGAGCCAGCTCACGAATCTGCTCCGCATCCCACGCCTGCTGGACGCCTGACACGTCGGTGCGCAGATATCCGACGGACCGACCTCCGATTCGGAGCAGTCGAAGCCGATCACCGATCGACACGCGACCTTGGAACCGATCTTCCTTCGGCGATTCGCTGGGCGTCGGACCGGGTGGATCAAGGCGACAGCGCCCGTTCCCCTGCCTACGTGTACTTCGTGATCTCGTCCACTCTGACGACCAGGTAGCTGTACAAGTCCGGATAGATGTCGTCACCTTCTGTCGGCAGCTCGAGGACGGAGCCCGCAGGGAGCTCGTCCACATCACCTACGAACACGAAGGCCGTGGCGAAATACCCGTTGTCGCTAGCGACCACGTGCTGATAATCCGCAGCGCCGGTGCACGCACCGATCTGTTCATCCCATTTTTCTGTCTCGAACCAGATCTGCGCAGACTCGACCCCCGATTCCCAGCGTCGACCGACACCGATCTCGGCGGTGCCGAGCAACGAGTCGAACAGATGAAAGTGGTCCCAGCCGTCGGCTACCGAAAGTGGTTCCCGAAGCTGGGGGCCCAAAGGGCGGCCGAGCCGCTGCTCAGCGGCAGCCAGTTGTTGCTCTGTCGCACCGGGATTCGGATGACTGCCCTCTTCCAGATCGCTCGTATGCAGCAGTCGTCGCTTCTGCGCGGCGATCTGCTCGATCAGATCTCACCATCTGCCCTGCCCCACTGGTGAACTCATCCCGCTCCCTGACCGATACCCCCGTCCCGGATGAGGTTAGCGGCGTGGGTAAGAGTGAACAGGTCAAGCATGGAAGCGGAATCGAAGCGATCGTCGAGAGATCGAGGCCGACAAGGGCCGCGCTGATTTCGTTGCGAATTTTGTGCCACTCGGCACTCGGCATGTGCGGACGACACTGCACGGCCTTGAGATGCCTTGGGGTCGTTGACCTTCAGCTAGGAACCACGAGCACCCCGCCCGGGCCGGCCGCCGGCGAAATCCGAACCAAGACGGTGTCATGGCGCGATCCGCACGCCACCGCCTCCGACGGTCGCGACCGCTCGGGACTGGAATTCCTCACCGCGTGGATGCGGGAGGAGACCTCGGGCGCGCCGATCGGCGAGCTGATGAACTTCCGGCTGTTCGCCGTCGAAGCGGGAGAGGTCGTCTTCGCCTGCGCCGCTCCAGGGCTTGCCGCTCGGTGATCGATTCGGGGGGTAGCCTGGGGCGCTCGGCAGTGCGGGAGGAGGGTGGTCCCTCGGAGTGCGGCGCTTCGACGCGATCCAAGAGGCGACGGGCGCCTCCCGGGCGATCCTGGTCGCGCGCCTGCGCGGACTCACACAGGCGGGAGTCCTCGAACGCGTCGAGTACCGCGAACCAGGCGCACGCACCCGCCACGAATACCGGCTCACCCCAGCCGGTCGCGAACTGCAACCGGTCCTGACCGCCCTGATGCAGTGGGGCGACAAGCATTTGGCGAGCCCGGCAGGCCCGCCCTTGACCGTCACCCACACCGACTGCGGCGCCACGGTGCGCGCGACACTGCGATGCGAACACGGACACGTGCTCCCCGACACCGGCCGGGATCTCACCGTCCACCACAACCGAGAACCGAAGCGGCACTATCGCCGCCCCCGAATCAGCCCAGCGAGCGGCATGGGTCCCGGGTTCCCGCTGGACTGTCGGCGCAACTCCCTGGCTGGTTTCTGCGATTGATTGGAGCGAGCGGCGATGCCCGATGTGCCACTGCACGTTGGACTTCGGCACGTAGTGCCGGTTCGGAACGCCACGTGAGGATCATCTAACTTCACAGAATGTGACCCGCAAACCCACACCGTTACGGCGAGCGTGATCAGTCGGGGTCTCGCCCCCGAACAGATATCGCAGGGCGTGTTCAGACGTGACTCGGTCTCACCCTAGGTCTTGGTGAAGGTGCACGACACCGCGCTCAATGATGCGGGCGTGCCCGGCGGCTTGATCACCTCGATAGATGTTGGGCAGATGCCGAAGGACCCCCCGCCTGTCATCGAGGTCAACCTCTGGGTCGACCACTCCCTCACTCCGATACCAAAACTGTGCGTTACGACCTCACCGGAAAACTCATCAACATCATCGGCTGACGCCCACCGCGGGACCATCCTTTCCCGCCGCTGGTTGCGCCGACCGGACCGGCCAGCGCGGCGCAAGCGAAGACCAAGTGGCCATGGCGATCTTCGGTGGGGTGGAACTCTCGGCTCGAACGGGGGACGTCGTCGAGGTCGCGAAACGGCTGAAGGCTGAGACCGAGGGGCTCTTGGAAGTTGCGGGGGCGACGGTGGCGGCGCCGTTGGTGCGGGCGGGGCTGGTGGACGAGTTCTTGATCGTGGTGCACCCCACCGCGGTGGGCGGCGGGACGCCGTTCTTTCCGGGGCTGCCGTCGCACATTCGGTTGCGGTTGGTCGAGAACCGGACCTTCCCCGGGGGTGCGGTGCTGCTGAGGTACGAGGCGAAAGGCTGACGGCCGAAAAGCGCGACGCCCGCCGCGTATTCGCGGCGGGCGTCGGCATCGGACCGCGCTCTGCGCCTATTCGCAGGGTTGCACCGTCGGTCCGGCCATACGTTGGCCGGGGGGCGGGCTCGCCTTCGAGGAAGAGCTTGGAGGCGCGGGAGCGGGGTCAGGGGCGGAGGTGGGCGAGTTCGGCGCGGGCTTTTTCGCCCTCGTCGCCGAAGTCGGTGCGGGTGAAGATGTTCCACTGCTCGAGCAGGGGCGTGAAGACGAGTTCGGGTTCGCGGGCGGAGTCGTAGATACCCGCTTCGGCGAGGACCTCGTCGCTGGTGCGCCCGTCGGCGAGTTGGACCACGGGGACGTGGAAGTCGGCGATGCGGTCGGCGATGGCGCGGACGGTCTGGTCGGGGGCCAGGTCGAGGGCTGCGGCGATCAGGTTGGCGCAGAAGACGGTCTGGAGTTCGTCGTCGGCGGCGAGGCGGTCGGCGATGGTGGCGACGATGACATTGTCGGCCAGGCGCGCGGTGGTGCGGTGACGGACGGCGGCGGCGGCCTCTTCGAAGGCGGCGGCGGCGAGCACGTCGAGCAGGTGCATGGGCGGGCGGCGGAAGCCGGTGGTCATGTGCGCCATGCGCATCCGCTCGAGTTCGACCGGGTCGACCGAGCGGGTGACCATGAGGTAGTTGCGGATGAGGATCTCGTGCCGGTTCTCCTCCGCGGTCCAGCGGCCGACCCAGCGCCACCAGTGGCCGGTGCGCAGGTATTTGCCGAGCTCGCGGTGGTAGGCGGGCAGATTGTCGGCGATCAGCACGCTCACCGTGAGCGCGGTCTTGGCGACCTCGCTGAGCTCGGATTGCGCCGGGTCCCAATCGGTTCCGCCGAGGAACGCGAAGTTGCGGCCGTCGTCCCACGGCACGTAGTCGTGGGGCTGCCACTCCGGGGCGGCGGCGATATGCCGCGCGAGGTTGGCTTCCACCTCGCCCTCGAGCGAGGCGAGCAGGTCCCGATCGGCCAGTCCGTTCTGCACGCGAACAACCTAGCGGCATTCGGGCAAATGTGGGGACCTTCGCGAAGTATTCGAATCGGCTATGGAATCGGCCGGATCCGGGACGACACGAGAGCGCCCCGGACCGCTCGCGCTACTTCTCGGTGACGGTGGTCTTGTTGTCGATCCAGGTGATGGAGCCGCCGCTGAAATCGCTCTGCTTGCCGCCCGCGATATCGAACTCGTCGCTGGTCGGGTAGCCGAGTTTGCCGGTGGCGCCGCCGTTTTCCTCCCACGCCTTGCGGATCTCGCCCCACACCACGTGGGTGCCGTGGGTCGGGCTGGAGTAGATCGCGCCGCCGTCGAACTCCTGCACCATGCCGCCGTCGGGCGCGTCCTTGGCCGGGCCGGTGGGCATGCCGAGCGGACTGGTGGCCCCGCCCATCTGGTTGTACTTCTCCAGTACCCCGCCCGCGACGGTGATCTCACCGTTCGGGGTCGAGATCTTGGTCTCCGCGGTGTGGGTCTCGGTCGCGGCGGCCGTGGTGGTCGTGGCCGACGCCGAGTTCTTGTCCTTGTCCTTGTCGCAACCCGCGCCGAGTGCGGTCACGACCGCGAGCGCCGCGATGAGGCCAGCCGTGCGTCGAGCGAAGTGATGCATGTTCCATCCTCCCGAAAGTGCGGCCGAGCAGGAAATTTCCCCGAAAACTACCCTGCCGCCAGCGGGTTGAAACACACGCCGAGCAAACGCCCGGCCGGAGGGCGAGTCGCTCTCCGGCCGGGCGGGTCCTACCTGTCGAGGGGCCTCAGGAGTTGGGCCCGAACTCCTCCAGCATCTCGGTGACCAGCGCCGCGATCGGCGACCGCTCACTGCGGGTGAGGGTGACGTGCGCGAACAGCGGATGCCCCTTGAGCTTCTCGATCACGGCGGCCACGCCGTCGTGCCGACCGACCCGCAGGTTGTCGCGCTGGGCCACGTCGTGGGTGAGCACCACCCGCGACCCGCTGCCCAACCGGCTCAGCACCGTGAGCAGCACATTGCGTTCCAGCGACTGTGCCTCGTCCACGATCACGAAGGAATCGTGCAGCGAGCGTCCGCGAATGTGGGTGAGCGGCAGCACTTCCAGCATGCCGCGCGCCTGCACCTCCTCCATCACCTCCGGGCTGGCCAGCCCGTCGAGGGTGTCGAAGACGGCCTGCGCCCACGGCCCCATCTTCTCGCTCTCGGAGCCCGGCAGATAGCCGAGCTCCTGTCCGCCCACCGCGTAGAGCGGCCGGAACACCACCACCTTCCGATGCGTGCGCCGTTCCAGCACGGCCTCGAGCCCGGCGGTCAGCGCGAACGCGGACTGGCCGGTGCCGGCCCGCCCGCCGAGCGAGACGATGCCGATGCTCTCGTCCAGCAGCAGATCCAGCGCGATGCGCTGTTCGGCCGAGCGCCCGTGCAGCCCGAACGCCTCGCGGTCGCCGCGGACCAACTGCACCCGCTTGTCCGGCGTCACCCGGGCCAGCGCGCTGCCGCGCGGGCTGAGCATGCGAATGCCGGTGTGACAGAGCATGCCCCGCGCTTCGTCGAGATCGATGACGGTGTCGGCGTAGAGCTTGTCGACGGTGGCGGTGGCCACCTCGAGCTCCACCATGCCGGTCCACCCGGAGGTGACGACATCCTGTGCGTGATACTCCTCGGCCCGCAGGCCGACCGCGCTCGCCTTGACCCGCAGCGGAATGTCCTTGGACACCAGCGTGACCCGCTGACCCTCGGCGGCCAGGTTGAGCGCGCAGGCCAGGATCCGGGAATCATTGGTGTCCGTGCGGAATCCGAGGGGCAGTACCGCCGGGTCGGTGTGGTTCAACTCCACCTGGAGCGTCCCGCCCTGGGTGCCGACCGGCACCCGCTGATCGAGCCGACCGTGTGCCAGACGCATGTCGTCCAGCATGCGCAGTGCCTCGCGAGCGAACCAGCCGAGTTCGTGGTGATGGCGTTTGGCCTCGAGTTCGCTGATCACGACCAGCGGCAGCACCACGTGGTGCTCACCGAAGCGGATCAGCGCCCAAGGGTCGGACAGCAGCACCGACGTATCGACAACGAAGGTTTTCGGTCCGGATTCGGACGACTGCGAGGCGCGTGCCCCCTTTGCTGTGGTGCGAAGGCCCTGGTCAGAGCCTGCATCCCGGGTGGGAGCGGAAACGGAGCGTGCATCAGTCACGGTGGGCTCCTTTGCCACTCGCGCGACACCGCGCGAGCGTTCTCGCTGGGCCGGTCAGCCTTGGGGTCTTACGACCCGAGGGCCGGGTGCCGGCCCCCTCGCACTGAGTTGCTCAGTCACGATCAGGACCTCCCGTACGAACCACACCTACGCGGCCCGCACCCCCGACGCTACCGCCGAAATCGCGATCCGGCTCCCCGACTGTCGGGCGCATTGGTGAAGATCGCGTTAACGCCTGTCCGCTCTGGGTGTTTCGTGCAATTCATCGACCAACACCGGGACATGGCTGCGTTCGGGCTCCTTTGTGGCCGTGACCAGCGTCAACGGCCCCTCGGCGGCCTGTTGGCGCAAACGCCGCAGCCCCTCGCGCGCCACCTCCTGCTCGAGTTCGATTCGATACTTCCGTTCGAACTCGGCACGGCGTGTCTGTGGATCCGCATGGAACCATTTGCGCAGTTCATTCGACGGGGTCACATCCTTGGCCCACTCGTCGATCTCAGCCGCCTGTTTGCTGATCCCGCGCGGCCAGAGCCGGTCCACCAGCACCCGGCGGCCGTCGGCCGCGTCGGGGGCGTCGTACACGCGCTTGACCCGGTACCTCGGTTGCTGCGTCATGGGCTCCATTACAGTCGAGGCCATGGCCGAAATCGCGGATCTGGAAAGCTTGCCCACCAAGGAATTGCACGACCGTGCCGTGAAGCTGGCGGCGCGCCGTGGCGACATCAAGTTCCTGTGGGAGC
>NZ_BJWY01000066.1 GCF_007990715.1 Nocardia seriolae NBRC 15557 | reverse complement strand
AGTACTAGGCCGGAACGAAGGCGTTCAGCAGGCGCTGGAACAGATCCGCGAAGCGCTTGCGGGACGCCTTCTGCTCATCGGTGAGGCCGTCGGACAGTTCGGGTGCGTACACGATCAAATGCACGTCCTGATCGGGGGATTGGGGCATGTAGTCGATGATCGACGTGCCCTTGTCGCTCTGCTCCGGCGTCCCCATATCCACCACCGCCAGCGCCTTCACCTCGTTCGCCGCGGCCCCGATCACATCGGCGGGCACGGTCCCGTTCACCGGCTGCGCGGTCGCATCGGCCCGTTTGACCGCCCGCCCATCGGACTGGATCTCGAGCGACGGGCGTAGATCGGTCCGCGTCTGCCAGCCCGCGGGCATGGCGGTCAGCGTGAACAGCGCCACGCTCGGCGCGGGCGCTGGATCGGCTGTGGCGAACCCGCCCGCCCCCGCGACCATCCCCGCCACCAGCATGGCGGCGGCCGCCATGCGCCGGCCCCGTGCCGAGCCGAACGCCCTTGCGCCGCTGCCGATCCCCGCATGCGTGCCGACGAGCGTGCTGCCCTGGCCCGCGCTCGCCGCCCCATGTCCCGTTTCGCCGAAAAGTCGTGTCGCCGACGCCATCCGCATCGCATCCCTCCGAATTCCCTTGCGGGCACCCACCCGCCGCCGCCGATTCTGCCGCCCACCCCGAACACACCCAAAGTGCCACGCCGACGCCCCGCCCCACCGCGATCCACCCCACTGCAGCTGGCCGAGTGGAATCGAGGGTGGGGGCGCTGATTGATGGACGGGTTGGGCGCGGGGGGAAACGGCGAGGTCCCCGGACCGTGGGGCCGGGGACCTCTGGGGGCGGGTGGTCAGCGGAGGGCGGGTGGGTTGCCGAGGTCCTTGGCGGAGAAGGTGTCGCAGGCCTTGACCTGGCCGGTTTTGTAGCCGGTGAGGAACCACTTCTGGCGTTCCTCCGAGGAGCCGTGGGTCCAGGCCTCGGGGTTCACCCGGCCGGTGGCGGCCTTCTGGATGCGGTCGTCGCCGACGGCGGAGGCCGCGGAGAGGGCGTCGCGGATGTCGTTGTCGGTCAACGGCTTCAGGAAGGGGGTGCTGGAGCCGGGGGCAGGAAGTTTGTCGGCGTAGTTGGCCCAGACGCCCGCGTAGCAGTCGGCCTGGAGTTCGGTGCGGACCGCGCCCGAGGTGGGGCCCTGGGGGTCGCGCTGGGCGCGGTTGATGTCGCCGAGGATGTTCTGGATGTGGTGGCCGAACTCGTGGGCGACCACGTACTCCTGGGCGAGAGCGCCGCCGCTGGAGCCGAAGCGGTCGACCAGCTCCTGGAAGAAGCTGGTGTCGAAGTAGGCGGTCTGGTCGGCGGGGCAGTAGAAGGGGCCGACCGCGGAGGAGGCGCGGCCGCAGCCGGTGTTCACCGCGCCCGAGAACAGGACCAGCTTGGGGACCACGTATTTGCGGTTGGTCTGCTTGGGCAGTTCGGTGCCCCACACGTTGTCGAGACTCTGTGCGGTGAGGATCACGCGGCAGTCGACGTACTTATTGGCGTCCGCGCCCGTCTTGCAGTGGTCGGGCAGGGTCGAAGTGCCTGACTTGGCGTTGGAGTCCGCGCCCGTGAACTGGCCCAGGATGCTGCCCGGATCGCCGCCCAGCAGCAGGCTCGCGATGAGTGCGATGAGGCCCAGTGCGCCGCCGCCGAGAACCAGTCCGCCGCCCATACCCGGTCCGCCGCCGCTCGCCCGGTTCGGGTCGATCTGCAGGCCCTCGTTGAAGGTCATGGCTATCACTGTGACACGGGCGAGCGGATATCGGTTTTCACTCGCTGAACGTGTCTCTCTACGATGGGTCTGCACCTGGTCATATCTCACCGGTGCTTCGAGTCCGTCGAAAGGAATCCCGTGCTGCGCACCCACTTGGCTGGTTCGCTGCGAAGCGAGCACGCCGGTCAGACCGTCACCCTCACCGGCTGGGTGGCCCGGCGGCGAGACCACGGTGGCGTGATCTTCATCGATCTGCGCGATGCGTCGGGTGTTGCCCAGGCCGTCTTCCGCGAAGGCGAGCCCGCGGCGGCCGCCCACAAGCTGCGCAACGAATTCGTCGTGAAGGTCACCGGCGTGGTCGAGGACCGACCGGCCGGTAGCGAGAACCCGAACCTGCCGACCGGCGCCATCGAGGTCAATGTGACCGAGCTCGAGGTGCTCAACGAGGCCGCGCCGCTGCCCTTCCAGCTCGACGACGAGCCCGGCGAGGAAGCCCGCCTCAAGTACCGCTACCTGGACCTGCGCCGCGAGGGCCCGGCCCACGCGATCCGGCTGCGCTCCAAGGTCAACGCCGCCGCCCGCGAGGTGCTGGCCCGCCACGCGTTCGTCGAGGTCGAGACCCCGACCATGACCCGCTCGACGCCCGAGGGCGCGCGCGACTTCCTGGTCCCGGCCCGCCTGCAGCCGGGGAAGTTCTACGCCCTGCCGCAGTCGCCGCAGCTGTTCAAGCAGCTGCTCATGGTCGGCGGCATCGAGCGCTACTACCAGATCGCGCGCTGCTACCGCGACGAGGACTTCCGCGCCGACCGCCAGCCCGAGTTCACCCAGCTCGACATCGAGATGAGCTTCGTCGAGCAGGAAGACGTGATCCTGCTCGCGGAGGACATCCTGGCCGGGCTGTGGAAGCTGGTCGGCTACGAGATCCCGACCCCGATCGCGCACATGACCTACGCCGAGTCCATGCGCCGCTACGGCTCGGACAAGCCCGACCTGCGCTTCGAGGTCGAGATCACCGAGATGATGGAGTACTTCAAGGACACCGAGTTCCGGGTGTTCCAGGCTCCCTACGTCGGTGCCGTGGTCATGCCGGGCGGTGCCTCGCAGCCGCGCCGTCAGTTCGACGCCTGGCAGGAGTGGGCCAAGCAGCGCGGCGCGAAGGGGCTGGCCTACATCACCTTCCAGGAGGACGGCACCCTCGGCGGCCCGGTCGCCAAGAACCTGACCGACGCCGAGCGTGAGGGCCTGGCCAAGCAGGTCGGCGCGAACCCGGGCGACTGCGTGTTCTTCGCCGCCGGTGACCAGAAGTCCAGCCGTGCGCTGCTGGGCGCGGCCCGCGGCGAGATCGCCCGCAAGTGCGGCCTCATCGACGAGAACGCCTGGGCCTTCGTCTGGATCGTGGACGCGCCCATGTTCGAGCCCGCCGCCGACGCCACCGCCAGCGGCGATGTGGCCATGGGCCATTCGGCCTGGACGGCGGTGCACCACGCGTTCACCTCGCCCAAGCCCGAGCACCTGGCCGACTTCGACACCGATCCGGGTTCGGCCCTGGCCTACGCCTACGACATCGTCTGCAACGGCAACGAGATCGGCGGCGGCTCGATCCGTATCCACCGCCGCGACGTGCAGGAGCGGGTGTTCAAGGTGATGGGCATCGGCGAGGAGGAGGCGCAGGACAAGTTCGGCTTCCTGCTCGACGCCTTCTCCTTCGGCGCTCCGCCCATGGGCGGCATCGCCTTCGGCTGGGACCGCATCACCGCGCTGCTGGCCGGGGTGGACTCGATCCGCGAGGTCATCGCCTTCCCGAAGTCCGGCGGCGGCGTCGACCCGCTCACCGAGGCGCCCACCCCGATCACCCCGGGGCAGCGGCAGGAGGCGGGCCTCAACGCCAAGCTGGACGCGAACGGCAACCCGGTCAAGGAAGACGGCAAGTAGCCGATCCGGTTCCGGAACGACGGTGCCCTCCGATCTCGGCGAGATCGGAGGGCACAAGTCGTTTGTGTGGTTCTCGGTCGGGCCGAGGTTGCTAGACCGGGACGACCAGGCGGCCGGTGAGTATCCGGTACGCGTAGGTTGTCGCGATCGCGGTGACCGGTCCGGCCACCAGCAGTCCCAGCCCGCAGAACAGCATGCCGATCGCGGTGATGATCAGCACCGCCAGCGCCAGCAGCGACACGTGCAGCGCGTTCGAGATCACCAGCCGCACACTGGATTGGATGGCCGCGATCGGATTCTGATCCTGATCGATCACGAAGTGCAGCGCGAACATGCACAGCACGCCCACGATCACCGCGGGGAACACGCACGCGATCGCGGCCACGAAGCACATGGCGAACACGATGAGCGCGGTGATGAGCACATTGCCGGCATTCACGAAGCCGAAGAAGGCCGGGAAATCCGGTGGTGTGCCGTCGGTTTCATACAGCGCCCCGCGGATCATCGCGGCCTGCAGCAGCCACACCACCAGCGAAGCCACCGCGAACAGCAGGATCACCGCCGACAGCGACTGCACCTGAACGATATTCACCAGCAGCGTGACCACCAGCCAGGCGATCAGCCCGATCAGCACCATGCCGACCCAGGGAACGGGATTGAGCCGGAAGCGATCCCAGCCGTAGGTCAGGGCCGCGACGACATCGAGGCGCTCGCGCGGCGGGACGTAGGACTGCTGCACCGCCGGGTCCGACGGCGGGGGACCGGGCATCGCACCCGGCGGGAAACCGCCCGGCGGAGGCGGATTGCCCGGCGGCATACCCCCGGGTCCCTGGTACTGGGGAGGCATCGGGGACCCGTAGCCAGGAGGTGGCAGCGGCACGCCCGGCTGCGGGGTCAGCGGCGGCGGGGGCTCCACGGGTTCGCTGCCGTACTGCGCGGCGCCCGGTCCGTCGAACTGCGGGTATCCGGCCAGGCCGGGCATCTGGTGGCGGCCGGTCGGCGGTCCGGACTCGGGCGGTCCGGAAACCGGTGCGGGCTCGGGGTTTTGGTGCTGCCCGACCTGCGACGGGTACTGCTCGCCGCCGCCGGCGCCGGGACGGTCGCCGGAGGGGCCATAGGGTGCTGAGGGCGGCGTGCCGGTCATGGTCGCAAGCCTTTCACATTTCCCGGTTTACGGTGTGGCGCACAGCAAGTGACCATGAGACAACTAGACCCTCCTGGTTGTGTCAAGCAACCAGCGCCGCGTGGGCAAACCCTTCACAAAGACACGCCGTCCGACGCGCGAAAGGTTGCGCAACCGCTCGCTGAAAGTGACCTGACGGGAGTAACTTGGGTTCCGATGACCGCACTATTGGCCGAACGCGCCGCCGAAGTCGTGTCCGCGGCACAACAGTTGCTCACAAAGCGAATGGGTGCTCCGGTAAAGCTGAGCGATCCGATGGAACTCAGCGGTAGTGGTAGGACGACGGTGCTCCGCGTCCGTGTTGCAGAGAACGCGTTTTCACTACCTCGCACACTCATAGTGAAGCAGGTTGCGGGCGCGGCGAATCAACGACGCACCGGTGGCATGGCCCCCGGTGTCGCCAGCATCGATTCCGCATTCCTGCGCGAGGCAGTCTCCTACCAATTCACCACCGCCCTGGGCCGCGATCACCGACCCGGCGCCTACCTACTCGGCTACAGCCTGCCCGAACGCCTGCTCATTCTCAGCGACCTGGGTGAGAACACCTCGCTCACCGCGGTATTGCAGTCCGGTGCGGAACCCGCCGGGCGCAATGCGCTCATGGCGTTCGCGCAGGCGCTGGGCCGCATGCACGCCGCGACCGTCGGCCGCGAGGCGGACTTCGTCGCGCTGCTACGCCGTGTCGACGTGGTGCACCGGGTGGACGGCATCGCCCAGCAGGCCGAGACCGCGGTCGCCGAGGTGCCGGTCATGCTGCAGCGCGAGCTCGGCATCGAGGTGCCCGGCGAGATCGCCGAGCGCATCGTGCGCGGCAACCGCCTGTTCTCGGCCGGGCGCTACCGCGCGTTCAGCCCCTCGGACCTGTGCCCCGACAATGTCATCCTCAATGACGAGGGCGCGCGCTTCCTCGACTACGAGTGGGGCGGGTTCCGCGACGCCACCCTCGACATCGCCTACGCCCTGGTCTCCTTCCCGGGCTGCCTGTGCGATTTCGAGCTGTCGCGCGAACGCGCCCGCCAGATGGTCGAGGCCTGGCGCTCCGAGGTGGTCGCGGTCTGGCCCGCCCTGGCCGACGACAATGTGCTGGCCGAACGCATCCTCGAGGCCCGCCTCATCTGGGTGTGGCTGTCCACCTACTGGTTCCTGCCCGCCGACCACGCCCGCATCGCCGCGGCCCGCGAGCACGGCCTGTCCATCCCGCGCTCGGCCGCGCTGATCAACCGCTGGGCCGCCCTCGCCGAGGACGCCCGCTGCACCGGCGACGACACCCTCGGCGATTTCGCCGAACACGTCTCGGCCACCTTGGAAGAACACTGGGAGGAGTAGTCCTCCACCGCGGGTGCGGGCCGGAATCCGAGGGTGAGATTCCGGCCCGCACTCCTGTGAGCGCGATCTGTCGGAGCCGGTCGGTAGGGTCGTGGGCGTGAGTGATGGGCTGTTCGATGCGCCTGGCGCGCAAGCCGTGGCCGATGACATCGAAGTGAGCGCGGTGCGCATTCCCAGTGGCGACGATCGATTCGCGCCGCTGGCCGTGCGCATGCGTCCGCGCACCCTCGACGAAGTGGTCGGGCAACAGCATCTGCTCGGGCCGGGGTCGCCACTGCGGCGGCTGGTCGAGGGGTCGGGGGCGGCGTCGGTGCTGCTCTACGGGCCGCCCGGAACCGGCAAGACCACCCTGGCCTCGCTGCTCTCGCGGGCCACCGGTCGCCGGTTCGAGGCGCTGTCGGCGCTGTCGGCGGGGGTGAAAGAGGTGCGGGCGGTCATCGAGCTGGCGCGGCGGCGGCTCACCATCGGGGAGCAGACCGTGCTGTTCATCGATGAGGTGCACCGGTTTTCGAAGACGCAGCAGGATGCGCTGCTGGCGGCGGTCGAGAACCGGATCGTGCTGCTGGTCGCCGCTACCACGGAGAATCCGTCGTTCTCGGTGGTGTCGCCGCTGCTGTCGCGGTCGCTGGTGCTGCAACTGCAATCGTTGTCCGAGGACGACATTCGCACCGTGTTGAAGCGGGCCATCGAGGATCCGCGCGGGCTGGCGGGGGAATACACCGTCACGGACGAGGCGCTGGACCACATCGTGCGCATCGCGGGCGGTGACGCGCGCCGCTCGCTCACCGCGCTCGAGGCCTCCGCCGAATCCTCCTTGGACGGCACCGTCGACGTGGCGCTCGTCGAGGCCAGCGTCGACAAGGCCGCGGTGCGCTACGACCGCGACGGGGATCAGCACTACGACGTCATCAGCGCGTTCATCAAGTCCCTGCGCGGCTCCGATGTCGATGCCGCGCTGCACTATCTCGCCCGCATGATCAGCGCGGGCGAGGACCCGCGATTCATCGCGCGCCGCTTGATGATCCAGGCCAGCGAGGAGGTCGGCATGGCCGACCCCATGGCCCTGCAGACCGCGGTCGCCGCCGCCCAGGTGGTCCAACTGGTCGGTATGCCCGAGGCGCAATTGGCCCTGACCCAGGCCACGATTCACATTGCCACCGCACCGAAATCGGGCTCGGTCCCCAAGAGCCTCGGCGCGGCCATGGCCGATGTGCGCGCGGGCAAGGCGGGCGCGGTGCCACCCCACCTGCGGGACGGCCACTACGCGGGCGCGGCGGCGCTCGGCAATGCCCAGGGCTACAAATACCCGCACGATCACCCGGATGGCGTTCTCGCCCAGCAATATCCACCAGACCAACTGGTCGGTACCGACTACTACGTCCCCACCGACCACGGCTACGAACGCGAAGTCGGCCCCCGCGTCACCAAACTCCGCCGAATCGTCCGCGGCAAATAGCGGCGCATGTGCGAATGCGGCAGCGCACGCCGGGGCATCCACAGGCCGCTACGCTGCCGCGGATTCATCGACACCGCTCCGGGTGGCGGTGGGTGCCGGATTGCACTGCGTGCCAGAAATGATCGATCGAGACGCCGCGGAAGCGATTGCGGCGCTGGTCAGTCCGCCAGCAACCCGTTGTGCAGGGCGATGCGCTCGATCTCGGCCGGGTGCCGCCCATGATCGCGCGCACATTCTCGGTCACCAATTCGACCGGCCAGTCCCACCAGGCGGCGCGCAACAGGCGAGCGACATCCGCGTCAGGGTAGCGCTGCTTGACCACTGTCGCCGGGTTCCCGCCGACGATCGTGTACGGCGGCACGTCGGCGGTCACCACCGCGCCCGTGGCGATGATCGCGCCGTCGCCGATGGTCACGCCCGGCATGATCAGGGTGTTGTAGCCGAACCACACGTCGTTGCCGACCACGGTGTCGCCCTTGGAGGGAATCGAGGTGATGATGTCCATGGTCTCCTCGGCCCAGGTGCCGCCGAAGATGGTGAACGGGAAGGTCGACACGCCCGAGGTCGCGTGGTTCGCGCCCGCCATGATGAAGCGGGTGCCGGCGGCGATGGCGCAGAATTTGCCGATGATCAGCTTCTCGGGGCCGAACGCGTAGAGCACGTTGCGGGCCTCGAAGGCGGTGGCATCGTCGGGGTCGTCGGCGTAGGTGTAGTCGCCGACCTCGATATTCGGCGCGGTGACATGCGGTTTCAGGAAGACCGTGCGGTGCGCGTGGGGGAGTGGGAAACGCTGCGATGGGTCGGGGATCACAGTCACCCGAGCGATGGTGGCTATCGCCCGGTGGTGGGTGGAAACCCGCTGGCCCGCGACCGGTAGGCTGGACTGTTGTGCAGACCCACGAGATTCGACGGCGCTTCCTGGAGCATTTCGTAAAGGCCGGACATACCGAGGTGCCGAGTGCCTCGCTGATCCTGGCCGACCCGAACCTGCTGTTCGTGAACGCGGGCATGGTCCAGTTCGTGCCGTATTTCCTCGGTCAGCAGACCCCGCCCTTCGACACCGCCACCAGCGTGCAGAAGTGCGTGCGCACCGGCGATATCGAGAACGTCGGCGTCACCACCCGCCACAACACCTTCTTCCAGATGGCGGGCAACTTCTCCTTCGGCGACTACTTCAAGCGCGGGGCCATGGAACTGGCCTGGACGCTGCTGACCTCCTCGGTCGAGGACGGCGGCTACGGCTTCGACCCCGAAAAGCTGTGGGTCACCGTCTATCTCGACGATGACGAGGCCGAGCGGATCTGGCGCGAGCTGGGTGTCCCGGACGAGCGCATCCAGCGCCGCGGCATGGCCGACAACTACTGGTCCATGGGCATCCCCGGCCCGTGCGGCCCGTGCTCGGAGATCTACTTCGACCGCGGCCCCGAATACGGCGTCGAGGGCGGCCCGGAGGCCGACGAGGATCGCTACCTCGAAATCTGGAACCTCGTGTTCATGCAGAACGAGCGCGGCGCGGGTCGCGGCAAGGACGACTTCGAGATCCTGGGCCCGCTGCCCAAGAAGAACATCGACACCGGCATGGGCGTCGAGCGTGTCGCGTTCCTGCTGCAGGGTGTCGACAATGTCTACGAGACCGACCTGCTGCGCCCGATCATCGACAAGGCCGAGGAACTGACCGGCCGCTCCTACGGCATCGAGCACGCCGACGATGTGCGCTTCCGCGTCATCGCCGACCACGCCCGCACCGCCGCCATGCTGATCGGCGACGGCGTGAATCCCGGCAATGACGGCCGCGGCTACGTGCTGCGCCGCCTGCTGCGCCGCATCGTGCGCTCGGCGCGGCTGCTGGGCGCGGAGAAGCCGGTGATGGGCGAGTTCATCAAGGTCGTCTCCGAGCTCATGGCCCCCTCCTACCCCGAGCTCGCCACCGACTTCAAGCGCATCGAAACCGTCGCCGTCGGTGAGGAAGCCGCGTTCCTCAAGACCCTCAACACCGGCACCAAGCTCTTCGACGAGACCGTCGACGAGGTGAAGGCCCAGGGCAGCAAGAAGATCAGCGGCACCGACGCGTTCACGCTGCACGACACCTACGGCTTCCCGATCGACCTCACCCTGGAGATGGCCGCCGAGGCCGGTCTGCAGGTCGACGAGGACGGGTTCCGCTCGCTCATGGCCGAGCAGCGCAAGCGGGCCAAGGAAGACGCCCTCTCGCGCAAGCACGCCCACGCCGACCTCACGGTCTACAAGGAGTTCGTGGACCGCGGCGCGACCGAGTTCACCGGCTTCGACGAACTGGCCACCGAGGCAACGGTTCTCGCCCTGATCAAGGACGGCGTGCGAGTGCCGGTCGCCGAGGCCGGGCAGGACGTCGAGGTGATCCTGGACCGCAGCCCGCTCTATGCCGAGTCCGGCGGCCAGATCGCCGACCGCGGCACGCTGATCTCCTCGCACGGCCTCAAGGTGAAGGTCAACGACGTGCAGAAGATCGCCAAGAAGGTGTGGGTGCACAAGTCCACCGTCGAGGCCGGTCAGCTCACCGAGGGCGACACCGTGCTGGCGCAGGTCGATCCGGCCTGGCGCAAGGGCGCCACCCAGGGCCACTCGGGTACGCACATGGTGCACGCCGCGCTGCGACAGGTGCTGGGCCCCAACGCCGTTCAGGCCGGTTCGCTCAACAAGCCGGGTTACCTGCGCTTCGACTTCAACTGGCAGGGCGCGCTGAGCGAGCAGCAGAAGGCCGATATCGAGGCCGTCTCCAACGACGCGGTGGCCGACGACTTCACGGTCAACACCTTCGTCACCGACCTGCCGTCGGCCAAGAAGATGGGCGCCATGGCGCTGTTCGGCGAGAACTACGGCGACGAGGTGCGCGTCGTGGAGATCGGCGGACCGTTCTCCATGGAGCTCTGCGGTGGCACCCACGTGCAGTCCTCCGCGCAGATCGGGCCGATCACCGTGCTCGGCGAATCGTCGGTGGGCTCGGGTATCCGTCGCGTGGAAGCCTTTGTGGGCCTGGACTCCTACCGCTACTTGGCCAAGGAGCGCGCGCTGCTGGCCGGTATCGCCTCCTCGCTGAAGGTGCCCTCGGACGAGGTCCCGGGTCGCGTCGAGCAGCTCGTCGAGCGGCTCAAGGTCGCCGAGAAGGAGCTCGAGCGCACCAAGATGGCCGCCGTGCTGTCGAGCGCCGGAACCTTCGTCGAGCCGGCCCAGCGGGTCGGCAAGGTGCTGCTGGTCGCGGCCGCCGCGCCGCAGGGCGTGGGCGCGGGCGATCTGCGCACCCTGGCCACGGATATCAAGGGCCGCTTCGGTTCCGAGCCTGCCATCGTGGTGCTGCTCGGCAACGCCGACGGCAAGGTGCCCTTCGTCGCGGCTGTCACCAAGGCCGCCCAGGACCTGGGCGTCAAGGCCGGAGACCTGGTGGGCGCGTTCGGCCCGGCGATCGCCGGGCGCGGCGGCGGCAAGCCGGAACTGGCCCAGGGTGCGGGTTCGGACCCGTCGGGCATCGAGGCGGGCCTGGCCGCGCTGCGCGCGCGAGTCGCCGAGCTCGCCGGGTAGATGGACTCCGACACATCCGATACACCGGGTCCCGAGCACGGGACCCGGCCCAACCCGGATGCCGGATTCGCGAGGATTCCGACCGAGGCTTCCGGAGTCTCGGCCGGGCGCGGGTTCGACTCCGAACGGCCCAGCGCCGAACGGGATCCGGGGCGCGGCAGGCGCATCGGCATCGACGTCGGCTCGGTGCGCATCGGGGTCGCCTCCAGCGATCCCGACGGCCTGCTGGCCACGCCGGTCGAAACGGTGCCGCGCGCGAAGAAGGTCACGCCCGGCACCCTGGCGTCCGATCTGTCCCGAATTGCCGAACTTGTGCGGGAATACGAGGCCGTCGAGGTGATCGTCGGCCTGCCACGCACCTTGCGCGGCGAAAGCGGGTCTTCCGCTAAGCTGGCGGCCACCTTCGCGGGGCGTTTGCGGACCCTGATCGCTCCGGTACCGGTGCGACTTTCCGACGAACGTTTGACTACGGTGTCTGCTGCACGTGCGTTGCGAGACAGTGGCGTTCGCGCACGCGGGCAGCGGCGGGTCATCGATCAGGCCGCCGCCGTGTCGATCCTGCAAGGATGGTTGGACGAACGGAGTGCCCTATTGAAGCCGCGCGGTGATGACGCATGACCGACCGCTGGACGCGGGCCGAGGAACGCTACCGGCAGAACGCCGAACGGCGTTACCGCCGCGACGATCTGGAATGGTCCGAGGCGGACGATTACGAGGACGACACCACCGTCATCCCGCTCTACGAGGATGAGCGCTACGACGACGAGCATTTCGAGAGCGAGGACTACGACGACGAGCCCCCGCTCGCCCCGGAACCGCCGCGCCGCAGCGCACCCCAGCGCGCCGACCGGGTCGGCCGCCGCGGCGCGGAACGCCCCACTCGGGTGGGCGCGCGCGGCTCGGGTGGCCGGGGTGGTCAGCGGCCCAAGCGATCCCGCATGGCCTCGCGCAAGGCCGCCGAGCGCAAGCGCCGCCGCCGCAACCTGTTCGTCATCGCGGGCGTATTCGCCGTGCTGTTCGTCGGCGCGGTCGGCTTCGCGGGCTGGAAGTTCGTCGGCAAGCTCAGCGGCCCCGCCGACTTCTCCGGACCGCAGGGTGCGCTGGTGATCATCCAGATCAAGCCCGGCGACACCGCCACCCAGATCGCCCAGACCATGGCCGACAAGGGCGTGGTGGCCAGCAACGGCGCCTTCTACGAAGCGGCCGTGCGCAATACGAACATGAACTCCATCCAGCCGGGCTACTACGCCGTGCCGAGCCACAGCAAGGGCGCCGAAGCGGTGACCGCGCTGTTCGCCAAGGACGCCCGGGTCGGCAATGTGGTCATCTCCGAGGGCCGCCAGCTGCACGACTCCAGCGATGTCGCCACCGGCGCGCGCAAGGACGGCATCTACCGCAAGATCGCCGACGCCAGCTGCGTCGGCACCGGCACCGCCGCCAAATGCGTGACCTACGAGCAGCTCGACCAGGCCGGAGCCGGTGACCCGGCCGCGCTCGGGGTTCCGGCGTGGGCGCTGGATCGGGTGAAGGCGGCACCGGACCGTTCCCGGCAGCTCGAGGGCCTGATCGCCGGTGGCACCCTGGATTTCGATCCCGGCGCCAGCCCGGCCGACATTCTCAAGCAGCTGGTGACCGCGAGCGCGCGCAGTTACGAGGCCAGCGGACTGTTGCAGTCCGGCGCGGCCAACGGTCTCTCGCCCTACGACACGCTGATCGCGGCGTCGCTGGTGGAGCGGGAAGCCCTGCCGCAGGACATGTCCAAGGTGGCGCGGGTCATCGTGAACCGGCTCGCCGCCCAGCAGAAGCTGGAATTCGACTCCACCGTCAACTACAACCTCGACAAGACCGAGGTCGCCACCACCGACGCCGACCGGGCCAAGAAGACCCCGTGGAACACCTACGCCATGACCGGGCTGCCCGCGACGCCGATCTCCGCGCCGTCGCTGGATGCCATGCGCGCCATGGAGAATCCCGCGCCGGGGCCGTGGCTGTACTTCGTGACCGTCGACAAGCAGGGCACCACGTTGTTCACCGAGAACTACCAGGAGCACCTGCGCAATATCGAAAAGGCCAGGCAGAGTGGAATCCTCGACAGTGGACGGTAAGCGCAAGGCCGCCGTGCTGGGCAGCCCCATCTCGCATTCGCGCTCGCCGCAACTGCATCTGGCCGCCTACCGGGCGCTGGGCCTGGACTGGACCTACGAACGCATCGAGTGCACCGGCGAGCAGCTGCCCGGGCTGGTGGACGGGCTCGGGCCGGAATGGGTCGGGCTGTCGGTGACCATGCCGGGCAAGGTCGCCGCGCTCGCGTACGCCGACGAGAAGACCGAGCGCGCCGTACTGGTCGGCTCGGCGAACACGCTGGTGCGCACCGAAACCGGCTGGCGCGCCGACTGCACCGATGTGGACGGGGTGCGCGGCGCACTGGAAGGCGCGGGCGTGCACGAGATTTCGCGCGCCGTCGTGCTGGGTGCGGGCGGGACCGCCCGGCCCGCGCTGCTGGCCCTGTCGGATCTGGGCGCGCACACCGTCACCATCGTGGCCCGCGACCGCGGCCGCGCCGCCGACACCCTGGAATTGGCCGAGCAGCTGGGCATGTCGGCCGAGGTGCTCGGCTTCGATCCGGAGGGGCTGGCGTTCGTCTGCTCCGACGTGGACGCCGTGGTGAGCACGGTGCCCGTCGAAGCCGCTGCGGCGGTGGCGGATTCGGTGGCGCTGGCCCCGGTGGTGCTGGACGCCATCTACAACCCCTGGCCGACCCCGCTGGCCGCGGCGGTCATCCGCGCGGGTCATACCGTGGTCAGCGGCCTCGACATGCTCTTGAACCAGGCCTACGGGCAGGTCGAGCAGTTCACCGGCCAGCCCGCGCCGCGCGCCGAAATGGCTGCCGCGCTGGGGGACTGACGGCCCTCAGCGGACCGATTCCGGCCGCTCGGGCTCGAAGGCCGACCGGAAGGTGAAAGCGTAAGGCGCGGGCCCGTTCTCGCGCAGATGCTCGAGCCGCTGCATGGCATCGGCGAGGTCGGGGACGGTGCCCTCGGGCACCCACCACAGCACCGTGAACACCTCGCGCAGCGGGACGAAGAACTCGCGGCGGCGGCGCACGTAGTCCATGTTGTCGCTGCGATACACGTAGTCGAACAGCGCCTCCCGCGATTCCCACACGCTCATGTTCACGAGCATGTCCGGATCGTGCCGGTAGGGGCGCAGGCCGGTGGCGTTGTTGGTGTCACCGTCCACCATGCGCCAGACGAAGCCGGGGACGTTTCGGCGAGGGCATTGATCTCATCGAGTGCGGCATAGAAATCGGCGACCCTGGGATCGCCCTCGGCGGCGACGAGCCGGCCGATATTGAGCTGTGCGAGGTGCATGAACCGACTATAACTAGTCATCATTGATTGTAGAAAAGCTTATGCAGCATCGGCCCGGTGCCGGATCCATTCGCGCGGTCCAACCGGCCGCCGCGGCCGGTCCCGCGAGCAGTGCCAGGTTCATGCCGCAGACCAGGGGCGGAAAGTCCAGGGCCAGTTGGTGAAAGGGGCAATTGCGCAGCCGGATGACCGCGTCGTCGTAATAGGGCTCGTAGCCGTGCTCGCTGAGCGCCGCGAACAGATCGCGGCCCTCGAGCCGCGGCGCGTGCGCGGCGGCGGCCTTGGCGATGGCCTCCTCGAAGCCCTCGTGCTCGACCACCTCGGCCAGTACCGTTGCGACGGTGCGATAGTCGCGCGCCGGAAGGCTGATGCTGAATTCGGCCGCGGCACGCCGATAGAACTTCGCGGGGCGTCCCGAACCCGGCCCGGTGCGGCCCTCCGGGCGGCGGAACACCGCGTCGAGCAGTCCCGCCTCGGTGAGCTTGTCCAGATGGAAGGCCGCCAAGGGGCGTTTGATCTCCACCGCCTCGGCCGCCTCGTCCCTGCTGACATCGTGCCCGGCGGCCGCGACATAGTCGTAGAGCCGCTTGCGGATCGGGTCCTGCAGCAGGGCGACGGCTTCGATGCTCACACCGCATTTCTAGCAGCGTGTCGGGCCCGCGCGTGGCGCGCGGGCCCGGTCCCGCTATGGTTCTAGAACAAGTTTCAATTCATTCGGTTCGCCCGGGCGGCCGCGCAGGTTAAGGTGATCGACATGAATGCGTGGGTGTTGCGCGCCGTGGGCTTGGGGGCGCTGACCGTGGTGCTGGAGACGCTGCTCGGCTTCGGCATGATGACCTGGCCGACCGGGGGCGCCTGGATGCGGATCCTGTGCCTGATCGTGCTGGTCGGCGCGGTGGTCACCTGGGGTGTGCTGGACGGGCGCGCGGATCGGCGCGCCAATCCCGATCCCGAGCACGGGACCGATCTGACCATGCGGTGGCTCGAGGCCGCCCTCGCCGGTGGCGTGGGCGCGGGGCTGGTCTCGTGGATCCTCGACTTCATCCCCAAGTTCGACCTGGGCGACCAGGGCCTGCTGTTCAATGTCACCTCGGGCGCGGCCTGGATCGTGCTGCTCATCTTCATTCCGGGCGTGCTGGGCGTGACCATCGGCCGCTGGCTGGTCGGCCGCGAGCGCAAGAACGGCACACCCGCCGCCACCGCGACGCCCGCACCCGCCAACGTCTGACGGTCTTTCGCAGACGCGAAACCCCGCGCCACATGTGTTGTGGCGCGGGGTTTCGCGTCTGTTCGGGTGACTACAGCAAGATGGCCCCGCCGGTGGGGCCATCCTCGCGGGCGATGGCCGAGTAGGCGGCGGCCAGCAGGCTCGGATCCGGGCCCTCGAGGCGACCGGGCTTGGCCAGGCCGTCGAGGACGACGAAGCGCAGCACGCCGGAGCGGGTCTTCTTGTCGGTCTGCATGGCATCCATCAGCTGGCCCAGCGCGTCCGCGTCGTAGGTGGTGGGCAGGCCGATGCTTTCGAGGATGGCGCGGTGGCGCTCGGCGGTGGCGTCGTCGAGACGGCCTGCCAGGCGGCCCAATTCGGCCGCGAAGACCAGGCCCACCGACACGGCCGCGCCGTGCCGCCAGCGGTAGCGCTCGCGGCGCTCGATGGCGTGGGCGAGGGTGTGGCCGTAGTTGAGGATCTCGCGCAGATCCGATTCCTTCAGGTCCGCGGCCACCACGTCGGCCTTGACCTGGATAACGCGGCGGATCAGCTCCGGCAGCACCTCGCCGGTCGGGTCCAGGGCGGCCTGCGGGTCGCGCTCCACCAGCTCCAGGATCACCGGGTCGGCGATGAAACCGGCCTTGATGATCTCGGCCATGCCCGCCACGATCTCGTTGCGCGGCACCGTTTCCAGCGTGGCCAGGTCCACCAGGACCGCGGCCGGTTCGTGGAAGCAGCCGACCAGGTTCTTGCCCGCCTCGGTATTGATGCCGGTCTTGCCGCCGACCGCGGCGTCCACCATGGCCAGCAGCGTGGTCGGCACGTGCACGATGTCCACCCCGCGCATCCAGGTGGCGGCCACGAAACCGGCCAGGTCGGTGGCCGCGCCGCCGCCCAGGCTCACGATGACGTCCTTGCGGGTCAGGCCGATCCGGCCCAGCACCTCCCAGCAGAAACCGGCGACCTGCAGATCCTTACCGGCCTCGGCATCCGGAATCTCCACCCGATGCGCGTCGATCCCCTTGTCCACCAGCGCCTTGCGCACCACCTCGGCGGTCTCGGCCAGCGGCGGCTGATAGAAGATCGCGACCGTCCGCACCCCGGACCGACCGGTCACCTGCTCGACCAGATCGCCCAGCAGCCCCCGCCCGATGATCACCGGGTACGGGTCGGCCGTGCGGACCTCGATGCGAGTCGGCTCGCTCATGCTTGCTGCTCCGATTCTGCTTGTGCGGATTGATCTGTGGTTTGCCCCGCTCGTGCCCGAGCGCGCGCCCGGCGGGCCCGGGCGCGACGCGAACGGCCGCTGCCCGGTTGCGCGACCGCGCCGGGGGCCCGGGCCGAATCCTGCTGCGCGGCAGACGTGTCCGGCTCGTTCGGGGACCGGGATGCGGTGGAGTCCTGGGCGCCGGTGGCGGGACCCGAGGGTGCGCCCGGTGCGCGGGAGGCGCGGCGGCGGCGGGCGACACCGGAGGTCGGAGCGCCGGTCATGCCGGATCCACCGTCGGCGGGCGCGTGCTCTCCAGCGTTCGTCGAACCTGTCGCGGTCTCGACAGAGGTTGCGGCCGGGCCGTTCTCGGTGGCGCGGCCACCGCGGCGGCGGGAACGCCGATTGCGGCGGGGGCGGTTGCTGCCCGTACCGGCCGGGGTCCCCTCGTCGGCCGGTACGGGGGTCGGGCGAGTGGCCGAGGCCGAATCGGACTTGGCGGCAGTCGCATTCGAGGCGGACGGGTTGGTCTGGGCGTCCCCGCGGCCGCCGCGGCGGCGCTTGCGGCGGGCGCGGGAGCGGCTGCTGCTGATGCCGGGTTCGACGGTGGTGGTTTCGGCGGTCGGATCCGCCGGGCGCGCAATCGGTTCCAGGCCGAGTTTGGCCAGGATCATGCGGACCACGCGGCCGGGGCTGCGGCCGTCGGTGCGGACGCGGACCGTGGCCACCTCGCGGTAGAGGGGGCGGCGGATCTTCATCAGCTCGCGGTACTTCTCGGCCGGATCGTCGCCATTGAGCAGCGGGCGGTTGGTGCTGGCGCCGGTGCGCCGAAGTCCTTCGCCCACACTGATTTCCAGGTAGACGACGGTGCGGTCGCGCAGCAGGGCGCGGGTGGCGGCGGACAGCACCGAGCCGCCGCCCAGGGAGACCACGCCGTGCCCGGCCAGCACCGCGTCGCGGACGACCTCTTCCTCCATGCGGCGGAATTCCGGCTCGCCGTCCTGGGCGAAGATCTCCGGGATGGTGCGCCCGGCCCGTTCCTCGATACCGGCGTCGGTGTCGTAGAGATCCACGCCGAGCTCGCGCGCCAGCTTGCGGCCGATGGTCGACTTGCCCGCACCCGGCGGGCCGACCAGCACCAGATTCGGTGCGGGCCGGTCGGTTTCACCAGGGTGCTCGGTCGTCTCGCTCGCACGCGCCTCATCGGCTCCGCGATCCTCAGCCGTGTCGCGTGCCTCGGCGGCGTCGACCGAGTTCACCGCGGCGGTCGGATCGGGCTGGCCGGGTACCGCGCTGTGCTCGGTGGTCACTGCCCGGCATTGCCCGGGATGTGCGGGCGAGCATTGATTCGCTTGAGATAGGCCTGGATATTGTCGACCGTCTCCGGCAGCGAGTCGCCGCCGAACTTCTCCAGCACCGCCTGCGCGACGACCAGCGCCACCATGGACTCGGCCACCACACCGGCGGCCGGGACCGCGCAGACGTCCGAGCGCTGGTGGATGGCCACGGCCTCCTCGCCGGAGGACATGTCGACCGTCGACAGTGCCCGCGGCACAGTCGAAATGGGCTTCATGGCCGCGCGCACGCGCAGCGCCTCGCCATTGGTCATGCCGCCCTCGAGACCACCGGCGCGGTTGGTCGAGCGCAGCACCCCGTCGGGGCCGGGCCGCATCTCGTCGTGCGCCTGGCTGCCGCGGCGGCGCGCGGTCTCGAAACCGTCGCCGACCTCGACGCCCTTGATGGCCTGAATGCCCATGAGCGCGGCGGCCAGTCGCGAATCCAGGCGCGCCTCACCGGAGGTGAAGGAGCCCAGACCGACCGGCAGGCCCTCGATCACGACCTCGACCACCCCCCCGAGGGTGTCGCCGTCCTTCTTCGCGGCCTCGATCTCGGCGATCATCGCCGCCTCGGCGGTCTTGTCGAACGCGCGCACCGGCGACTCGTCGATCGCGTCCAGATCGGCGGCGGTCGGGACCGCGCCGGTGGTGTTGGCCGCGGTGCCGATGGACACCACGTGCGAGATCACCTCGACGCCGAGCGCCTGGCGCAGGAAGTTCCTGGCGACGGTGCCCGCCGCGACGCGCGCGGCGGTCTCGCGGGCGCTGGCCCGCTCCAGGACATTGCGGGCGTCGTCGAAGCCGTACTTGAGCATGCCCGAGTAGTCGGCGTGGCCCGGGCGCGGACGGGTCAGCGGCGCATTGCGGGCCATCTCGGCCAGCTCGGCCTCGTCCACCGGATCAGCGGACATGACCTCGGTCCACTTGGGCCACTCCGAGTTCGCGACCTCGATGGCGACCGGGCCACCCATGGTGCGGCCGTGGCGCACGCCACCGACCACGGTCACCGCATCGGCCTCGAACTTCATCCGCGCGCCGCGCCCGTACCCGAGCCGACGCCGGGCCAGCTGCGCGCCGACCTCGGCGGAGGTCACCTCGACACCGGCCACCATCCCCTCGAGGATGGTGACGAGAGCAGGACCATGGGATTCTCCGGCAGTTATCCAGCGCAACACGAGTTACATCTTTCCATGAGAGAAGGGGTGCTCGAACACACGGTCCACGCATAGCCCGATGTCAGCGCCCGGCCACCACCGCCACCACACTGGCCACACACATCGCGGGCCCGTGCGCGAGCACCCCGATCCCACCCGCCGACCCGCCGAAAACCCCGCCCCCCTCGAAGGCCGGCGCGGCTTTACCCGCCGTCGCGAACATCCACGGCACGACCCCGGACCACGGTCGCCGGATCGGTTCCCGGGCCCGGTGCGCCGGAGCCGAGATGGCGGGTGCGCGGATCGCGATCCCGGGGAGGCTATGGGCGGCGAGGGTCCCGATTCCCGCCGCGGCGGTCAGCATCGGGGCAGCCAGGGCGGCCCAGGCCCAGGTCGAGGGTCCGGCTAGGGCTGTCACCGCCCCTAGACCGAGTGCGAGTTTGACATCGCCCGCGCCGAGGGCGTGTGGGGCGCACAGGTGGATCGCGAGGTAGGGCAGCGCGAGCAGCGATGCGCCGAGCAGGGCGAGTATCGGCTTGCCCACAGCGAATCCGTAGCCGAGTGCGGCGATCGCACCCGGCAGTGTGAGGGTGTTGGGCAGGCGGAGCGAGCGCAGGTCGCAGACGCTCAGGGCGAGGCACCAGGCGGTGAAGGCGAAGACGGCCGGGGAGTTCATGATTCGAGGTTCTCGCGTCGAGGCGGCGCGCGGGGCGGCCGATCGCGAAATGTGGAGAACTTCTTCGGATGTGAACACCGGGGTTTCCGTAACCGTCCCTTTCACGTGTTGCGTGTCCGTGTTGCGGCGTGTCGGCGGTAGCTTTGACCCATGTCTGCTGATCACGATGCGACCCAGCACGAGCCGAACCAGCGACCCGACTACGGACTGCGCCGGGCCAACCTGCGCAATCTGCTGGTGGAGAATCGCATCGACGCCCTACTGGTCACGGATCTGATCAACATCCGGTACCTGACCGGGTTCACCGGTTCCAATGCCGCGCTGCTGGTCTACGCCTGGGATTCCAGCGAGGACCGGACCGTCATCTGCACCGACGGCCGCTACCTCACCCAGGTCGGCGAGCAGGTGCCGGATCTGCGGGCCGAGATCAACCGGGCCAGCGCCCGCCGCGTCGTCGAGATCGCGGGGGAGTGGCAGACCGGCCGGGTCGGTTTCGAGAGCCACATCATGACCTTCGAACAGCATCGCGGCCTGTCGGCGCTGGCCACCGGCTTGGATCTGGTGCCGGTCTCGGGTCTGGTGGAGCAGCTGCGCATGGTCAAGGACGCCTACGAGGTGGAGCAGTTGCGCGCGGCCTGCGATGCCGCCGACGCGGCGCTGGCCACCCTGCTCGAGCGCGGCGGGCTGCGCCCCGGCCGCACCGAGCGGCAGGTCGGCCGGGAACTGGAATGGCTGATGTTCGAGCACGGCGCGGAGGCCGTCGCCTTCGAGACCATTGTCGCGGCGGGCGCGAATTCGGCTGTCCCGCACCACCGCCCGACCGAGGCGGTGCTGGCCACCGGCGATTTCGTGAAGCTCGACTTCGGCGCGATGGTCGGCGGCTACCACTCGGACATGACCCGCACCTTCGTGCTCGGCCAGCCCTCGGACTGGCAGCGCGAGATCTACGAGCTGGTCTACGCCGCGCAGCGGGCGGGCCGCGAGGCGCTGGCCCCCGGCGCGTCGACCAAGGCGGTGGACGCGGCCTCGCGCTCGGTGATCGAGGCGGCCGGTCACGGTGACCTGTTCGTCCACGGTCTCGGACACGGGGTCGGCCTGCAGATCCACGAAGCGCCCGGAATCGCCAAAACGGGCACAGGTACACTGCTGGATGGCGTGGCGGTGACCGTCGAGCCAGGTGTGTACTTCCCCGGCCGCGGTGGTGTCCGGATCGAGGACACGCTCGTGGTTCGCAAGGGGGGCCCGGAACTGCTCACCCGCACCAGCAAAGACCTGACCGTCGTCGACTGACGCGCGGTTTGACCGACTAGTAGGAGATCCGAGGACAGTGGCGGACACCAGCGACTTCAAGAACGGCCTCGTGCTGAAGATCGACAACAATCTCCAGCAGATTGTCGAGTTCCAGCATGTGAAGCCGGGTAAGGGTCCCGCCTTCGTGCGCACCAAGCTGAAGAACGTGGTCTCGGGCAAGGTCGTCGACAAGACCTTCAACGCCGGCGTCAAGGTGGAGACCGCGACCGTCGACCGTCGCGACATGACGTACCTGTACAAGGACGGCGAGGACTTCATCTTCATGGATGGAGAGACCTACGACCAGATCCACCTGAGCGAGACCCTGCTGGGCCGCAACGCGGGCTTCCTGCTGGAGAACATGGCCGTCCAGATCGCCATGCACGAGGGCGAAGCGCTGTTCGTCGAGCTCCCCGTCGCCATCGACGTCATCGTCACCCACACCGAGCCGGGCCTGCAGGGCGACCGCTCCTCGGCCGGCACCAAGCCCGCCACCGTGGAGACCGGTGCCGAGGTGCAGGTGCCGCTGTTCATCAACCAGGGTGACAAGCTGCGCATCGACACCCGCGACGGCAGCTACATCAGCCGCGTCAACAACTGACCCGGCGGATAATGTCTTCCGTGGCCGATCAATCGGACAAGAAGTCGTTCAAGAAGCTCGGCGCACGGCACAAGGCGCGCCGGCGCGCGGTGGATCTGCTGTTCGAGGCGGAGGCCCGCGATATCGATCCCGCGGACCTGCTCACCGAGCGGGTCTCGCTGTCGGTGCGTGAGGAGTCGGTCGCTCCGATCAACCCCTACACCCGGGTCCTGGTCGAAGGCGTCGCCGACGACCTGGACCGGGTGGACGGCACCATCGAGTCGTACCTGTCGCAGGACTGGACGCTGCCCCGGCTGCCCGCCGTGGACCGCGCCATCCTGCGGGTGGCGGTGTGGGAGTTGTTCCACGCCAACGACGTTCCCCCGGTGGTGGCCGTGGACGAGGCGGTGGAACTGGCCAAGGAGCTGTCCACCGACGACTCCCCGTCGTTCATCAACGGCGTGCTCGGCCAGGTGGTCGGGGTGGCCCCGCAGGTCCGCGCCGCCGCGGCCGCGACCCGCGTGACCCCGGCGCCCGCCGCCGACGAGTAGAAATTCGAAGGAGAGGCGCAGGGTGCGCAAGTATCTCGTGATGGCTGTGCGCACCCCGCGCTTCGACGATTCCGTCATCGTCCCGCACAAGGATTGGCTGGCGGCCGTCCGCGAGCGCGGACAGCTGGTCGAGACCGGCAAATTCACCGATGGCAGCGGCGGCGCATACGTGATCACCGCCGAAAACCTGACTGCCGCACGGGATCTGATCCACACCGACCCGATCCACACCACGGGCGCTTCCGAACTCACCGTCTACGAGTGGGAAATCACCGGCTGACAAGCGGTTTCGCGGGCATTCACTGCGCTGAGTTGTCGATTGCGGCCAGCCGGTGGGCGATCCCGGCCCGGCCGGTGAGACCCAGTTTGCGCAGGATGCGGCCCAGATGGTCCTCGACCGTACGCGGGCTCAGAAACAGCGCGGTGGCGATCTCCTTGTTGGTATGCCCGCGCGCGGCCAACTCGGCAACCTCCCGCTCTCTGCCGGTCAGCGGCGATGCCCCACTATTGGATTGCTTCCCCGCCAGCCACCGCTGGACCGCGATGGTGTCTGCGGCCAGCTCATCGGCTCCGGCCGCCTCGAATTCGGTTCCGGCGGCCGCGATTCCCGCGGTCGCGGCAGTGAAATCGCCGGTTTCTCCCGCCAGTCGCGCGGCTACGAGCAGGGCTTGCCCGCGCTGCAACGGCATATCCGCCCGCTCGTACTCGCGCACCGCCCGCTCGACCGCCGCGCGGGCTCGCGCATACAGCTGGTCGACCGGAAGATTCGGCGCGATGGCGCCGGAAACCGCTGTGTTCCATCCGAGGCCTTCGCGCCGCTTCCAGCACTCGCAACCGGAGCGCTCCGGCCAGCGGGACGATGCTCGAATAGCCGTACAGCTCAGCGGTTTCGGTGGCGTCCTCGGTGGCGGCCAGCGCCGCGTCGAGGCGGCCGAGCTTGGCCAGTGCGTAGGCGTGGACGGTGTGCAGTTCGGGGAGAATGAAGCTGCGGCCGTGGCGGCGGGCGACCCGGATGGCGCGTTCCAGGTGGGTGAGGCCGGTGCGCTGATCGTCGAGGAAGTAGGCCATCCAGCCGAGGGCAGCCACGGCGTGGATGCCGTCGAGCAACCGGGTGTCCGACAGGCGCGCGAACTCTCGTTCGGCGGTGCGGTAATCCTCTTGTGCGCCTGCCATGTCGAGCATGGTCAGCCGTCCCATACTGCGCATGGTCAGCGCCGCGGCGAGAATGGCCGGATCACGCACCGCGCCGGAGGCGAACAGGGTGTGCACCCACGACGCGCCCTCGGCCTCGCGGTTGTCCATGAGTTCGAGAATCGCCAGTTCCAGGCACAGCGGTCCGCTCTCGGCCGCCAGGCGGTCGGCGTACTCGGACAGTGTATTTCGCGCGGCATCGACCCGGCCGAGCATACGATCGCAGCGGGCGTAGAGCGGTACGGCCGTGGTGCTGGGCGAATCCGTCGATGTGACCAGGGGTTCGAGGATGCGGCGGGCCCGATCGGCGGATCCGGACAGCAGCAGCGCCTGGCCGAGCAGCAGCTGCGTGGATTCCGTGTCGGCCGCCGGGGACGCGGTCGCGCGCAGTGCCGCCTCGATCCACCGCACGCTGGTCGCGGGCGCGGTGGCCAGCGTGTGCGACGCGGCCTCGAGCAGCTCCGGCATGGCTCGCGGATCATCCTGGGGGAGTGCGTATTCCAGGTGCCGCGCGCGAATCGGCAGCGGGGCCCCGGCCGATCGGAGGTAGCGCGCGGCGCGGGCGTGCATCGCGGCCCGTTCCAGCGGTCCGGCCAGACGATAGGCCGCCGCGTGGATGAGGGGATGCCGGAGGCCGATTGCGGCACCCCCGCCACCATCCAGCCGAGCCGGGCGGGCTCGTCCAGCTCGGCGATCGCCTCGGTGCGGCTCAGATCCGCGGCGGCGCAGAGCAGTTCGATATCGGACGTTTCTCCGCACATGGAACGCATCGCCGCCGCGGCGGGCGTCGCGAAGGGCACGCTGTTCCACCGCTTCGGCAGTCGCGCCGGACTCCTGCACGAGCTCATCGCGGAGGGTGCGTTCGGCTTGATGGACGCGGTCCGGTCGGGTCCGCCGCCCTTGGGGCCGGGTGCCCCGGCGGGCGAGCGCCTGCTCGCCTACTTCGACGCCATGACCCGGTTGATCGCCGACGACATCGAAATCTCCGTGGCCTACCGGGCAATTCCCCCGCACCCGCGCGCCGAGGAACTGCACCTCTTCTGGGCCGCCCACATCACCGCGCTGCTCCATGAGGTCCGTCCCGATCTGGACGCCGAGGTGGTCGGCGGGCTCCTGCTGGCCCCGCTCGGCGGTGAAGTAGTCCCGCACCTGGTGCGCGCGGGGCAAACCGACCGACTCCTGAAATCCGTCCGCCAGCTCGTCGAGTCGGTCATCATCCCACCGCGGGCGTGAGAGCGAGAATGGCTGCGCCCCAGCGGTAGTCGGTAGATTGGGTCGAGTGGTGCGGATCGATGCGGACCGGGTGCGAGCGTTGCCGGCCGAGCCCTCGGCGATATCGGATGCCTGGTGGTAACTGTCGCGAGGGGAGTCGGGTGCGCTGCTGGAGGAGCTGCGTGGGCTGATCGCCGATGTGGAACCGGGCGGCGCGGTGCGTTGGCCATGGTGGCCGAATTCGGCTGGCAGCGGATCCCGCCCGCAGACCTGCGGGTGCTGGAGCTGTTGATCCGGATGAAGCAACAGCGCCAGACACCCAGCCCGCTGAAATTCGAGGGCTTCATCGGCGCCTGGTTCGCGGTGCGGACCACCGATCAGGCCGCCGTGCTCGACGCTCTCGACCTCCACGACCCGGTCTCCGCGACCCTGCGGATGGGATTCTCGCCGTGGCAGGGGACCGAGCCGATGCGGATTCCCGGTCTGGTCGACTGGACGGACGAGGCGCAGTCGGAGTTTCGCGACATCTACCCGCAGGTCTTCGTCACCCCGGCACTGACGGCTGGACTTTGGTGTTCTACAGACACGGCATCGCGAGCCTGAACCCGGAGGGGCCGTCGCTGCCCGAGTGTTACGAAATCTATCCGCGCATGGAGCAATTGAGCTGCCGGTTCGGAACGGCGCAGTGGTTCGAGCAGTTCGTCGACGATTACGGCGACGAGTGCCGGAGTCGATGGTGCGTCGCGCCGGAGGCGAGCCGGACCCGTCGCGCGCCGAGACCGGCGACATCGCGGCCTACCTGGACATGCTGACCGGGTACGAGCACACCCGCTGTCCTTGCGAAGAGACCGGGGACGACGACCTCGACATGGCGACGTCCCTGCAGGACAGGGTATTCGGTGCGCGCGGCGTCTCCCGGCGCCTGTCGGTGGACCTGGAGACCCTCGGCCCGCACACCCGGGTGCAGGGCAGCGGTGTGATGGCCGTCCCGGGCCATCTGCGGCATTACCCACGCCGTGGCGCCCTGCCGATCTAGTTCGAGCCGAAGGACCAGATCGCGGCGGGGCGGCCGGTGGACTTGACGCGGACGCGTTCGCCGGTGCGCTCCAGGCTGGGGATGGCGGCCAGGGTGCGGTTGAGGTTGCCGGGGTCGGGCTTGGTGCCGTGCAGGGCGGCGGTGAGTGCGACGGCTCTGGTGGCGGTGAACCGGTCGCCGGTGAGGGCGCGGGTGAAAGTCAGGTCCTTCCAGAGCATTTCGGCCAGGCGGGTGCGGGCGGCGGTGACGATCTGGTTGTGGTCGAAGGCCAGTGGGGGGACCGCGTCGAAGGGGACCCAGGTGGCGGTGTCGTCGTCGTGGGGGCCGACCACGGCCCACATGGCGATGGACAGGGTGGGGCCGCGGGGGTCGCGGTTGGGTTCGTCGAAGGTGGCGACCTGGCCGACGGCGAGGATGGCGTCCTCGGGGACACCGAGTTTGGTGTGGACCGCGCGATGGGCGGCTTCGGCGAGGCGCTCGCCGAGGCCGAGCAGCACGCCAGGAAGCGCGAGCGCGCCCGCGAACGGCTCCCACCGCCGTGCGGCGATGCCGAGGGTGGCGGTGGGGTCGTCGGGCCCGTAGCGCAGGGCGATCACGTCCAGGGATACCGCGGATTGTTGCTCCACAAATCGACAATCATGCCTGAGCGGTGATCCGGATCGTGCGATCGGCACGGTCCGGGCCGTGCGCGGTGAGCACGACCGGTGCGCCGAGTTCGGCCTCCAGGTAGCCGGGCACGTCGGCGGGCAGCTCGGCCAGCGCGGGGACCGCGGTGTCGAGCAGGTCGGTGAGCCGCCGCTGGTGTGCGAGATCCTGCCAGACGCCGGGTGCGAGCCGGTCGAGGCAGCCGTCGGCGGTGAGATAGCCGGTGGCGGTGCGGATCTCGCCGACCGCGTCGAGGTGGTTGACCGCCAGCCCGTCGATGCCCCCGCAGGCGTCGACGGCGTAGCGCAGCAGCAGCGGATCGAGGTGGCCGAGCCGGAACGCGCCCTGGTACTCGCCGGTTCCATTGTGCCGCTCCGGAATCGAGAGTGACCCGTCCTCGGTGGGGAACGGCCCCGCCCCGTGCCTGGTCATGTGCGCGCGGGTCACGCCCAGCACGTAGCCGGGAGCATCGGTGCGCGCCAGCATCGCTCGCGCATTGCGAGGCTCGACGGTCGACCAGGTGGTGTAGGGGTGGGTGCCGCGCCATTCGTCGAGCAGCACGCCCTGCGCGCCCTCGAAGACCAGCCGCCCGGCACCCGCGAAGGCGGCGAGCTGATCGCCGGGCAGGATCGCCACCGCCCGCGCGAAGGCCGTGTACGCCTCGACCAGTTCGTCGATCGGGTCGTAGCGGTGGCGACCGCCCGTGAGCAACGGCGCGTAGTGCTCCTCGAGCGCGATCAGCTTGCGCCGCAGCACCTCCGGCCGCCGACAGTCGGCGACCCGCGGCGCGTCGTGATCGAGCGCGTAGCGTGCGGTCTCGCCGATCCCGATGCCGCACGAACCGTGCCGGGCGGTACCCCTCGTATCCTCCCGGCAGCGGTTGGCGGCACCGTGGATCGGCGTGGTGAGCAGTGCCCGCTCGTCCACGTAGAGCAGCGACAGCGGATCGGCGACCCCGAGCGCGGCCAGCTCCCGTGCCTCGGCGGCCAAGCCGAGCGGTTCGACCAGCATGTGCCGCGACAGCAGGGTCGGCACCCGCGAGAGAGTGCCGGACCCGAACTGCCGGAAGGTGTGGTGGCGGCCGTCGGCGCACACATTGTGGGCGGCCTGCGACCCGCCGTTGAACCGCACCACCGCGGCCACATCGAGCCCGGCCCCGGGTGAGCAGAGCCAGTCGACGGTGGCCCCTTTACCGGCATCGCCGAAGCCGAGGTCGACCACGATGAGGTGGCGGTCGCCGAACATGGTGTGTCCCTTCGTTTCCGGTGTCGGAGATGCCGTCAGAGATCGACGTCGTCGACCCCGGCGGCGGCGGGCAGCGCACCGGCGCTGCGGCCGCGGCGCACGCCGCGCAGCGGTGCCAGCGCCTTGCCGACCGCGTCGGCCTCACTGGTCGAGCCGATATCGCGCAGATCGGCCAGCCCCGCCCCCAGATCGACGCGGTCCTCGGCGATGCCGATGGTCAGCGCGATGAGCTCGCACACCGCGGCCGGATCGTTCAGGCGCAGGAACCGCTCGCCCAGCAGCCCCTGCCAGTGCTCGGCGATCTCCGGATCCCCGTAGTAGCTGGACTGATTGGGCAGGATGTAGTGCACGTGCCAGCGGTCGGCGAGCTCGCGGTAGATCGAATCGACCTTGATGTCGCTGCGCACGTCATCGCCGATGACCTCGCGGACGTGCCGGGCGGTCAGGCGCTTCTTGTTCAGCTCGTCACCGACGATGAACAGATAGCCCTTCGTGCCCCGCTTCTCCCACGCGTCGGTGACGGTGTGCCGGGCGATGAAATACGCTGCCAGCTCATAGCTTTCGGACTTCTGCCCGCCACCGCCGCCCTCCAGGAGGATCAGCCGCAGCTGCTCGTCCATCCGGTTGTCGGATTCGAACTGCCCGACCTGCAGCGGCACCCGGTCGCTGTCGGCGTCGCCGATGGCCCCGAACAGGATCTGCGGATCCTCGGCATAACCCTTGCGCTGCAACAGCCCGTGCAGCTTGGCCAGCTTCTCCTGCATGACGCGCGGCACCCGGCCCATGGATCCGGTGACGTCGAACAGCACCGCGATCGGCAGCGAACTGCCGTGATCGGCGGAGTCCCTGGACTCGCGCATGCCCACGCCCCGCGGATCCAGGGTGGGGTGCGCCTTCCACTTGTCCCACGGCACCGACCGCATATCCGCGGTGTATCCGAAATCGTCGAGGCCCTTGGCCGCGCGGAAGGTCCGCGCCGCGTCGTAGGCGCAGTCGTCCCAGCTTCCGTAACCCATTGCTATCACTTACCTTTCGTGAGCTCGAAGGGCCGGAAGCGGCGCTTCCCGTAGAGCCGGTCGAGCAGATCGTCGAATTCGCCGAGCAGGTCCGCGGCGTCGGGCCGCAGTCCGGGGTCGGCCTGCATGCACCCGGTCGCGTAGGCGCGCATGGGTGCGGGGGCGCGGTCGCCGAGCATGGTGAGCATGAGGCGATGCGCGAGAAATACGTCGGTGGCGGGGGAGACCGCGGCGCGGATCTCGGGCGGGTAGTCCAGGGATCTCAGCGTCGCCGCGGCCGGTGCGCCGGGGCGGGTCGCGAAAGACCATCCCGCCAGGACGATTCCGTGCAATCGCGGATGCACCAGGACATCGGCGGGGCTGATCGCGGTGTGCACCCAGCCCGCCAGCTGTGCTCCGGCCAGGCAGCGCAGCAGCCGTCGATGCATCCAGGCGTAGTCGCGAGGATCCAGGCCGTCCGGGTAGGCGGACAGGACATCCTCGAGTGTCACGAACCCGTCGATGAGGGCATCGAGGACGTTCACGGTGCGGTGTTCGCCGGTCGCGGTGTCGAGATGGTCCACCGTGTCGATCAGGATCGGGAAGTAGGGCCGCAGCCATTCGTGCTCGTCGGCCACGGTCGCGATGTCCCGCAGCGCGTTTCGCTCACCGGCCAGCAGTCGGTTGGCGGCCGCGCGGCGCGGGATCTTCACCACGCGATCCGATCCGCTGCGGTACACATCCGTGACCGAGCCCGACGCGTGCAGCGTGCCGACCGGGTATCGCCCGTGTGCGCCGGTCACCTCGAAGGCGGCTTCGTCCAGGTCCAGCCAGCGCTGGTACAGCTCGGACAGGCGGGCGAAGGCGGCGCTCGCGATTCCGGCGTCCACGGCTTCCACGCGGTCGGGGTGGACCAGGGCGGCCAGGCGGTGGTACTTCCGCCGTGCGGCCTGCCTGGAGGTGGAATCTGTTGCGGCGGAACCGAAGAGGTCCTCGGGCCGCCGCGCCGCCCGGATGGTCTCCGCGGTCTCTCGCGCTGTCGTCATGGTTTTAGGCTAGACGACTAAAACGGGGCGCGCCAGCGATTTGGGACCCCTTTTTGTAGATGCGACAAAAAGGTGGAGATTGAGAAATTCGGCCAGTTCGGCCGCGATCATGTCAGTTCGGGTCTGATCGGGCCGCTCGATCCGGGGCTAGGGTGAGAGAACATGTGTCGTTCACTCTCATCGAGGAGATCGTGATGGTTGCCGCTGACTCGGCGACGGACGGTGCCGCGCGCCTGCGGACACTGCTGGAACGGGGCGCCACGGCCGCGCAGGCCTGGGAGTTGTTCGACAGCCTGCCCGCGGTGCGGGTCGAGGAGATCACCACCGGGCGGTGGCGCGGTGACGAGGTGCCGTCCGGGCACCCGTGGGACGGCATGCTGGTCGAAACCGGGTGGTACGGCAAGCAATTCGACAGCGCCGACAGCGTGCAGCCGCTGTTGTTCGCCGGGCCGGACGGGGACATCTTCGCTGTCGACCCGCGCCGGGTGCCGCTGTTCCTGGCGGGCAAGGTGCCGACGGCGGCATTGCGGCCGGTGCGCCGCTCGCTCGGCCTGCTGCGGCCGATGCTGCGCACCCGCACCCCGCGCGCCCGGCTGCGGAACCTGGAGTTCCGCGGGAAGTCCAGCGCCGCAATGATCTACGACCACCTGCCGATCATCGACATTTTCCGGCGTGTCGACCAGGACACGCTGCTGGGCGTGATGGATATGCGAGGACTGGACGCTCCGTACTTCTTCGTCCTGTATCGCGACCGCTAGCGGCGGCGCGAAGTTCCTGTCCCCGAGCCGAACTCGGCCTACCATCGGAGGTGGACGGCGGTCTTCGACTCGGGAGGTCCCGATGGAACGTACGACCTGTCTCATCGTCGGCGGGGGCCCGGCAGGAATGTTTCTGGGGCTCATGCTGGCCCGCGCCGGTATCGAGGCCACCGTGCTGGAGAAACACGGTGACTTCCTGCGCGACTTCCGCGGTGACACCGTGCACCCCACCACCCTCGAACTCATCGACGCCCTGGGGTTGAGCGAGGATTTCGCGAAACTTCCGCAGCGTCGGCTGGTCGACGTGCAGCTCCCCATCGGCGGCCGCATGGTGCCGCTGCTGACCCTCGCGCACATCCCGGGCAGGCACAAATACATCGCCATGGTGCCGCAGTGGGATCTGCTGGATCTGCTGGTCCGCGCGGGCGATATCGAACCGACCTTCCGGTTGCGCATGAATACCGAGGCTGTCGATCTCGTGCACGAGGACGGCAAGGTCACCGGGGTCCGCTATCGCACGAAAGACGGTGCGACCGGCGAGATTCGCGCCGATCTCACCGTGGCCTGCGACGGCCGCTCCTCGGTGCTGCGCGCGGCGGCCGGACTCGCGGTCCGTAGCTGGGCGACCCCGCTCGACGCCTGGTGGTTGCGGATTCCGCGCCACGACACCGACCCGGCCGGGCTGATCCCGCTGGTGAGCTCCAAGCGTGTCGCGGTCATGTTCGATCGTGGTGACTACTGGCAGAGCGCCACCCTCATCGGCAAGGGTAGCGACGCGGAACTGCGTGCGCGGCAACCGGTCGAGGTCATCATGCGTGATCTGGCCGAGGTCGCGCCGTGGCTGGCCGACCGCACCGACGCCCTGCACAGCTGGGACGAGGTGAAACTGCTCGACGTCAAACTGGATCGGCTCGACCGCTGGTACACCGACGGCCTGCTGTGCATCGGCGACGCCGCGCACGCCATGTCCCCGGTCGGCGGTGTCGGCATCAATCTCGCGGTGCAGGACGCGGTGGCCGCCGCGCGCATCCTCGGTCCGAAACTGCTGTCCCACAGCGTCACCACCGCCGATCTGGCCCGTGTGCAACGCGATCGCATCCTGCCCACCGCGGTGGTCCAGGGCATGCAGCGCATCGCCCACGCCCGGGTCATCCGCCCGGCCCTGGCCGGTCGCCTGAATATCTCCAACGCCACCGAGACACCCCTGGTCCTGCGAATCTTCCGGCGCATCCCGGTGATTCGCAGCCTGCCGGTATTCCTGGTGGCGCGCGGCGTGATTCCCGAACGCGTACCGGATTTCGCCCGTCGCGACTGATCCGGCCGGACCGTACGCCGCCCTATCCCGTTGCGGCGCAGCGGGATAGGGCGGCGTCCGGACCCCTCGTCTACCGGACGCCGCGCGGGCGGAACTGAATGCTGATGCGCGGGCCCACCGGCCGCCGCGTCTTGGGAATGGCGTGCTCCCACGTCCTCTGGCAGGACCCACCCATCACGATGAGATCCCCGTGCCCCAGCGGATACCGCACGCTCGCGCCACCACCGCGCGGCCGCAGTAGCAGCGCCCGCGCCGCGCCTACGGACACGATGGCCACCATGGTGTCGTCGGTCGCGCCGCGCCCGAACGTATCCCCGTGCCAGGCGACACTGTCGTTCCCGTCGCGGTAATAGCACAGCCCCGACGTGGTGAACGGCTCCCCGAGCTCCCCGGCGTAGTGCGCGGTCAGCGCCTCCCGCGCCTCGCCCAGCACCGGATCCGGCAGCTCGCGCCCTTCCTCGTAAAAACACAGCAGCCGAGGCACATCCACCACCCGGTCGTACATGGCCCGCCGATCCGCCCGCCACGGCACCCGCGCCGCCAGCCGTGCGAACACCTCATCGGCCCCGCTCAACCACCCCGGCAGCACATCCACCCACGCGCCATCCCCGAGCTCGGTGCGCCGGATCTCCTCCAGCGCACCGACCCCGACCTCCCCGAACCCATCGAGCAGCGATCCCTGCAGTGGCGTCGACATGCGACCGAACCTACCACAATATCGAACATACGTTCGCATGTCGTCGGGATCTTGCGCATGCCGCGTCTGCGATCGCTCAGGCCCGAACCTGATCGTGCTGCTTCACGAAGTCCAGGAACCGTGGAATTACCTGTTCGGGGATCGCCCACAGCATCTCGTGGCCCACGCCGGGGTAGATATCGACCACAGCCCCTCGGATGTGCTCCCGGGCCCGTCGCGCCCCGACCTCCGGATCATTGGCGACGGTGTCGGCCCCGAACAACACCGTGGTGGGCGCGGTGACGGCCGCCAATTGCTCGTCGGTGAGCGGCCGCTCCCATGGTATGGCCAGCCGGAACCTGATCGCGCCCAACATCATTGCCCACACCTCCTCCCGGTGTCGCACACCCGGCGTCAGCCACTCCATGATCTTTTCCATGCGCTTGCGAGTCGGAATGATCCCGCCGACAAGGAATTTGAACAGCACACTCCACTTCGGCTTGGCGAAGGTGGCCCCGCCGGGTTCGAGCATGGTCAGGCTGGCCAGCCGTTCGGAATGCCGCACGCCGACCAACAGCGACAGCCACGAACCGACCGAATACCCGGCCAGGTGTACGCGATCGGCGCCGAGCCCGTCGAACACCTCGATCAGCCACGCGACGATGTCGGCCTCGTCGCGCAGCGGAGCGGTCTGCTCGCTGCGTCCCGCCCAGCCGAGCGGATCGATGGTGTACACCACCCGATCCCGTGACAGATCCTCGATGACCGACTCCCAGAACAGCCCATTACCCGGCATCCCGGGCAACAGCACGATCGGTGTGTCGTACCCGGATCCCGATTCGCGCACCCGCGTGTTCCCGTACGACGTCTTGATATCCAGATCCGTTGACGGCACCGGCCATTGCGCGGCCACGGCGTCATAGGCGTGCAGGTAGTTGGCCTTGGCCTTCGCGCTGGTGAAACGTCCGATCTTGTTGGCCATCCGGCCTCCCCTTCCCCTGTGAAGCTTTGGTCCACATCGGTGAACTCAGTTGGTGTGTGGCGCTTTCGCGGGATCGTGCCGGTCGGCGAAGCCGAGGATCCGGTCGAGCACCGCATCCATGTCACGGCCCTGGAACAGCAACCCATGTGTGGCGCCCGGATAGATCTCCACCTCGCACCGCGGAATCTGCTGCAATGCGCGGGCCGCGGACGCCTCGGCGTCGCCGAGTACCGAGTCGGCGCCGTAGATGAGCAATACGGGGGCGGTGATCGCTTGCAACTCTTCGTCTTTGAGGCGCTGTGGCCACGGCGACCGCGTCCGGTAGCCGAGTCCGGCCTTCGCGCAGGCCATTTCCTCGTCGACCGGAATGTTGCCGGGCATCAGCCATTCGGCCGCTTTGCGCATGTTCTTCTCCGACGGCGGAATGGCGTAGCGGATCATCTTGAACAGCACACCCCACGGGGTCTTGCCGACCGCCCCGCCCGCTTCGACCAGTAGCAGGCTGGCGATCCGCTTCGAACCGTCGACCCCGGCCATGAACGCCCGCCACCCGCCATCGGAATACCCCATGATGTGGGCGTGTGGCAGGTCGAGTGCCGCGAGGGTCTCGTCGAGCCAGCCGGCGTAATCGGCTCGGCCGGTGATGGGTGCGGTCTGCACGCTGAGTCCCGGCCCGCCGATGATGTCGAGCGCATAGACGGTCCGCTCGGCGGCCAGCCGCTCGATGATCGGATACCAGACGGCCCCGTTTCCCATCACCGGGGGAATCAGGGCCAGCGGTGTGCCCGCACCACTGCCGCACTTGCGGACATGTGTTTTCCCGTAAGAAGTTTCGACATCGAACTCGGTGAACGGGATCGTCCACAGTGCCGACAGCGACGCATAGGCCTTCAGGTAGGCGTCCCGTGCCGCCTCGCTCTTCCATTGCCCGATCTTGGCCATCGCGTCTCCCCGCTCATCATCGTTGATGATATGAACGTACCATAAAAATGGTATGGGCGTACCATCAAAAACCTCGAACCACGGGAGCCGGAGGAGAGTCGGTACAGATGCCGCGTTTGGTCGATCACGAGCAGCGGCGGCGGGAGATCACCACCGCCGCGCGGAAGGTCATCGCCGCCGGCGGACTCGATGCCGCCACCTTCCAATCGGTCGCGGCCGAGGCCGGGATTTCGGTGCGGCTGATTCAGTATTACTTCGGCACCAAGCGGGATCTGATGCTGGCGACGCATCGGGCCGTGGTGGAGGACTGGGGGAAGGGGTTCGCGCAGGCGCTCGGGGGGCTGGGGCCGGACGCTTCGCCGCGCGAGGTGATCCGGGCGGTGTCGCTCGGGTGGATTCCGCTCGATGATGTTCGGCACCAGGACAATCTGGTGTTCGCGGCGTTCCACGCGGCCAATCTGACCGGGAACACCGTCACCTCCGAGGAGATGATGGGTGCGCCTCGATACCTGATGACGAGTTTCACCGAGCAGCTGCGCCGCGAGCGGCCGGGCGAATCCGAGGCGCTCGCAACCGAACTCGACGCCGAGCTGATCGTGCTCGCGGTGACCGGCGTCAGCCAGGCCATCCTGGCCGGTGGAGCCACCCGGGAGCGGGCGGTCGAGTTGCTCGACCACATGCTCGACCGGGTGTTCGTCCGGGACTGAGCGCTAACGCTCCGGCGTGCCGACCTGGGCGCGCACGAAATCCACCACCGCGTCGGTGAATTCGTCATTGGCGTCGCTGGCGGCGGTATGGGCGGCGGTGCCGATCTCGGCGTAGTCGGCGTGCGGGACCAGGGCCCGGAAGGCGGCCACGCCCTCGTCGCTGACCACGTCCGAGAGCCGTCCGCGCACCAGCAGCACGGGGATGCTCAGCTGTCGCGCCGCGTTCTCCAGGGCCTCGGTGTGCACGTCGATCTCCTCGCCGCGGCCGTCGCGCGGGCCGCCCATCATTGCCGGGTCCCAGTGCCAGTACCAGCGGCCGTCTGCGCGCAGTCGCAGATTGCGCTGCAGCCCTTCGGGATTGCGCGGGCGGCGGCGGTGGGGGAGATAGGCCGCGACCGCGTCGGCGGCCTCCTCGAGGCTGGCGAAGCCCTCGGGATTGCTGCTCAGGAAGTTGATGACGCGTTCGACGCCCTTGCGCTCCGGGCGCGGCACCACGTCCACCAGCACCAGGCCGGTGATGCGTGCGTGCTCGGGGTGGGTGGTGGCCATCAGCCCGGTGAGGCCGCCCATGCTGGCGCCGACGATGAAGGCGGGCTTGCCGAGTTGTCGCAGCACCGCCATGAGGTCCTCGACCATGGCCTCGCGGCGGTAGTTGCCCGCCGGATCCCAGTCGCTGTCGCCGTGCCCGCGCGCGTCCAGCAGCACCGCGTGCATGCCGGCCTTGGCCAGTGCCAGCCCGGAGTCCTTCCAGGAGCCGCGGGTCTGCCCGCTGCCGTGCAGGAAGACCACCAGCGGGCCGTCCTGGGGTCCCCAGCTGTCCCCGGCGATGGTGATGCCGCCGTGTCCGTGGAAGTCGACCCGGGCGGGTTCGGTGAATTCAGCGTCGTTGCTCACGCTTCGAGCATCGCACACGACGGTTTACGGTGTATGAAGACCGGCGGGTAGCAAAGATCGGAGGTCTTCGTTCGGGGCGAAGGACAGCGTGCGCATCGGGTAGGGGATGGTGATGCCCTCCTGGCGATAGCGCCGGTGCAGTGCCTTGATGAACTCGCTGACCAGTAGGTATTGATCCTCGTAGTGCCGGGTCCGCAGCACCACCCGGAATTCGATGCCGGACTCCCCGAAGGTGTGGAACCGCACGCGCGGATCCGCGCCCCCGAAACCGACGTCGAGTCCCTTCATCACCTTCCGGGCCACCTCCAGGGTCACCGCCTCGACGTGTTCGAGGTCGCTGTCGTAGCTGGTGGACACGTCGACCGTGACGGCCATGTCCTGTTCGGGGCGGTGGAAGTTGGTGAGGATGGCATCGGCGAACTTGCGGTTGGGCACGATGATGAAGTTGCCGGGGATGTCCTGGATGGTGGTGGTCCGCCAGTTCACGTCGCTGACCCAGCCCGTCTCGCCGCTGTCGAGCTTCACGAAGTCGCCGGGCTGCACCGTTTTCGAGGCCAGGATGTGCACGCCCGCAAACAGATTCGCGAGGGTGCCCTCCAGTGCCAGGGCGATGGCCAGCGCGCCGATGCCCAGCGCGCCCAGCAGCGGCGTGATCTGCACGCCCACCGAATCGAGGGTGATGAGCACGCCGAGCACGAACACGATGACCCGGGTGATGGTCGAGAACAGGCTGACCGAACCGGAGATGCCGGTGATCCGCCGTGCCACCGTGGTCACCACCTCCGCGGCCAGCCGGGCCAGCGCGTAGGTGACGGCGATCATGAACGCGGCCTCGAGGACCTGGTGCACGGCGCGCGGTGAGAACGGCAGGCCGTTGGGCAGCGACAGGGCGATGAGCAGACCGGTCAGCGAGCACAGCGGCACGGCGAGGTCGCGGGCCAGTCCGAAACCCATGCGGTGCACGGCGAGATTGCGCGCCGAGGTCTTGGCGGCGATCCGGCCCACCAGCCGGCGGGTCATGATGCCGACGAGCGGGCCGAGGATTGCGATAGCTACGGTCAGCGCCCAGATCAGCGGCTTGTTCATTCGAGATTCCTCCCAGCATCGGGTGATGAGGTGGACCTCTTACGCATTCGAAACGGATCATAGCTGTGGATTTGCTGATGTTCTGCGGGTATGCCACCCCGGCCCCGGCGGGCCGGGTCAGGCCATGGACGCCGGTTGGGTGTCGAGGTACTCCTCGCGGATCTGCCGCGGCCCGAACGGCCAGGTCTTCTCGACTCGCGCCCACAGCAGGAAGGCCGCGATGCCCAGCGCCGTCCAGCCCAGCGACCACTCGATCGGGTGCACGCCCGGATTCGCCTTGTCGGCGTACCCGTAGATGACCGCCCAGCCGACGGCCGCGACGATCGCGGGCAGCGGGTACAGCAGCATCCGGTAGGGCCGCGCGAGCCCGGGCTGGCGTCGCCGCAGCACCGCCACCGCGGCGATCTGGGCGAAGGCCTGGACGATCACCATAACCGTGGTCAGCAGCGAAATCAGCACGGCCAGTGGGGGATGGGTGGCCGAGGTGCCGACGTGGCGGGCGAAGACGAATCCGGCGGCGGTGATCGCGCCCATCACCAGCAGCCCGAGCATCGGGAACTCGTGCCTGGGATGCAGCCGCCCGAAGGAACGGAAGAACACGCCGTCGCGGGCCGCGTCGAAGGGCACCCGGGACCCGCCCAGCAGTCCGGTGAAGACCGAGGCGAAGGCGGTGATCAGGATCAGCACCGTGACGACGTTCGCCGCGCCCTTGCCCAGCGTCGTCTCCAGCACCGCCGAGGCGACCGATTGCGAGGCGACATTGTTCGAGTCGAGCATGTCGTGCCAGTCGATGACGCCCAGCACGCCGATCTGCATGCCCAGATAGATCACCATGACCGCGAGCACCGCGTAGATAATCGCGCGGGGGAGCACCCGGCCCGGATCCTTCAGTTCCGCACCGAGATACGCGGTGGTGTTGTACCCCAGATAGTCGTAGATGCCGATGGTGAGCCCGGATGCGAAGCCCAGCCAGAAGCCGCCGCGTCCGAAGTCGATGGCGTGCTCGGGCCAGGTGAAGGCCATGCTCGGGTGGAAGTGGGTGAAGGAGGCCAGGATCACCGCCGCGACCGACACGATCATGACGGCCCACATCACCACGGTGATGCGGCCGATGGAATCGATGCGCCGCCACAGCAACAGCAGCACCAGCGCCACCACGGCCAGGCCGACGATATCGCCCTGCCCGGTGGTCATGGACGGCCACAGGTAGGTCAGGTACTGCACCAGCCCCTGCACGCCCGTGGACATGATCAGCGGGATGAAAAGGATTGCGGTCCAGACGAACAGGAACGGCATCAGCCGTCCGGTGCGGTACTGGAACGCCTCGCGCAGGTACACGTAGGTGCCGCCCGCGCCGGGCATGGCCGCGCCGAGTTCGGCCCAGATGAGCCCGTCGGCCAGGGCCAGCACCGCGCCGGCGACGAAGCCGATGACGGCGTGCGGGCCGCCGAAGGCGGCGACCATGCGGGGGATGGTGACGAAGGGTCCGATGCCGACCATCTGGCTCATATTGATGGTCGTGGCCTGGAACAGGCCGATTCTTCGGAGCAGAGTGCGGGGGCCGGTCATGGCTGCCTCCGTGTCGCGCTGGGGCGTAAGGGTTTTGTAAAGTTAAATTCCTTTACTATCTGAGTCAAGGGGTCGGGCCGATTGTTTACAGTCGGCCGGGTGACGGATCAGGATCGGAGTGCGATGGGCGAACTCCCTTGGAACAGGCAGCGATTGCGCAGCAACAACGAGTGGCTGCTGCTCGAGCAGCTGCGCACCGCCGGGCCCAGCTCGCGCGCCCAGCTGGCGCGAGACACCGGGCTGTCCAAGCCGACCGTGTCCAGCGCCCTTGCCGCCCTGCAACAGCACGGGCTGGTGCGCGAGAGCGGGACGGTGGCCCCCGAGCGCGGGCGCACCGCGGTCGTGTACGAGCCGGACCCGACCGCGGGCTACGTCCTGGGTCTCGATATCGGCCGCGCCTTCTTGCGCGCGGCGGTGGCGGACATGTCGGGAAAGATCCTGTCCCGCACCGACATTCCGAACCGTGCGCGCACGGCCACCGCGCTCGCGCAGGTCGCGGCCGAGGCGGTGCGAGAAGCCCTGGGCGATGCGGAGATTCCCGTCGACCGGGTCGTGCACACCGTGCTCGGCAGCCCCGGCGTCTTCGATCCCCAGGACGGCCGCATGCACTACGCCGTCAACCTCCCCGGCTGGGGTCGCGCGGGCCTGCTCGACGAACTCCGCGACGCCCTCGGAGTGACCGATCTGTCGGTCCACAACGACGCCAACCTCGCCGCCCTCGGCGAATACGCGCACGGCGGCGGCCGCGGCAGCCGCCTGTTCGTCTACGTCCTCATCGGCACCGGCCTCGGCGTCGGAATCGTCTCGCGCGGTGAGCTTTTCACCGGCGCGCACGGTGCGGCGGGTGAAGTCGGCTTCCTCCCCGCCGCCTTCGGCGACCCGGCGGCCGGAGCCTCCCGCCGCGGCGCGCTCGAGGAGGCGGTCACCGCCGACGCCGTCGTGCGCGCCGCCCGCGCCCGCGGCATGACCGGCCGCCTCACCGCCAAACGCGTCTTCGACGCCGCTCGTGCCGGTGATCCGGTCGCCGCCGATGTCGTGCGCCAGGAGGGCGAGCGCATCGCGCTGGTGGTGGCCGCGGTCACCGCCGTCCTGGACCCGGACGTGATCGTCGTCGGCGGGGGTCTGGGCCGCAGCGC
>NZ_BJWY01000065.1 GCF_007990715.1 Nocardia seriolae NBRC 15557 | reverse complement strand
ACCACCCCGCTGCGTCCGACCGTCCGGCCCAGCGAACTCGGCGACGACGCGGTCCTGCTGGGCGCCATCGCCACCGCACTGCGCATCGCGCGCCCCCAGGTCTTCGACCGCCGCACACCGACCGGCGACTGATCAGCTAACAGTGCTGAGTGCACCATCGAGTATCAAAGCGGGTGCAGGATGCACCACCTTCGTTCGATATGCTGGCAGCGCAGATGTTATTGCGCTCCTTCGGAACGCAGTCTGAAATTCACTGCGCCGGGCCTGCTCGGATTTAGGCTGATGTGGTTCTAGCGAAATCTCGGCAAACGTTCGGCTCCAGTGGTTCTCAACCCGTTGGGAGGGCCTCTCGCACAATCAGCCGCGCGCGGAGGACAAGGACCTGCTCGCGGAGCTGTCCAAGGCGGGCTGGACACCCGAGAAGAAACTCGACCTGGCCGCGCTGTCGGAATCCGACCGCAAGGCTTGGGAAGACGCCTGGCCCAAGGCGCTGTCGCAGATCGAGGTCGATCTGGGCGGCAAGCCGGTCAACGGGTGGAACATCGCCCGCACCGGCATGGGCACCTACGGCACCGACTACGACCGCCGCGCCATCGTCGCCCACGGCGGACTCGGCGCGAACCTGCCCGCGGACGCGATCTACCCCAATACCCGCGTCGACGCCACCGGCGCCATGCTGAATTCCGATCGGAACTACGTGCTGCACTTCGCCGCCGACCAGATCCCGCCGGTGTACGCGTTCCGGTCGCTGACCATGTACAACGACAAGGGCTTCTTCGTCGCCAACCCGATCGACCGCTTCGCGGTGCGCGGCGAGCAGATGCGCAAGAACCCCGACGGGTCGCTCGATATCTACATTCAGCGCGAGAACCCCGGCCCGGAAAAGGAATCCAACTGGCTGCCCGGTCCGGCGACGGGTGACTTCAATCTGATGCAGCGCCTCTACTGGCCCGACACCAAGATCATCGGCGGCACCTGGACCCCGCCGGCGGTGACTGCGGCTCCCTGATGAACGGTGACGGCGTGACCGGTGTAGCGGCACCGGTCACGCCGTCGCTCCGGAACGAATGGACACGGTGGCCGCATGAGCTGGGATCGACCGTCGGAACGGGTGCGCGAGTTGTTCCGGCGCGGCGCGGAGATCTCGCTGGCCGCGCCCCGCGAATGGTTCGACGAGGTGGACAAGGCGGTGCTGAACGCACCGAACATGGGCCCGGTCGCCGCGGATCCGGTACTGTGGGAAGGGATCCGGCGGACCACCCGGGCCAATCTGCTGCACTGGGCGGCCGCCAATGTGCGTGATCCGGGCGTCCCGGTCGCGGCGAATCTGGGCGAGGAGCCGCTGGCGGTGGTGCGGGATCTGGTGCGGCGCGGCCTGAACGAGTCCCTGCTCGACGCCTACCGCGTCGGGCAGGAGGTTTCCTGGCAGCGGTGGATGACGACCGTCTTCGAACTGACCTCCGACGCCGCGGAACTGCGTGAGCTGCTCGCGGTTTCGTCCCGATCGATCTCGGCGTTCGTCGACGCGACCGTCTCCGCGGTCGCCGACCGGATGCGCGCCGAACGCGCCGAGTTGACCGAGGGGACCCACGCCGAGCGGCGTGCCACGGTCGCGCTGGTGCTCGACGGCGCGCCGATCGTCCGATCCCACGCCGAAGCGATCCTCGGCTACCGCTTCGACGGCGTGCACACCGCCGCGGTGGTTTGGAGCGAGGCACCGGATTCCGCTGCGGGGCAACTGGATTCGGTTGTCGAAGCACTGAGCTGGGCGGCCGGGCCGATGCGCTGCCTGAGCGTGATGGCCGGGGCGGCAACCCGATGGGTCTGGCTGCCCGGCGCTGTCGCCTCCGAGGCCGCCGTGACCGCCGTGACCGCCGCGCCGGACCTCGGCGCGGCCGAGCGCGGGCCGGAGGGGTTCCGGCGCAGCCATTTCGACGCCCTCACTACCCAGCGCATGCTGGCCCGGATGGCATCGAACCGGCGCGTGGCCGCCTACTGCGATGTCGCCGTGGTCGCCCTGATCACCGAGGACCTCGACGGCGCAGATCGCTTCGTCCGGCAGACGCTCGGCGAGCTGGCCGGCGCCGACGAGGAAGTGCGGGCCGCGGTGTCGGTGTTCGTCGAGGAACAATGCAACGCCGTGCGCGCCGCGCAGCGACTGTTCACACACCGCAACACCGTGCTGCGCCGTCTGGCGCAGGCCGACCGCCTGCTTCCACAGCCGCTACACGACAACAGCGTCGCCACCGCGGTGGCCCTGGACGTACTGCGCTGGCGCGGCACCCGGGCCTGATCCGGGCCAATCGGTCTGCCGAACGAGGAAGAGCCGCGGGCGGGTGGCGTGAACCCCACCACAGTGATCGGGGCAGGTGTATTGCTGTGAACTTGCCGGTGGTTCGGGGTGTGCCAGGTTGCCGCTGGTCGGGGCGGTCGGGGGAGCGGTGGCGCGGGCCGGTTGCGGAGGGGGGTGCGGGGTCGAGGACGCCTGTGGACGCTGGTAGGGTTCCTCGGCGAAAGACATCCTTTAACGGACCGTCCCGTGAGGCGGGGAAGGAGGTCGACATGGCTGTGCCCGAAGACCGGGCGGCCAAGTCGGGCGCTGGTGAGTTCTCGCAGCGGCACGACCCGGAGCGGGTCCAGACCGGACGCGAGCTGCTTTCCGATTCGGATGTCGGCCGGACCATCGCGCGCATGGCGCACCAGATCATCGAGAAGACGGCTCTGGACTCCGGCGACCCCCAGGTTGCCCGCGTGGTGCTGATCGGTATCCCCACGCGCGGAACCACTCTCGCCCATCGCCTGGCGGGCCGGATCGAGGAATTCTCCGGCGTGCGCCCCGCGATCGGCTCCCTGGACATCACTCTGTACCGGGATGATCTGCGCTCCAAGCCGCATCGTCCGCTCGAGCGCACCTCGGTGCCCGAGGGCGGGATCGAGGACGCGCTGGTGGTGCTGGTTGACGATGTGCTGTTCTCCGGCCGCACCGTCCGCTCCGCGCTGGACGGGCTGCGCGATCTGGGCCGCCCGCGCGCGGTGCAGCTGGCCGTCCTCATCGATCGCGGTCATCGCGAACTCCCCATCCGCGCCGACTATGTCGGCAAGAACGTCCCCACCGCCCGCACCGAGGACATCTCGGTGCTGCTGCGCGAGCACGACGGCCGCGACGGTGTGTACCTGCGTCAGGAAGGTGACCACGAGTGAAGCACCTGCTGTCGGTCACCGACCTGGACCGCGACGCAGCCACCGGATTGCTGGACGAGGCCGAGCGTTTCGAGCAGGCGCTGCTGGGCCGCGAGGTCAAGAAGCTGCCGACGCTGCGCGGGCGCACCGTCATGACGGTGTTCTTCGAGAACTCCACCCGCACCCGGGTCTCCTTCGAGGTCGCGGGCAAGTGGATGAGCGCCGACGTCATCAATGTGAGCGCGTCGAGTTCGTCTGTCTCCAAGGGTGAGTCGCTGCGCGACACCGCGCTGACCCTGCACGCGGCGGGCGCGGACGCGCTCATCGTGCGGCACCCGGCCTCGGGTGCGGCGCATCAGATCGCGCGCTGGTTCGCCGAAATGGACGAGGCCGCAAGCGGTTACGCCGGTCCCGGGCCCGCCATCATCAATGCCGGTGACGGCATGCACGAGCACCCCACCCAGGCGCTGCTGGACGCGCTGACCCTGCGTCAGCGCCTCGGCGACCTCGAAGGCAAGCGGGTCGTGCTGGTCGGCGACATCCTGCACAGCCGGGTCGCGCGCTCGAATGCCTTCCTGCTCAGCACTCTCGGTGCCGAGGTGGTGCTGGTCGCGCCGCGCACGCTGCTGCCGATCGGTGTGGAAGCCTGGCCGGTGCGGATCTCGGATTCCCTGGATGCCGAGCTGCCGGGCGCGGACGCGGTCATGATGCTGCGCGTGCAGGCCGAGCGCATGAACGGCGGCTTCTTCCCGTCGGCGCGCGAGTACTCGATCCGCTACGGGCTCAACGAGCGCCGCATGAGGATGCTCGACGACAATGCGGTGGTCCTGCATCCGGGCCCGATGCTGCGTGGCATGGAGATCGGTTTCACCGTGGCCGACTCCCCGAAAGCGGCTGTGCTGCAACAGGTCAACAACGGAGTCCATATGCGCATGGCGGTGCTGTTCCGCCTGCTGGTCGGAACCGACGAGGTGGTCGCGTGATCGGGTCAGGCCCGGAGGCGGCCGCCTGCATAACCACGGAGGGCCCCCGATCGCGCGTAAAGGAGACAGCGTGAGCGTCCTGATCAAGAATGTCCGTCTGTACGGCGAGGGTGAAGCGGTCGACGTGCTGCTCGCTGATGGCGAGATCCGTGAGATCGGTTCGGGCCTGAGCGCCGCGGATGCCGAGATCATCGACGGCACCGGCCAGTTCCTGCTGCCGGGCTTCATCGACTTGCACACGCATCTGCGCGAGCCGGGCCCCGAGGACACCGAGACCATCGAAACCGGTTCCGCCGCAGCGGCTCTGGGCGGCTACACGGCCGTGTTCGCGATGGCCAACACCAGCCCGGTCGCCGACAATGCGGTCATCACCGACCACGTGTGGAAGCGCGGCCAGGAGGTCGGCCTGGTCGACGTGTACCCGGTGGGTGCGGTCACCGTCGGCCTCGAGGGCAAGCAGCTCGCCGAAATGGGCACCATGGCAGCCGGACTCGGCGCGGTGCGCATGTTCTCCGACGACGGCATGTGCGTCTACGACCCGCTGATCATGCGCCGCGCGCTGGAGTACGCGAACTCCCTGGGCGTGCTCATCGCCCAGCACGCGGAGGAGCCGCGCCTGACCAAGGGCGCTGTGGCGCACGAGGGTCCGACCGCCGCGCGCCTGGGCCTGGCCGGATGGCCGCGCGCGGCCGAGGAGTCCATCGTGGCCCGCGACGCGCTGCTGGCCCGCGATGCCGGTGCGCGCGTGCACATCTGCCACGCCTCCACCGCGGGCACCGTCGAACTGCTGAAATGGGCCAAGGCGCAGGGCATTTCGATCACCGCCGAGGTCACCCCGCACCACCTGCTCCTGGATGACTCGCGCCTGGAGACCTACGACGCGGTCAACCGGGTCAACCCGCCGCTGCGCGAAGCCTCCGACGTGGCCGCGCTGCGCCAGGCCCTCGCCGAGGGCGTCATCGACTGCGTCGCCACCGATCACGCCCCGCATGCCGACCAGGACAAGTGCTGCGAGTTCGCGGCCGCGCGTCCCGGCATGCTGGGTCTGGAGACGGCGCTGTCGATCATCGTGGAGACCATGGTCAACACGGGCCTGCTCGACTGGCGCGGTGTCGCGGCCGTCATGAGCGAGAACCCGGCCAAGATCGTGGGCCTGGACGATCAGGGCCGCCCGCTCGCGGTCGGCGAACCCGCCAACCTGGTGCTGATCGACCCGGCCGCCGAATGGACGGTGGAGGCGAAGGAACTCGCCTCGATCGCCCGCAACACGCCCTACCAGGCGATGACCCTGCCCGCGAAGGTGACCGCCACCTTCCTGCGCGGCAAGGCCACCGTCCGGGACGGCAAGATCGTCGCCGGTTAGCGGCGGGTGGGGAACCGAGGAGGATCGTATGGAGCGCACGCTGCAGGTACTGGTTTTGCTGGTGCTGTTCGTGCTGTGCCTGGGGCTCATGTACTGGGCCTGGACCGGGCGGGCCAAGAAGCAGGCCGGCGCGATCGGTGAACTGCCGCCGGTGCCCGCCGACTGCGGCGCGCAGCTGCTCGAGCCCACCACTGGTCTCTACCTCGGCAGCACCCTCGCCCCCAGCTGGATTCAGCGAATCACGGTGGGCGACCTGGGTTTCCGCGCCACCGCGGAACTGACCCGATTCGAACGCGGCATCCTCCTGGAGCGGGATGGCGCGGCGACGATCTGGATTCCCCAGGAATCCATTACCGCGGTGCGCGCCGAGCGCGGGCACGCGGGCAAGGTAATGACGGAAGACGGTGTGCTGGTGATTCGCTGGACATTGCCGACCGGGACCGAGGTGGATACCGGTTTCCGCGGCGATGACAAGGGCGTTTACCCGGCATGGACCGGAGCGACGAAGACGGGAGACGAGGCATGAGCAGCGGCGATACCGCAGTGATGGTGCTCGAGGACGGCCGCGTGTTCCGCGGGACGACCTTCGGCGCTGTCGGAGAGACCTTGGGCGAGGCGGTGTTCTGCACCGCCATGACCGGCTACCAGGAGACCCTGACCGACCCCAGCTACGACCGCCAGATCGTGGTGGCCACCGCGCCCCAGATCGGCAACACCGGCTGGAACGACGAGGACGACGAGTCCGCCAAGATCTGGGTGGCCGGTTACGCCGTGCGCGACCCTTCGCGCCGCGCATCCAACTGGCGTTCCAACCGCACGCTGCAGTCCGAGCTGGAGAACCAGAACGTCGTCGGCATCGCGGGCATCGACACCCGGGCCCTGGTGCGGCACCTGCGGACTCGCGGTTCCATGAAGGCGGGCATCTTCTCCGGCGCGGCCCTGGCCGACTACGAGGACATGCTGGCCCGGGTCAACGGCCAGCAGTCCATGCTGGGCGCGGACCTGGCCGGTGAGGTCTCCACCGATGAGATGTACACCGTCGACCCGGTCGGCGAGCACCGCTTCACCGTGGTCGCGGTGGACCTGGGCATCAAGTCCAACACCCCGCGCATGTTCGCCCAGCGCGGCATGCGGGTGCACGTGGTGCCGTCCAACGTCACCTTCGACCAGATCAAGGAACTCAACCCCAACGGTGTGTTCCTGTCCAACGGCCCGGGCGACCCGGCCACCCAGGACGCCATGGTGGCCCTGACCCAGCAGGTGCTGGGCGAGGACATCCCGCTGTTCGGCATCTGCTTCGGCAACCAGATCCTGGGCCGCGCCTTCGGGCGCAACACCTACAAGATGAAGTTCGGCCACCGCGGCATCAATGTGCCGGTGGTGGAACACCATTCGGGCCGGATCTCGATCACCGCCCAGAACCACGGCTTCGCCCTCGAGGGCGAGCGCGGCGAGGTGTTCGACACCCCCTTCGGCAAGGCCGAGGTCTCCCACGTCTGCGCCAACGACGGTGTCGTCGAAGGTGTTCAGCTGGTGAGCGGCCGCGCCTTCTCCGTGCAGTACCACCCCGAGGCCGCGGCGGGCCCCCACGACGCCGCCTACCTGTTCGACCGTTTCGCCATGCTGATGGAAGGAGCCTGATGCCACGCCGCACCGACCTCAACCGCATCCTGGTGATCGGCTCCGGACCGATCGTCATCGGCCAGGCTTGCGAGTTCGACTACTCGGGAACCCAGGCGTGTCGCGTCCTGCGGTCGGAGGGCCTGCGCGTGTCGCTGGTGAACTCCAACCCGGCGACCATCATGACCGACCCCGAGTTCGCCGACTCCACCTATGTCGAACCGATCACCTGGGAATTCGTCGAGAAGGTCATCGCCAAGGAGCGCCCCGACGCCATTCTCGCGACCCTGGGCGGTCAGACCGCGCTCAATTGCGCTGTCGCCCTGCACGAGAACGGCATTCTCGAGAAGTACGACGTCGAGCTGATCGGCGCGGACTTCGAGGCCATCCAGCGCGGTGAGGACCGCCAGAAGTTCAAGGACATCGTCGCCAAGGTCGGCGGCGAGTCGGCGCGCTCCAAGGTCTGCTACACCATGGCCGAGGTCCGCGAAACCGTTGCCGAACTGGGCTTCCCGGTGGTCGTACGCCCGTCGTTCACCATGGGCGGCCTGGGCTCGGGCATGGCCTACAACGACGAGGACCTCGATCGCATCGCCGGCGGCGGCCTGGCCGCCTCGCCCACCGCGAACGTGCTCATCGAGGAATCCATCCTGGGCTGGAAGGAATTCGAGCTCGAGCTCATGCGCGACGGCAAGGACAATGTCGTCATCGTCTGCTCGATCGAGAACGTGGACCCGATGGGCGTGCACACCGGTGACTCGGTCACCGTCGCCCCGGCCATGACCCTCACCGACCGCGAATACCAGAAGATGCGCGATCTGGGCATCGCCATCCTGCGCGAGGTCGGCGTCGACACCGGCGGCTGCAATATCCAGTTCGCGGTGGACCCGCGCGACGGCCGCCTCATCGTCATCGAGATGAACCCGCGCGTGTCGCGCTCGTCGGCATTGGCTTCCAAGGCAACGGGTTTCCCGATCGCCAAGATCGCCGCCAAGCTGGCCATCGGCTACACCCTCGACGAGATCCTCAACGACATCACCGGCGAGACCCCGGCCTGCTTCGAGCCGACCCTGGACTACGTGGTCGTGAAGGCCCCGCGCTTCGCGTTCGAGAAGTTCCCCGGTGCCGACCCGACGCTGACCACCACCATGAAGTCGGTCGGCGAGGCAATGTCCATGGGCCGCAACTTCTCCGAGGCGCTGGGCAAGGTGCTGCGCTCGCTAGAGACCAAGGCCGCGAGCTTCTGGACCCAGCCCGACGGCGAGTGGACCGACGTGCAGGCCATCCTGGATGACCTCAAGGTGCCGACCGAGGGCCGCATCTACCAGGTGGAGCGCGCGCTGCGCCTGGGTGCGAGCATCGAGGACGTGGCCGCCGCCTCCGGCATCGACCCGTGGTTCGTGGCCGAGGTCGCGGGCCTGGTGGAGCTGCGCCAGGAGGTCCTCGACGCGCCCGTGCTGGACGAGCCGCTGCTGCGCACGGCCAAGCACTACGGCCTGTCGGACCGCCAGATCGCCGCGCTGCGACCGGAACTCGCCGGTGAGGGCGGCGTGCGCGAACTGCGCCACCGCCTCGGCATCCGCCCGGTGTTCAAGACCGTCGACACCTGCGCCGCGGAGTTCGAGGCCAAGACCCCGTACCACTACTCGGCCTACGAGCTGGATCCCGCGGCGGAATCCGAAGTCGCGCCGCAGCGCGAACGCGAGAAGGTCATCATCCTGGGTTCGGGCCCGAACCGCATCGGCCAGGGCATCGAGTTCGACTACTCGTGTGTGCACGCGGCGCAGACGCTTTCGGACGCCGGGTTCGAGACCATCATGGTCAACTGCAACCCCGAGACCGTGTCGACCGACTACGACACCGCCGACCGCCTCTACTTCGAGCCGCTCACCTTCGAGGACGTGCTCGAGGTGTACCACGCCGAAACCGAGTCCGGCACCGTCGCCGGCGTCATCTGCCAGCTCGGCGGCCAGACCCCGCTGAGCCTTGCCCAGCGTCTCACCGACGCCGGTGTGCCGGTCGTCGGCACCTCGGCGGCGGCCATCGACCTGGCCGAGGACCGCGGCGAATTCGGCGAGGTCCTTGTGGCGGCTGGTCTTCCGGCCCCGAAGTACGGCACCGCCACCACCTTCCCGCAGGCCAAGAAGATCGCCAACGAGATCGGCTACCCGGTGCTGGTGCGCCCGTCCTACGTGCTGGGCGGGCGCGGCATGGAGATCGTCTACGACGAGACCTCGCTCGAGGACTACATCTCCCGCGCCACCGAGATCACCCCGGACCACCCGGTGCTGGTCGACCGGTTCCTGGAGGACGCCATCGAGATCGACGTCGACGCCCTGTGCGACGGCGAAGAGGTTTACCTGGGCGGCGTCATGGAGCACATCGAGGAGGCCGGTATCCACTCCGGTGACTCCGCGTGCGCGCTCCCGCCGATCACCCTGGGCCGCAGCGATATCGAGGCCGTGCGCCGCTCCACCGCCGCGCTCGCCAAGGGCATCGGCGTCAAGGGCCTGCTCAACGTGCAGTACGCGCTCAAGGACGACGTGCTCTACGTCCTCGAGGCCAACCCGCGCGCCAGCCGCACCGTGCCGTTCGTGTCCAAGGCCACCGCGGTCCCCCTTGCGAAGGCCGCGGCGCGAATCGCGTTGGGCGCCACCATCGCCGAACTCCGCAAGGAGGGCCTGCTCCCGGCCGAGGGCGACGGCGGCTACGCGCCGATCGACGCGCCGGTCGCGGTCAAGGAAGCGGTCCTGCCCTTCCACCGCTTCCGCCGCCCCGACGGCACCGGCGTGGATTCGCTGCTCTCCCCGGAGATGAAATCCACCGGCGAGGTCATGGGCATCGATGCCGACTTCGGCACCGCCTTCGCCAAGTCGCAGTCCGCCGCCTACGGTTCGCTGCCGACCGAGGGCACCGCCTTCGTGTCCATCGCCAACCGCGACAAGCGGGCCATGGTGTTCCCGGTCAAGCGCCTGCACGACCTGGGCTTCCGCATCCTCGCCACCGAGGGCACCGCGGAAATGCTGCGCCGCAACGGCATCCCGTGCGATCGGGTGCGCAAGCACTCCGACGACGCCACCGATCAGGCCAGCATCGTGGACATGATCAAGGACGGCGACGTCGACATCGTGTTCAACACCCCGTACGGCAACAACGGCCCGCGCGTGGACGGCTACGAGATCCGCACCGCCGCGGTCGGCGCGAACATCCCGTGCATCACCACCGTGCAGGGCGCGGCCGCGGCCGTGCAGGGCATCGAGGCCACCATTCGCGGCGGCATCGGCGTGCGGTCCCTGCAGGAACTGCACGCGGCGCTGCGCGGATGAGCGCCTCCGGCGCTGCGCGGATGACGACATTCGGTGTGCGGCTGCGGGAGTCGATGCGCGAGCGCGGCCCGCTGTGCGTGGGCATCGACCCGCATCCGCCGCTGCTGCGGGCCTGGGGTCTGACCGAGGACGCCGCGGGTGTGGCCAGGTTCGCCGACGCCTGCGTCGAAGCCTTCGCGGGCCGGGTGGCACTGGTCAAGCCGCAGGTGGCGTTCTTCGAAACCTACGGTTCGGCCGGAATCGTGGTGCTGGAGGAGACGATTGCCGCGCTGCGCGAGGCGGGCACCATGGTGCTGGCCGATGCCAAGCGCGGCGATATCGGCTCCACCATGGACGCCTACGCCCACGCCTGGCTCGGCGACGGCCCGCTCGGCACCGACGCGGTCACCGTCTCCCCGTACCTCGGATTCGGTTCCCTCACACCGGCTCTGGAGCTCGCCAAGGCCAATGACCGGGGTGTGTTCGTGCTGGCCGCCACCTCCAATCCGGAGGCGGTGGAGTTGCAGAACATCACCGGCCCCGACGGCCGCACCATCGCCCAGCGCATGGTCGACGACGCCGCGGCCGCCAATGCCGGAACCGAATTCGGATCCGTCGGCGTGGTGATCGGCGCGACCCTGGACTCCGCGCCGGACCTGAGCAAGCTCAACGGGCCCATCCTCATGCCGGGTGTCGGCGCGCAGGGCGGGGGAGCGGACTCCATCCGCAAGCTCGTCCCGGCGAGCGACCTCGGCGCGGTGCTGCCGAACGTCTCGCGCGAGGTCCTCAAGTCCGGCCCCACGGTCGCCGCACTGCAACAGCGGGTGGCCGAACTGGCCGACGAATTCGCCTTCCTGCAGAGCTGATCCACCGAAGACCGACTCGCGGCACCGGACCTGCTCCGGTACCGCGAGTCTTTTCGGAGTAAGCGTCTCCGGTTCCCGGTCGGCGTGGCTACAGTGGCGGTATGCCTGCCGCGATGCCGCCCAACCGAATTCGTCATGCGCTCGTTCTCGGAGGGGGTGGCGCGGTCGGCCTGAGCTGGATGGCGGGCGTGGTCATCGGCCTGCGCGCCGGCGGCATCGACCCGGCCCTGGCCGAACGCATCGTCGGCACCTCCGCCGGAGCGGTGGTCGGGGCGGTCCTCGCCGCCGACATCGATCCGAGCCTGCTGCTGCGGCGGCCCGCGGCGGACTCCGCGGACCTCCCGCCGATCAAGTTCGACCCGAACAGTTTCGGCGAGATCTTCGGCCTGCTGTCCACCCCCGGGCTCGATCCCAACGAGGCCCGCCGCCGCGCCGGCGCTCGCGCTCTCGAGATGAACCTCGGCGATCCGGCCGACCACATCGCCCGCATCGGCGGATTCGTCGGCCACGCCGACTGGCCGCAGCGCGACCTGCGGATCACCGCCATCAGCGTCACTACCGGCGAACTCCAGGTGTGGACCCCCGACGGCAAGGCCCCCCTGCCCGAGGCCCTGGCCTCGAGCACCTCGGTCCCCGGCGTCTTCCCACCCATCCCCATCGACGGCACCCACTACTTCGACGGCGGCATGCGCTCACCGATCAACGCCGACCTGGCCGCGGGCGCCGAACGCATGCTGATCATCGAACCCCTCGCCCACCTGTTCCCGCACAGCCCCTCCGACCGCGACCTGGGCGGCGCGGCAACGACTTTCATCGTCCCCGACCCGGGCGCGATCGCGGCCTTCGGCCCGGACCTGTTCAGTGTCACGGCCCTCGAACCGGCCTACGAAGCGGGCTACCGACAAGGCGCGGAGGCGGCCCCGGACATCAAGGAGATCTGGCCGAGCGCGTGACCGATCCCGCGCGCGCCGGAGGGGTGTCGGGCGGCCCGCGTAGGCTGGCCGAGTGCTGTCGATCACCGAAATTCTCACGCTGGCCGGGGTGATCATTCTCGGCTCCATGTCGCCCGGGCCGGATTTCCTTATCGTGCTTCGGAATTCGGTGGTGTCTGGTCGCCGGGCCGGGGTGGCGAGCGCCGGTGGGATCGCGGTCGGGGTGTTCGTGTGGGCGTTGATCACCGCGGTGGGTGTGGCCGGGCTGCTGGCGGCGTCGGCCAAGGCGTACACGGTCGTGAAGCTGGTCGGTGCGATCTATCTGGCTTACATCGGCATTCGCGCGTTGCTGGCCGCCCGTCGCGGCGACTATCGGCCGGATCCGGAGGCGGCGGTGAACGGGCGCGGCACCCTGGTGGCGTTGCGGCAGGGGCTGCTGACGAACCTGCTCAACCCCAAGTGCGCGGTGTTCTTCATCGCACTGGTGCCGCAGTTCCTGCCCGCCGACCCCTCCGCGCTGGGCACCCTCGAACTGGCCGTGGTGTGCACGGCGGCCAATCTGTGCTGGTTCGTGACGCTGGCCTTCGGGGTCGGCGCGCTGCGGCAGTGGTTCACCCGCCGCCGGGTGCGCCGCATTCTCGATGCCGCCATGGGCACCTTCATGGTCGGGCTGGGGCTGCGAATCGCCATGGAGAGCAACTGATTCCACGTCGAAGCGCTTGAATCGCCGCCCTTCGCCGAGCACTACGCTGAACCCGACCGCTCGGTAGAAAGGTGGGATTTCTCATGTCCGACGCCGCCCTCGGCCTCGTCTCCTACGCCCAGACCCGCGTCCTGGTGGACGATTTCGCGCCCAGCTATCGCTTCTATCGCGATGTGCTCGGCCTGCCGCTGAAGCACGAAACCCCCGGCGACGTCCCGGAATCCGAGGCGGGCCCCTACGCCTGCTTCAGCCTCGACGGCCACGATCTCGCTCTGTTCACCCGCGCCTACCAGGACGCGGCGATCGGGGCCGAACACCGCCCCCGCGACGGCATCGACGGCGTGGTCGTGGTGCTGCGCGTCGCCGATGTCGACAAGGCCGTCGCGGTCGCGCGCGAGCGCGGCGCGCAGATCGTCGCCGACCCCGCCGATCAACCCGCCTGGGGCATGCGCGTCGCCCACCTGCGCGCGCCCGAGGGCACCCTCATCGAGTTCTGCCGGCACGACGACTGACCCGCGCGTGTTCGCTTGCCGCGAACAAGATCGCTGCCCGGTACCCGGCCGCGTGGTTCCCGGATCGAACGCTTGTCCTGATCGGGCGTCTCGCGGCCGTCCTCCGGCGACCGGCGGGGATGGTCGCGCGGCCCCGGTTTCGCCCGCGAGCGTTCGCCTCAGGGGCCGAAACAGGCCGTCCTGTCGGTGATCCGGGCCCTTGCACCGCCTCCGACCTGCGCCGGAACCATGCCGGAAATGTGTGCTTCACCGCAGCCGCGACCACCCTCGGTGATACGCGACACGCGGTACGGATTCGAACGACACGCCGAGAAATCGAAGAAAAATCCAGGTCGCGAGATTACAGCTCGGTCACGGTTTCATCCGGGGCCAGTCCGACCCTCCGGCGGCCCCGTCAAGAATCCGAAAAAGCCCTGGCTGCAAGGACATTCGCAGCCGCTCCGGCGGTGTCGCGGCGGCCGGTCGGACCCGGCCCGCGCGCCCGCCCGTCCGGCCCGGTCGCGTGCCGAATCACGCGCTGACCTGGGGGGTGGGTTCGCAATCGGCAAGCGTCGTGGGTACGGTCGCTGAGACCACCGGGTTACTGGAGGTAGATCAAGCAATGAACGATGAGACGGAGGAACCGTGGCCCTTCCCCAGCTGACTGACGAGCAGCGCGCCGCTGCTTTGGAGAAGGCGGCTGCCGCTCGCCGCGCTCGGGCGGAGCTCAAGGAGCGCTTGAAGCGTGGTGGCACCGATCTGAAGACGGTCCTTGCCGATGCCGAGAAGGACGAAGTTCTCGGCAAGATGAAGGTTTCGGCTCTGCTCGAGGCGCTGCCGAAGGTTGGCAAGGTCAAGGCGGCCGAAATCATGAGCGAACTGGAGATCGCTCCCACTCGCCGCCTGCGTGGACTGGGTGACCGGCAGCGTAAGGCGCTGCTGGCCCGGTTCGACTTCAGCGCCGAATAATCCGAGGGTGGTCGAACACACTCGGAAGGGTCGACTGGTAGTTCTGGTCGGCCCCTCGGCCGTCGGTAAGTCCACCGTCGTGCGCTGCGTGCGCGAACGACTGCCCGAATTGGTATTCAGTGTGTCGGCCACCACCCGGGCTCCGCGGCCCGGGGAGGTCGACGGCCAGGACTACCGATTCGTCACCCGTGAGAAGTTCGACGCCATGATCGACGGCGGCGAACTCCTGGAATGGGCCGATATCCACGGTGGACTGCAGCGGTCGGGCACCCCGGCCGCACCCGTGCGGGAAGCGATCGCCACAGGACGCCACGTCCTGATCGAGGTCGACCTCGAGGGCGCGCGCTCGATCCGCAAGACCATGCCGGAAGCCCATCTGGTCTTCCTGGCCCCACCCAGCTGGGACGAGCTGGTGTCCCGCCTGACCTCGCGCGGGACGGAATCGCCCGAGGTGATCGAGCGTCGGCTACAGACCGCTCGCACCGAATTGGCTGCATGTGACGAGTTCGACACCGTCATCGTGAACGACCACGTGACCAGCGCCTGTGAGCAGTTGGTATCGTTGTTCGTTAGCACAAATTCGGGGTCATAGGTCCCGAACGCCGACTCCTCCTCCCTTTTGATCGATCAGAGGGCAGGGCGCGAGTCGGCAAAGCCACCCTTCCGAACAACCCCGCAGGAGCCTTCCTAGTGAGTACGGACATCAAGACCGTTCCCGCCTACGACACTCCGGTCGGCCTCACCAACCCGCCGATCGACGAACTGCTGGAGCGGACTTCGTCCAAGTACGCGCTGGTCATCTACGCGGCCAAGCGCGCCCGGCAGATCAACGATTACTACAACCAGCTCGGCGACGGCATTCTCGAATACGTCGGTCCGCTGGTCGAGCCGGGTCTGCAGGAGAAGCCGCTGTCGGTGGCCATGCGCGAGATCCACGCCGACCTGCTCGAGCACTCCGAAGGCGAGTAGTCCAGCGGTGACCCGGATCGTCGTCGGAGTCGGCGGCGGTATCGCCGCCTACAAAAGCTGCAACCTCGTGCGCCGGTTCACCGAAACCGGGCACGAGGTTCGTGTCATTCCCACCGAGTCGGCGCTGAACTTCGTCGGCAAGGCCACCTTCGAGGCGCTCTCCGGGCACCCCGTGCACACCGGCGTCTTCGCCGATGTGCCGGAGGTGCCGCACGTGCGTCTCGGCCAGGAGGCCGATCTGGTCGTCATCGCCCCCGCGACCGCGGACCTCATGGCCCGCGCCGCGCAGGGCCGCGCCGACGATCTGCTGACCGCGACGCTGCTGACCGCGCGCTGTCCCATCCTGTTCGCCCCGGCCATGCACACCGAGATGTGGGAGCACCCGGCCACCCGGGCGAACGTGGTGACGCTGCGCGCGCACGGTGCCGTGGTGATGGAACCCGCGTCGGGCCGGCTCACCGGAACCGATACCGGACCGGGCCGCCTGCCCGAGCCGGAGGAGATCTTCGGACTGGCCCGGCTGCTGCTCGAACGCGCCGACGCGCTGCCGCGCGACCTCGAGGGGCGCCGCATCGTGGTCTCCGCGGGCGGCACCCGCGAACTGCTGGATCCCGTTCGCTTCCTTGGCAATCGGAGCTCCGGCAAGCAGGGCTACGCACTCGCGCGCCTGGCTGCTCAGCGTGGCGCACAGGTAACACTGATCGCGGGCAATACCATCGGTCTGGACGCACCGGCCGCGGTCGAGGTGGAGCACGTGACCACCGCCGAACAGTTGCAGGTGGCGGTCGACAAGCACGCACTCGGCGCGGACGCGGTCATCATGGCCGCCGCGGTGGCGGACTTCCGCCCCGTGAACGTGGCGACGGCTAAGATCAAAAAGGGTGCGGGAGAACCGGATTCGATCGCGCTCACCAAAACACCGGATATCCTTGCCGGGTTGGTGCAAGCCCGTCGCGACGGGCACCTACCGGGTACCGCGATCGTCGGCTTCGCCGCCGAGACCGGGGACGAGCACGCCGATGTGCTCACCCACGCCCGGGCCAAACTGGCCCGCAAAGGCTGCGACCTACTGGTCGTGAATGCCGTCGGGGAGGGGAAGGCCTTCGAGGTCGACACCAACGACGGCTGGTTGCTCGGTGCCGACGGCACCGAGATCGCCCTGGACCACGGGTCCAAGGCGCTCCTGGCTAGCCGGGTGCTGGATGCACTCGGCCCCTTGCTCCGCTGAAGCCTCGGCACCGCAGGGTCAGGCAGTTCGACGGCAGCGTCCCCTTCCGGGGACAGCTGCCCGCAACTGTCTGAGTCGCAATGTGTTCGTCATGGTGGCGGCCCGCCCCTGTGACGAACATATTGGAATAACCTGAGACAAAGGGTTGTGCGATGCGGCGGAGACGCTACTGTCGCCACCCGATACGAGAAACCCGTTGAGGGAGAGGGAACAACTGTGCGCACGTCTGGCAGCCGCCTATTCACCAGTGAGTCGGTGACCGAAGGTCATCCCGACAAGATCTGTGATGCCATCAGCGATTCCATCCTCGACGCGTTGCTCGCGGCCGATCCGCGCAGCCGGGTCGCGGTGGAGACCCTGGTGACCACCGGTCAGGTGCACGTGGCCGGTGAGGTCACCACCTCGGCCTACGCCGACATCCCGACCATCGTCCGCGAGAAGGTCCTGGAGATCGGATACGACTCCTCCGCAAAGGGTTTCGACGGCGCCTCCTGCGGCGTGAACGTCGCCATCGGCGCGCAGTCGCCCGATATCGCCCAGGGCGTGGACACCTCGCACGAGGCCCGCGTCGGCGGCGAGGACGACGAGATCGCGCGTCAGGGCGCGGGCGACCAGGGCCTGATGTTCGGCTACGCCACCGTCGAGACCCCCGAGCTCATGCCGCTGCCGATCTCGCTGGCGCACAAGCTGTCCCGGCGGCTGACCGAGGTCCGCAAGTCCGGCGTGCTGCCGTATCTGCGCCCGGACGGCAAGACCCAGGTCACCATCGAATACGAGGGCTCGATCCCCAAGCGCCTCGACACCGTGGTCATCTCGACCCAGCACGCGGCCGACATCGACCTCGACAACCTGCTCACCCCCGACATCCGGGAGAAGGTCGTCGACTCGGTGCTGTCCGAGCTGAAGCTGCCGAACCCCCTGGATACCTCGAATGTGCGACTGCTGGTCAACCCGACCGGCAAGTTCGTGCTCGGTGGCCCCATGGGTGACGCGGGCCTGACCGGCCGCAAGATCATCGTCGACACCTACGGCGGCATGGCCCGCCACGGTGGCGGCGCCTTCTCCGGCAAGGATCCGTCGAAGGTCGACCGCTCGGCCGCCTACGCCATGCGCTGGGTCGCCAAGAACGTCGTCGCCGCCGGCCTGGCCGAGCGCGTCGAGGTCCAGGTCGCCTACGCCATCGGCAAGGCCGCCCCGGTCGGCCTGTTCGTGGAGACCTTCGGCACCGAGCAGATCGACCCGCTCAAGATCTCCGACGCCATCGGCGAGGTCTTCGACCTGCGTCCCGGCGCGATCATCCGCGACCTGGACCTGCTGCGCCCGATCTACGCGCCGACCGCCGCCTACGGCCACTTCGGCCGCACCGACGTCGATCTGCCGTGGGAGCGCACCGACCGCGCGGAGAAGCTGCGCGCGGCCGCCGGGCTGTAATTGACCGGCACCCAGCCACTTCCGACGGGAGCGTCGGGCACGGAAACCCCTTCCGAGCCCGGCGCTCCCGCTGTCATTGGTGTCGCGCGCCCGGTCGGCACCGCCGTGGCACGTCCCATCGCGCGCGTGCTGCCCCTGCTCGAACCCGCCCATCTGGACCGCGATTTCGACTACCTGGTCCCCCCGGAGATGGACGAGATCGCCCAGCCCGGCGTCCGGGTCCGCGTCCGCTTCTCCGGTCGCCTCATCGACGGCTACCTTCTGGAGCGCCTCGAAAAGTCCGACCACACCGGCAAACTCGTCCGCCTGGAACGAGTCGTCTCCGGCGAACGCGTCCTCACCCCGGAGATCCTGAAACTCGTCGCCGCCGTCGCCGCCCGCTACGCGGGCACCCGCGCCGACGTCCTGCGCCTGGCCATCCCGCCCCGCCACGCCAAGGTCGAATCCGAGGGCACCGAAAAGCCGGAGCAGCCCGGGCGCACCTCGAAGAAGAGTCGGGCGACCGCCGATCCCGCTGCGGTGCAGGAGGTCCCGGTCCGACCGGATCCGCGCGGTGAGCCGGAAGCCGAAGTCGGCGACGCGCCAGGCAGCGCTACAGTCGGCCCGGAAACGTCAGCTGCCGTGAAAACGGATTCGGGACGCGGGACAGTCGAACCGGGCGCGGAGGAGCGGATCGTCGTCGAAGACGCACCGGACGCCGCCGCACGGCACGATCCGGACGTGGGCGGTTCCCCGGCGGCCGCGGTGAGCGGTGACGAGCCCTCCGGGCCGCGAGCCGACAGTGCTGCCGCCGCGGAGCCGGTGGCCGCCGAGTTCGCGGCCTGGGGGCGGTATCTGCACGGGCATTCGTTCCTGGGAGCGTTGCTGGCGGGGCGGGGACCACGGGCTGGATGGCAGGCGTTGCCGGGGGAGGACTGGGCGCGGCGGCTGGCGGAGTTGGCGGCGGTGACCGTACGGGGCGGGCGCAGCGCGGTGATCATGGTGCCGGATCAGCGGGATCTGGGTCGGGTGCTGACCGAATGCGTTGCGCTGGTGGGGGAGTCGGCGGTGGGGCTGGCGGCCGGGTTGGGGCCGTCGGCGCGGTATCGGCGGTGGCTGTCGGTGCTGCGGGGGCAGGCCCGGGTGGTGGTGGGGACGCGGAGTGCGGTGTTCTCGCCGGTGAAGGATCTCGGGCTGATCGCCATTTGGGATGATGGGGACGATACGTTCGCCGAACCGCGGTCGCCGTATCCGCATGCGCGGGAGGTCGCCATGCTGCGGGCGCACGAGACCGGGGCCGCGTTCGTGGCGGGCGGGTTCTCGCGGACGGCGGAGGTGCAGGCGATCGTCGAATCCGGGTGGGCGCATGACCTGCTCGCGGATCGGTCGGTGTTGCGGCAGGTGATGCCGCGGATCACCGCGCCCGGCGATACCGATGCGGCGCTGGAGCGGGATCCGATCGCGCAGGCCATTCGGATTCCGGCGGTGGCCTTCACCGAGGCGCGTAGGGCGCTCAAAGATGGTGGGGCGGTGCTGGTTCAGGTGCCGCGGCGCGGGTACATTCCGGCGCTGTCGTGTGCCAAGTGCCGGACCCCGGCCCGCTGCCGCCACTGCAACGGGCCGCTGGCGTTGCCGGACAGCGGGCCCGCGTCACGTGGCGCTTTGCGCAGCGGGCGCGAAGGTGTCGCCGAGGCGCAGAGTCCGGCCTGCCGGTGGTGCGGCATCACCGAGGCGGCTTTCCGCTGTGGCGCGTGTGGATCGCGGGCGTTGCGGGCCGTCGTGATCGGTGCGTCGCGGACCGCCGAGGAATTGGGGCGCGCGTTTCCCGGTGTGCCCGTGCGTGGTTCGGGCGGGTCGGCGATTCTGAACTCCGTCCCGGAGGGGGCGCAGGTGGTGGTGTCGACCATCGGTGCGGAACCCCCGGTGCCGGGCGGTTACGCGGTCGCCATGCTGCTGGACGGGTGGGCGCTGCTCGGCCGCGCCGATCTGCGCGCCGCCGAGGATGCGTTGCGCCGCTGGATGTCCGCCGCCGCGCTGGTGCGGCCCGGTGGTCGCGTCATCGTGATGGCCGATGCCGGACTGCCCACCGTGCAGGCGCTGGTGCGCTGGGATCCGGTGTGGCACGCGGGTTTCGAGCTCGAGCAGCGCGCCGAGGTACGGTTCCCGCCCGCGGTCCGCTTCGCCGCCATCGACGGCACCGCGGACTCCATCGCCGAATTGCTCGGCGAGGCGAAGCTTCCCGGCAACGTCGAGGTGCTGGGCCCGGTGCCGCTGCCCCCGGGCGCGCGAAAGCCGTTCTCCTCCGGCGATTCTCCCGCCGAGGTGGAGCGCATGATCCTGCGGGCCGACCGGGCCAACGGCGCGGCGCTGTCCCGCGCCCTCGCCGCCGCCCAGGCCGTGCGCAGCACCCACCGCTCCGACGCGCCCCTGCGGGTCCAGATCGACCCCATCGACATCGGCTGAACCGGGGGTCTCCGGGCCCCGCAACCCGGGACCAACGGCCCGCCGATCAGGGTCTTCGTCATCGATCACCGGCGGCGGCGACGGGGCATAGTCACCGGCATGAACACACGATCTTCACTGCTGACCCGTAGCGAGCGGATCGAGCGGCGGCTGCTCGAAGTGCGTTGCGACGTGTGGTGGTCCCGTCAGGACGACGCCTACATCGCCTTCAGCGCGCAGTATCCGGGCCTGGTGTGCGCGGACCCGTGGTCCTCGCTGGGCGCGATCAACCGCCTGGAGAACGAGATCCGCCGGGTCCTGATGCTCGAGCCCATCGCCGCCTGACCGCGGATTCCCCGATTCCCGCTCAGCCGCCCGCGATTTCGTCGCGGGGCAGGGCGGCCAGGGCGATCAGGGCGTTGAGGAGGCCGCGGCGGTCGGCGGCGGGCAGTCTGGCCAGGAGTCGGTCCTCCCGTGCCTGGATCTCGGCCTGGGCGGCGTCGCGGAGACCGCGACCCGCAGGGGTGAGGGCGAGCAGGCGGGCGCGGCGGTCGGCCGGGTCGGGTCGGCGTTCGATGAGGCCGCGTTCCTGCAGATCGTCGAGGACGGTGATGATGCGGGTCTTGTCGGCCCCGATCTCCTGGGCGAGCAATCCCTGTCCGCGGGTGGTGGTCTCGTCCAGGCGTAGCAGCACGACGTAGGCCCACATGGTCAGGCCGTGCGCGGCCAGGACCGGTTGCTCGGCCGCCATGAGGGCGCGGCCCAGGGGGACGATCATCGCTGCCAAGTCCGGACGGTCTGTCATGCGGACAAGATTAGGCGGCGCGCCGGTGCGGCCTTTCGATCGTGTCACCCGCGCGGGTCAGAATCGCGTCGGCGTCGAAGGACTCGGCGTTCCAGGAATCCACGCCGATGCCGACCCGGCCGCGCCAGGCCCGCACGATCTCGGTGTGCACCGGCCAGCGCCCGAAGCGGCGCATGTCGCGCTCGGATTCCCACACCGAGATCGAGCCGCCGCGCTGTTCGGCGGGGCGTCCCCACAGCCACAGCCCGACCGCGCCCTGCATGACCGGCCAGGTCTTACCCAATTCCAGCCCGGCCGTGTAGATCTCGCGCGCGTCGTCCTGCGAGCCCGCCAGGAAGTCGGTCACGCTGACGAACACCGGGCCCACCTGCCGGGCCTTCGGGCCGGGACTCCACGGCAGCAGCAGGGTGCCCTCGGAAAACGTCTTTGTATGCATGCGTAGACGATAAGCAGACGCATATCAAATGGCAATGGCGAGCTGCGGGAAGCCGGGGTCTGTCGGGGTGTTTATAGTGAGTCGTGTGACTAACTCAGTGGGTCGGGCCCGGGCGGCGGGCAAGCGGGAACGGCTCGCGGACGCCGCCGCCAAGGTGTTCCACGAACAGGGCGTGGAGAAGACGACCATCGCCGACATCGCGCGGGTGGCCGACGTGCCGGTGGGCAATGTGTACTACTACTTCAAGACCAAGGACCAGCTGGTCCAGGCGGCGATCAGCGCGCACGCCCGCACCGCACAGGAGATCATCGCGGCTCTCGAACAGCTCGACGCCCCGGCGCAACGGCTGAAGGCCCTCGTGCGCGGCTGGGTCGATCAGCGCGAGCTGGCGGCCCGATTCGGTTGCCCCTCCGGATCGCTCGCGGCCGAGCTCGACAAGCGCGCCGACGGACTGGACCGCGAGCTCGCCGATGTCATGCGCGGCCTGCTGGAGTGGATCGACGCGCAATTCGCGGCTATGGGGCGCAGTGACTCCCGGGAACTGGCGGTTGCGTTGCTGGCCGCCTACCAGGGAATTTCCTTGCTCACCAATACCTTCCGTGATCCGGAGATGATGGCGGCGGAGGGTGTGCGCCTGGAGCGCTGGATCGATTCCCTGGTCCCCGTGACGTAACCGGACCCGCGGTTCGGCGAGCGAACCGGAATCGGTTCAGGCGGGCTGGGATTGGGCGGCGCGGACGCTCCAGCGGCCCTCGTCGCGCAGGATGCGGACCGGGTGGTCGAAGCAGGTGCTGATGTTGCCGGTGGTGATGACCTCGTCGACCGGGCCGGACGCTAGGGCGCGGCCGTCGCGCAGCAGCATGGCGTGGGTGGTGCCGGGCGGCAGATCCTCGAGGTGATGGGTGACCAGCACCGAAGCCAGCTTCGGGTAGCTGCGCTGGAGCAGGTCGAGGCGTTCCAGGAGTTGTTCGCGCCCGGCCAGATCCAGGCCGGTGGCCGGTTCGTCGAGCAGCAGCAGGCGCGGGTTCGGCATGAGGGCGCGGGCGACGAGGGTGCGGCCGCGCTGGCCCTGGGACAGGATCTCCCAGCCGGCGTCGCGGCGATGGGTCAGCCCGAGCAGGTCGATCAGGTGATCGGCGTCGGCCAGCTGGGCGGGGGTGGGTCGCCGGCGGGGGATGAGCGCGGCGGTATTGGTCGCGCCGGTGAGCACCACCTGGTGGACGGTCAGCGGGCCGCTGGGGGTGTGGCGCGGATCGACGTGTCCGATACCCGCGCGCAGGGCGCGCATATCGACCCGGCCCAGGCGATGGCCGAGCACCTCGACGGTGCCGCGGGTGGGATGCTCGAAGGCGCCGAGCATGCGCAGCAGCGTCGTCTTGCCCGCGCCGTTGGGGCCGAGCAGCGCCCAGTGCTCACCCGCGTGGACGGTCAGCGAAACCTCTTGCAGGATAGCGTTTCCGCTTCGCACGACTGTCACATTGTCCACGTTCAGCACCGCGTCCGTCATGCGCCCACGGTAGCAAATTCCTCAGACAAGTTGAGGAGTGATCTTCGCCGCGGGCGGTGCCGGGCGGCCCGCGTGTGTAGGGTGGCGGGCATGGCGATCGACGCGGTGTTGTTCGACTTCTCCGGCACGGTTTTCCGATTCGAGGAGGCCGCCTTCCATGACGCGCGCCTCACCGCCGCCGACGGGCGTCCCCTGGGCACCCACGAGATCGCCGAGATCATGCGGCGCTTGACCGCACCGGTCGGCCAGCTCGTGCAGTTCGACACCGAGGGTCAATTCGCCTGGGAGAACCGCGATCTCGACCCCGCATTGCATCGCCGGGCCTATCTGGAGGTGCTGGAGCGGACCGGCGTCCCGCAGGATCAGGCCGTGCAGGTCTACGAACTGCTGCTCGACCCGGACGGCTGGACTCCCTACCCGGACACCGGTGAGGTGCTGCATGCCCTGCACGAGAGCGGTGTGCGCGTGGGCATCGTCAGCAATATCGCCTTCGACATCCGCCCGGCCTTCGCCGACCGCGACTGGCATCGATATATCGACGACTTCGCGCTGTCGTACGAAGTGGGCGCGATCAAACCCGATACTCGCATCTTCAAATCAGCTCTCGACAACCTCGGCGTCGACCCCGGGAACGCGCTGATGGTCGGCGACAGTCGGGAGGCCGACGGCGGTGCGACGGCTCTCGGTTGTGCATTCGCCCTGGTGGATCCGCTGCCGACCGCTGACCGCCGCACCGGCCTGCGGGAGGCCGTCCGCGCGCACGGCCTCCTCGCGCCGTAAAGTCCAGACTGACCGGTTCGTGTCGCGCCTCACCCTTGCTGTGGATAGATTGTCGATATATCGTCGATAGCAGCAAATGCAACGACGAGCCTTGAAGGAGGCACGATCATGGAACACATGGACAACATCGAACGGGGCCGCGGCCCCTGGCGGCGACTGCGCGCCGAAGAGCAGCAGGGCCCCGAACATCCGCGGATGCGACGTGGCGGACCCCGGGGTCCGCGTGGGGAATTCGGCCCGCGCGGCGACTTCGGACCGCAACGCCACGGTCACGGCCGTGGCTTCGGCCCGGACTTCGGTCCCGGCTTCGGACCCGGCTTCGGACCCGGCCCGCACTTCGGCCGTGGACGCGGCCGGGGCGGGCGCGGCCGGCGCGGCGACGTGCGCGCCGCCATCCTCCTGCTGCTGCAGGAGCGGCCCATGCACGGCTACGAGCTGATCCAGCAGATCCGCGAGAAGAGCCAGGACGTCTGGCGGCCCAGCCCGGGCTCCATCTACCCCGCGCTCGCGCAGCTCGAGGACGAGGGCCTGGTCATCATCGAGAAGGTCGCGGGCCGAAAGACGGCCAAGCTCACCGAATCCGGCGTCGAGTACGTCGAGGCCAACGAGACCGAACTCGGTGATCCCTGGCAGGACGTCAAGGACGGCGTCGGCGATCAGGCTCTGGATCTGCGCGGCCTGATCGGTCAGCTGATGGGAGCGGCCGCACAGGTCGCCGCCGTCGGCACCCCGGAGCAGGCGGCCAAGGCGGCCGAGGTGCTCACCGAGGCCCGGCGCTCGCTCTACCGGATCCTCGCCGAGGACGACACACCCGAAAAGTGATGGCCCCGAAACACCGTTCCCCGCCGGGACTTTCGGACCGGAACGAGTCAAGATCGTGACATGGGACAACAGCGCCCCGTGGATTCTTGTGACATGGGACAACAGAGGCGCCGGACGCGCGGATTCATGCGCCGCGTCGCACCGGCGGGGGTAATGGCGCTGGCGGCCGCCGTGATCGGCACGGCCGCCACACCGACGGGGACAATCGCACAGGCCGCACCCGCGGTGAACTCGGTACTGAAGGTACCGACGCAACAGGGGCCGCCCCAGCCCGAACATCTGGCGGCGGCCCGCTATCTCAAGGAGCACCCGGACGCTGCGCCCCAGGGCGCCAACGACTTCGGCTGCAAGCCGACCGCGGAGCATCCGCGTCCGGTGGTGCTCGCACACGGCACCGACTCCTCGGCCTACTCCGACTACTCGGGCATCGCCCCGCTGCTGGCGCAGGCCGGTATCTGCGTCTTCGCGCTCAACTACGGCGGCACGCCCGGCAAGGACACCTATGGCACCGAGGACGTGTGGCAGAGCTCCGCGCAGATCGGCACCTTCGTCGACCAGGTGCTCGCCGCTACGGGGGCCACACAGGTGGATCTGGTCGGTTTCTCGCAGGGCGCGAGCGTGACCCGCTACTGGATCAACAAGCTCGGCGGCGCGTCGAAGGTCGGGCAGTGGATCGGGCTGGCCTCACCCAGTTACGGCGGGGTCATGTACGGGCTGGTGCCGATCGCCGACGCGGTGCCCGGCATCTACAAGCTCGTCGAGATGGGTTCCTCGCTCGCGGCGGTGCAGCAGGCGGCCGGTGCGCCCTTCATCCGGGATCTGAATGCCGGTGGCGACACGGTGCCCGGTGTGAAATACACGACGATCGGCAGCCGCGTCGATGAAATGATCCAGCCGAACAGCAATGTCGCGCTGCACGGCGCGGGCGCCACCAACATCGTGCTCCAGGATCTCTGCGCCGAGGACCTGACCGGGCATTTCCACCTGGTCTACGACCCGTACGTGCAGCGGCTGGTGGTCAATCTGCTCGATCCCGCGCACCCGGTGACACCGGCCTGCGCGCCGGTCGCGCTGGGTACCGGTATCAGCGATGTCGTGTTGGCGGCGCATTCCTGATCAGGGTGGTCACGGGCGTCCGTAAAATGAGACGACCGTATTTTCGTTATCCATCGGGAGCTGCCCGTGACCATCCAGCCAGTCCGCCTGTTCGGCGATCCGATCCTGCGCGCCCGCGCGGCGGAGGTGCAGACGTTCGACCGGGAGGTGCGCCAGCTGGTGACCGACCTCATCGACACCATGTACGAGAGCGGGGGGGTCGGCATGGCGGCCCCGCAGATCGGGGTCGGGCTACGGGTGTTCGTCTACGACACCGGGGACGCGCAGGGGCATCTGATCAACCCCAGCTACGAGGTGCTCGACGAGCAGACCCAGACCGGACCGGAGGGCTGCCTGTCGATCCCGGGGGTGCGTTTCGATGTGACACGCCCGTTCACGGTGCTCGCGCGCGGTGTCGACATGACCGGTGAGCCGGTGGAATTCCGCGCCGAAGGGCTGCTCGCGCGCTGCGTGCAGCACGAGACCGATCACCTCGACGGCGTACTGTTCCTGCAGCGGCTGGACTCGGCCTCGCGCAAGGAGGCCATGCGGTCGATTCGCGAATCGTCTTGGTTCACACAGGGAATCACGGTGCTGGCCGCCTCCGAGATCGGTGGCGGACGCAGCCGGGAACGGAGCCGCTGATATGCGTCTGGTCTTCGCGGGAACCCCCGAACCGGCGGTGCCGTCGCTGCGGCGGCTCATCGAATCCGAGCGGCACGAGGTGGTCGGGGTGGTGACCCGGCCGGACGCGGTGGCCGGGCGCGGCCGCAAGATCACCCGCTCGCCCATCGGGCGGCTCGCCGACGAGCACGGCATCCCCGTGTTCACGCCCAAACGGCCCTCCGAACCCGAATTCATCGAACAGCTCACGGCTTTGGCGCCGGACTGCTGCCCGGTCGTCGCCTATGGCGCGCTGCTGCCCGAGGCGGTCCTCGACATCCCCCGCCACGGCTGGATCAACCTGCACTTCTCGCTGCTGCCCGCCTGGCGCGGCGCGGCGCCGGTGCAGGCGGCGCTGCTGGCCGGGGACGAATACACCGGCGCGTCCACCTTCCGCATCGAGAAGGGCCTCGACACCGGGCCGGTCTACGGCACCATGACCGAGAAGATCGCGGTCACCGACACCGCGGGCGTGCTCCTGGAGCGCCTCGCCGAAGCCGGTGCGCAGCTGCTGGAATCCACCCTCGACGGCGTGGAAGCCGGTACCGTCCAAGCGGTTCCGCAGCCCCTCGACGGCATCTCCTACGCCCCCAAGGTCGATTCCGAGGCGGGCCGCATCCGCTGGAACCAGCCCGCCCTGGCCATCGGCCGCCGCATCCGCGCGGTCACCCCCGCCCCCGGCGCCTGGACCGAAATCGACGGCAAACGCCTCAAACTCGGCCCCGTCGAAATGGTGGAGGAGGCCCTCCCGGCCCGCACCATCGACATCCGCAAAACCGGCGTCTACATCGGCACCGCCACCACCGCGGTCCGCCTCACCCAGGTCCAGCCCCCGGGCAAACGCATGATGCCCGCCCTGGACTGGGCCCGCGGCGCCCGCCTCGAGGCCGGGACGGTGGTCGAATGACCCGCCCGGAAGACCAAGGCCGCGACGCCGATTCGCGCGGCTCCTCGGGCGACGCCACTCCGCGCCGCGGCTTCCGTCGCAACGTCCCGGCTGGGAATCCCACCGGAACGGGCGCGGCCCCCTGGCGCACGAACAACTCCGCGCAGAGTGATCAGCGCCGTCCGGGTGACGCGCACACCGCGACCCCGCGCAACGGCGGCTCCGCAGACCGCGATGAGCGGCGCGCGGGCTCCGGCCGTGGTGAACGCCAAGCGGGAGAGCGCACTTCGGGCTCCGACCGTTCGAGCGGTGGTGCTCGTGGACGTGACGTGGCTGCCGGTGGCGACCGCAACGGCGGCTGGGATCGCGGGCGCGGCGGATTCTCCGATGGCGGCCGCAATTCGAAACCGGCTCGATCGGCCGGTGGCCCTCGTGGCCGCGATGGCTACGGACCGGGTGCGGGCCGCGACCGCGATTCGGCCGGGCGTGACGACCGTGGACGCGGCTCGGACCGGTCGGGCGATGAGCGCGGGAACGCCGGTGGGCGAAGCGGATTCGCCGCGAGCGACCGCGGTTCCAGGCCGAACCGGCCGCCCGGCGATGCTCGCGATCGCGACAGGTTCGGATCGAGTCCGCGCGGTGGGCGCGACGAGGTCTCGGGCGGGCGGTCCGCCCGAGACGGCGGCCGTGGTGGTGACTCCGGCGCAGATCGTGATCGTGGGGCGCGCGGCGGCTGGGACCGGCGTGGCGGCGGCCGTTCCGGCAGCGGCCACGACGAGGATCGGCGCGGCGGATTCTCCGGTCGGGATTCGGGGTCGGGGGATGACCGTAACGGGAGGGGTGGATCCGGTGGTGGTCGCGACGGGGACCGGCCGGGTGCGGGACGGAGGAGTGGTGCGCCGGGCGGAGGCTCGTCCGGTCGCGGCATGTCCGGTCGCGGTGGCGGGAAATCGCAGGGCGCTCGCGGTGATTCGTCCGGCGGCTGGGCGGAGCGCGGTGATCAGCTTTCGGGTGGCCGGGATTCCGGTGGGGCCGCGGCGCGGCGGGCCGAGAAGGCCGGGGCCGATCCGGTGCGGATCGTGGCTCGGGATGTGTTGCGAGCTGTGCGGGAGCGGGATGCTTACGCGAATCTGGTGTTGCCGGGGCTGCTTCGGGAGCGGCACATCAGTGGGCGCGACGCCGCCTTGGCGACGGAATTGACCTATGGCACTGCGCGATCGCTGGGGCTGCTGGATGCGGTGATCGCCGATTGCGCGGGGCGCAGTGTCGAGGAGATCGACGGGCCGCTGCTGGATGCGTTGCGGCTGGGCACCTATCAGTTGTTGCGGACCCGGATCGGGGCGCATGCGGCGGTGGATACGTCGGTGGCGTTGGCGCGGACCGAGTTCGGGCAGGGGCGGGCCGGGTTCGTGAACGCGGTGCTGCGGCGGGTGGCCGAGCGCACGCCCGAGGAGTGGGTGCAGCGGCTCGCACCCGAGGATCCGTTGGCGCACTTGGCGTTCGAGTACGCGCATCCGGTGTGGATCGCGCAGGCGTTCGCGGACGCGCTGGGGGAGCGGGCCGGGGAACTGCGCGAGGTGCTCGAGGCCGATGACGCCCGGCCCGCGGTGCACCTGGTGGCACGGCCCGGGGAGATCACCGCCGAGGAATTGGCGCTCGTCACCGGTGGCGAGGAAGGGCGCTGGTCGCCGTACGCGGTGTACCTCGACGGCGGCGACCCGGGGAAGCTGGAACCGGTCCGCGAGGGCATGGCCGCGGTGCAGGACGAGGGCAGTCAGCTTGTCGCCCTGGCCCTCACGCGTGCCCCGCTCGCGGGCGCGGACAACGGCCGCTGGCTCGACCTGTGCGCCGGACCGGGCGGCAAGACCGCACTGCTGGCCGCGATCGCCGATATCGACGGCTTCCACGTGGACGCGGTCGAACCGGCCGAGCACCGTGCGGATCTGGTACGCCAGGCCACTCGCGGCATGCCGGTGGACGTCCACGTGGCAGACGGCCGCGACAGCGGTCTGGAGCCCGGTTTCGACCGCATTCTGGTCGACGCCCCGTGCACCGGCCTGGGCGCGTTGCGCCGCCGCCCGGAGGCCCGCTGGCGTCGCCAGCCCTCCGACGTCCGCGACCTGGTCGCATTGCAGCGCGAACTGCTGACCGCCGCATGGGATCTCGTCCGCCCCGGCGGTGTGGTGGTCTACTCGACCTGCTCCCCGCATCTCCCGGAAACCGTCGCGGTGGTAGCCGACATCGTCCGCCACACCGGCGCCGAGCAACTCGACACCCGCGAACTGCTCCCGGGCGTCCCCGACCTCGGCGACGGCCCCGGCGCCCAACTGTGGCCCCACCGCCACGGCACCGACGCCATGTTCCTGGCGGCTCTGCGCAAGCCCCTGACCCCCTGACCAATCCACCCTGAATCCGCCGAGTGGCAAACCCTCGAGGGAGGACACAACCCCTCCAGGGTTTGCCACTCGATGGCATGGGCGTGGACTAGTCGGGGACGTTCTGGGCTAGTTCTTCCCGCCAGGCCGCGGCGGAGGCGTCGCTGGGGGCTCGCCAGTCGCCGCGGGGGGAGAGGGAGCCGCCGGAGCCGACCTTGGGGGCGTTGGGGAGGGTGGAGCGTTTGAATTGGCTGGTCTGGATGAAGCGGCGGAGGAATTCGGCCAGCCAGGTTTTGATGGATTTCAGGTCGTATTCGTGGCGCTGGTCGGCGGGGATGAGGTCGGGCCAGCTGCCCCGGGTGGGGTCGGACCAGGCGTGGTGGGACAGGTAGGCGATGCGGCTGGGGAGGTCGCCGAAGCGGAGCAGGTGGTAGAGGTGGAAGTCCTGGAGTTCGTAGGGGCCCACGGTGGCCTCGGAGCTCTGGGCGGGGGCGTCGCCGTCGCCGGGGATGAGTTCGGGGGAGATCTCGGTGGTGAGAATGGATTTCAGGACCTCGCCCGCCTCGGGGCCCAGGCCGTCGGTGTCGATGGTCCAGGCGACGAGATATTTGATGAGGGTCTTGGGGACCGAGGCGTTCACGCTGTAGTGGGCCATGTGGTCGCCCACGCCGAAAGTGCACCAGCCCAGGGCCAGTTCGCTCAGGTCACCGGTGCCGATGAACAGGGCATTGTGCATATTGGCCAGCCGGAACAGGTGTGAGGTGCGCTCACCGGCCTGCACGTTCTCATAGGTGATGTCGTACTGCGGAACACCGTCGGCCGCAGGGTGGTTCAGGTCCCGCAGCATCTGGGTGGCCGAGGGCCGGATGTCGATCTCGTGTGCGGTGGCCCCGACCGCGCGCATGAGCCGCCGCGCGCCCTCCAGGGTCCGGCTGCTGGTGCCGAATCCGGGCATGGTGTAGGCCAGCACATTCGAGCGCGGCAGGCCCAGGCGGTCCATGGTCTTGGCGGCGACGATCAACGCCACCGTGGAGTCGAGCCCGCCCGACACCCCGATCACCACCCGCTGCGACCCGGTGGCCGCCAATCGCGTGCCCAACCCCTCCACCTGGATGCGATGCACCTCCGCGCAGCGCTCGTTACGGCGGACCGGATCGGCGGGAACGTACGGGAACCGCGGGATCTCGCGCCGCAGCGGGACCGTCCCGCCCGGGACCGGCAGCTCGACCTCGATGCGCCGGAACCGCGCCAGCCGCTCCCGATGATCGTGCACGGTGTCGGCGAAACTGGTGGTGCGCAACCGGTCCGCCGCCAGCCGCCGCAGATCCACATCGGCCGTCACCACCTGCGGATGCGCCGCAAACCGCTCACCCTCGGCCAGCACATTGCCGTTCTCGCACACCAGCGCCTGCCCGTCCCAGGCCATATCGGTGGTCGACTCGCCGTGCCCGGCAGCCGAATACAGGTAGGCGGCGATGTAGCGCGCCGAATGCGAGGTGCACAGCTCGCGCCGGTAGTCGGCCTTGCCGATGACGATATTGCTGGCCGACAGATTCACCAGCACGCTCGCCCCGGCCAGCGCCGCGAAACCGCTGGGCGGCAACGGCACCCAGCCGTCCTCGCAGATCTCGAGGTGGAAGGTGAACTCCGGCAGTTTGATCGCGGTGAACAGCAGATCGGCTCCGAACGGCACCCGCTGCCCGGCGATCACGATGTGGTCGTCGAGGGCCTCGCGCGCCGCCGCGAACTGCCGCTTCTCGTAGAACTCGCGATAGTTCGGCAGATAGCTCTTGGGCGCGGCCCCGAGCACCCGGCCACGGTGAATCACGATGCCGCAGTGGAACAGCCGCCCCTGCGCCCGCACCGGCGCGCCCACCGCCAGCACTGTGTCGATGCCCGCGCTCTCGGCGACCACCCGTTCGAGCGCCGCACCGACCGCGGCGTCCAGGGCGTCCTGATGGAACAGGTCATCGGCGGTATAGCTGGACAGCCCCAGCTCGGGAAACACCGTCAGCACCGCGTGCTCGGCGGCGGCGCGCCGGGCCAGCAGCAGCGTCTGCTCGGCATTGAACCCCGGATCGGCGACCCGCACCGGCGGCACCGCCACCGCGACCCGCGCGAATCCGTGCCGATACAGCGAATCGAACGGCAGCTCCGTCAACACCGACCCCTTTGCTCCGGCCGAGGTGATCATGGTCTGACCGCAATCTACCGATGCCGGGGACCTGCCGGGTGACCGGCCACGGCGCAGTCGTTCGCGGCCGCGCCGGGGAATCACTCGCGGGCGGACTGCTCCCGCAGGCGGGCAAGGGTTTTGGCCAGGATCCGCGAGACGTGCATCTGGGAGATGCCCATCTGCTGGGCGATCTGGGTCTGTGTCATGGATTCGAAGAACCGCATGGTCAGAATGCGGCGTTCGCGTTCGGGCAGCCCGGCCAGCAGCGGCCGGATCGCCACGTACTCCTCGACCCGGTCGAACTGCGACTCCTCCTCGCCGAGCGTGTCCAGTAGCGAGGCCTCGGTGTCGCGCCCGACCGATACGGCGTCGATGCTGCTGGGCTGGTAGGCGTTTCCGGCGATCACCGCCTGGGTGACCTCGTCGGCCTCGATGCCCAGTTCGGCGGCGATCTCCTTGGCCGTCGGGGAGCGGCCCAGCTGCTGGGACAGCGCGTCGATGGCCGAGCCGATGCGCAGGTGGGTCTCCTTGACCCGGCGCGGCACCCGCATGGCCCAGGTGTTGTCGCGGAAATAGCGGCGGACCTCGCCCATGATGGTGGGCACCGCGAAGGACAGGAAGTTCGAGCCGCGCGAGATGTCGAAGCGGTCCACCGCGTGCACCAGCCCGACCCGGGCGACCTGGGTGAGATCGTCGAAAGGCTCACCGCGCCCACTGAACTTGCGCGCGATGTGATCGGCCAGCGGGATGCAGCGGTTGATCAGCTCGCCGCGCAGCGCGGCGCGCCGCCCGGAACCCGGTGCGGCGGCGGCCAGTTCCTCGAACAGGGTGGTGACATCGTCATAGCCGGAGACGCTGCGCGCGACCTCCTCCGCCTCCTCGGCATCGACGGTCTCCTCGGCCTCGTTCTCCTCGAGTGCCCCGTTCTCCTCTGGGGTGTCGGCGTCCTCGGAGCCGGGGTGTTCGGGCTGGTTCGGGTCTGGTGTTGCTGTGGACACGTCTGCTCCGTCGGTCACTACGCCTTCCCCCGGACCCGCCGGAACTGCACGGCGGTCGGGTAGCCGGAGAGCGCCGGATCGAAGGGTTCCTGATCGGCGGTGACCTCATCGGAGAGCGTGCGCAGCACATGCCAGCCGAAGCTGCGCTGATCCGGTAGCCCCTCGGCCGCCGCGATGCCGCTCACCCGCACGATCAAGTCGGACTCGCCGACGGTGAACAGGCACTGCAGCGTGGTGCCGGGCGCGGCCAGGGCGATCACCGTGGAGGCGGCCTCGTCCACGGCGAGCCGGATGTCGGCCACCTCGTCGAGGGTGAAATCGCTGAGCAGCACCAGGGTTTCGGCGAGTCCGCGCACGATGGGCAACTGGGAGACGGAGGCGGCGACGCCGATCTCGACCGGTGTGCCGCGCAATCCTTGTTCCGCCGAAATGTTGATCACCCTGTTAAGGCTACCCATTCCGGCGCGCGGCAATCAGCCATTCACGGTGACGATGGAGGACACACCGGCTGCCGATACACTTCGCCATGTGTGCACCTCTTCCTCCCCTTTCCAGCGGCCCGCGCCGATGATCGCCCCCTCCATCCTCTCCGCCGACTTCTCCCGTCTCGCGGATGAGTTGAAGGCCATCGAGGGCGCCGACTGGGTGCACGTCGACGTCATGGACAACCACTTCGTGCCCAACCTGACGCTCGGTTTGCCGATCGTGCAAAGCCTTTTGAAGGTCACCGACATTCCGATGGACTGCCATCTGATGATCGAGAACCCGGAACGCTGGGCCCCCGGATACGCGGAGGCGGGCGCCTACAACGTCACCTTCCACGCCGAGGCCACCGACAATCCGATCGCGGTGGCGCGCGACATCCGCGCCGCGGGCGCCAAGGCGGGCCTGTCGGTCAAGCCGAACACCCCGATCGAGCCCTACCTCGAGATCCTGCGCGAGTTCGACACCCTGCTGGTGATGAGCGTCGAACCCGGTTTCGGCGGACAGTCTTTCATCGCGCACGTGCTCGACAAGGCCAAGCAGGTGCGCCGCCTGGTCGACGCCGGGGAGCTGCGCCTGGTGGTGGAGATCGACGGCGGCATCAATATGGACACCATCGAGCAGGCCGCCGAGGCCGGGGTGGACTGCTTCGTGGCCGGTTCCGCGGTGTACGGCACCCCGGACCCGGCCGCGACCGTGGAAGCCTTGCGGCAGAAGGTGATCGCGGTCGAGACGGCCTCCGCGTAGCGGAATGAACCGGGCGTAGCGGACCGAACCGGACCGGCGGTCAGCGTCGGAGCAGCGCCTCGATCACCGATTCCAGCGGCGGCACGGTGTCCATGGAATCGGGGGAGTGGATCCAGGTGCGGTAGCCCGTCCGCTCGTCATCGGCGGACGGGAGCACCACCTGTGCACCCGAGCACGCGACGGTGGCGTAGAGCCGGAACAGCGCCGCGGCCACCGATTTGCTCAGTGTGTCCGGGCGGGCCGGGCCGGTGATGAAGGTCCAGCGCCGGGCGCGGGGATTATGCACGACCGGACCGGCCAGATCGGCCTGGGTCAGCCGATGCTGGACGCGTTCGCCCAGGTCGGCGGGCATGGTGATGGCTCCGTAACGATTGCCTATCTCCAACAGGATGTGTCGTGACGTCGGATCTATCGATGCCGGCAGGTGAAATTCGCGCCGATACTGCACGCAGCGAACTTCGAGCGCTGTATCGAGAAACGTGGTCACGCCGCACCCCCAACTGTGCCGAATGTGTTGTCTGCCACCTGGATCCGACCCGCGCGGGGGCAAACCTTCCTTCGTTCGTATGGTTGCGATGACCGTCTCCGGCCTGGATCGGCCGATGGACGCCGGGACCGTTCTACGTTGAACTGCACCGTTCTGCGTTGAACCGCTCTGGGAGAAAGTTGAACTGCGGGAATCAGCCGCATAACAATCTTGCGTCCATTTTCGCTGCTGCGCAAGATTCTGGTGTAAGCGAGTCGTGGATTGGGTACCACCGGCCATCGGCCCAGGTCAGGCCATTCGTGAAACCGGTAAATTCCGACCTTTCAATTGGTTGTATCGCATAATTCGGACAATATGCTGATCGCAAGTTGGCATATGCCCGATTTCATCTGACGCCCGGTATCCAACTCTCCAGTGAACAAGGCCGCATGTCGCCTACGACCCGCCGTCGTTAGGCTGAGGGGGACGACCGTTCGCGCCGGGAATACCCCACGCCGCGCGGGCTGTTGCCGCAAGCGGAGAACGCACAGGCGAACGGGAGAGGTAAGGCATGTTCACAGGCATCGTCGAGGAGCTGGGCGAGATCGTCGCCACCGAACAGCTGGGCGACTCGGCGCGACTGACCATTCGCGGTCCCCTGGTGACCTCCGATGCCGGACACGGTGATTCGATCGCCGTCAACGGCGTCTGCCTCACCGTCGTGGATCAGCAGGTGCGGGGCAACACCTTCACCGTGGACGTCATGGCCGAGACCCTCGACCGCTCCAGCATCGGCGGCCTGTCGGTCGGCTCCCGGGTGAACTTGGAACGCGCCGCGGCCGTGAACAGCCGCCTGGGCGGCCACATCGTGCAGGGCCACGTCGACGGCACCGGCACCATCGTCTCCCGCACCCCCTACGAGAACTGGGAGGTCGTGCGAATCTCCCTGCCCGACAGCATTGCCCGTTACGTCGTCGAGAAGGGCTCCATCACCGTGGACGGCATCTCGCTGACCGTCTCGGGCATCGGCATCGCCGACGAGGTCTTCGCCGACGGCGCCAAGGACTGGTTCGAGGTCTCCCTCATTCCCACCACGCGCGAGCTCACCACCCTGGGCACCGCCCCGGTCGGCACGGTCGTGAATCTCGAAGTCGACATCATCGCCAAGTACGTCGAACGGCTCGTGCAGCGCGGTTGATCTACCCGCGAGGCCGGAGGCGGCGCAAAACGGACACCGTCGCTGGCTTACTGTAATGAGGCACCTAATTCGAGATGGAGCACAACAGACGTGACCAGGTTCGACACCATCGAGCGCGCAGTCGCCGACATCGCCGCCGGTAAGGCGGTCGTCGTCGTCGACGACGAGGGCCGGGAGAACGAGGGCGACCTCATCTTCGCGGCGGAGAAGGCAACACCCGAGCTCGTGGCCTTCATGATCCGCTACACCTCCGGTTACATCTGTGTGCCGCTGACCGGCGCGGACTGCGACCGCCTCGGCCTGCCCCCGATGTACGGGGTCAATCAGGACAAGCACGGCACCGCCTACACCGTGGCCGTCGACGCCCGCGAGGGCATCAGCACCGGCATCTCGGCCGCCGACCGCGCCACCACCATGCGCGTGCTCGCCGACCCGGCCTCCAAGTCCGACGACCTGACCCGCCCGGGCCACGTGGTTCCGTTGCGCGCCAAGGACGGTGGCGTGCTGCGCCGTCCCGGCCACACCGAGGCCGCCGTGGATCTGGCCCGCATGGCCGGGCTCGGCCCCGCCGGCGTCATCTGCGAGATCGTCAGCCAGAAGAACGAAGGCGATATGGCGCGCACCGACGAGTTGCGCGTCTTCGCCGACGAACACGATCTGGCGCTCATCTCCATCGCCGACATGATCGCCTGGCGCCGCCGCAACAAGAAGCACGTCAAGCAGGTGGCCGAGGCCAAGCTGCCCACCGAGTTCGGCGACTTCCGGGCCATCGGCTACGCGTCGGAGTACGACGACGCCGAGCACGTCGCCCTGGTCATGGGCGACATCGGTGACGGCAAGGATGTGCTCGTGCGCGTGCACTCGGAATGCCTGACCGGTGACGCCTTCGGCTCGCTGCGCTGCGACTGCGGCCCGCAGCTCGACGCCGCGCTGGCGATGATCGCCGAACAGGGTCGCGGCGTGCTGCTCTACATGCGCGGGCACGAGGGCCGCGGCATCGGGCTGCTGCACAAGCTGCAGGCCTACCAGTTGCAGGACGGCGGCGCGGACACCGTGGACGCCAACCTGGACCTGGGCCTGCCCGCCGACGCCCGCGACTACGGCATCGGCGCGCAGATCCTGGTCGATCTGGGCATCACCTCGATGCGGCTGCTCACCAACAACCCGGACAAGCGCGCGGGCATCGAGGGCTACGGCCTGTCGATCAGCGAGCGCGTCCCGATGCCGGTGCGCGCCAACAAGCACAACCTGCGCTACCTGCGCACCAAGCGGGACCGGATGGGACACGACCTGGTCGGCCTGGAAGACTTGGACCTGGGCGAAACCGCCAACTGAGCGCTGTCCCAACCGACTACGCGCGCGCAAACCGACTACGAGAGGGCGGAACAACGATGAGCGGTACGGGCGTACCGACATTCGAGCTCGCCGATGCCAAGGACCTCAAGCTGGGGATCGTGGCCTCGCGCTGGCACACCACCATCTGCGACGCGCTGGTCGCGAACGCGGAGCAGACCGCGCGGGCGGCCGGAGTCGCCGACATCACCGTGGTGCGCGTCGCCGGTGCCATGGAGCTGCCGGTGGTGGCGCAGGCGCTGGCCCGCACCCACGACGCGGTGGTCGCGCTGGGCGTCGTGATCCGCGGCGGGACACCACATTTCGAGTACGTGTGCGATTCGGTGACCGCCGGGCTGACCCGGGTGTCCCTCGACGAGAGCACCCCGGTTACCAATGGCGTGCTCACCGTGAACACCGAGGAGCAGGCCCTCGATCGGGCGGGCCTGCCGGGTGCGGCCGAGAACAAGGGCGAGCAGGCGGCCGCGGCCGCCCTCGACGCCGCGCTCACCCTGCGCGAACTCACCCAGACGGTCTGATCGTCGGTATGGAGCAGCAGAAGGTGGAGTCCGGGCAACCGATGGCCGAGTCGAATCCCGAATGGGATCTGGAAGTGCGACCCCACCACGCCATCCTCACCGTGCGCATCGTGGCCGCGATACTGGCCGCCATCTTCATCTTCGGCGGTTTCGTGCTGCGGCACGGCTCCACCGGCGTGAACTTCCGGGTCTCCGACCAGATCGGGCTCATGCTCTTCGGCCTGCTGCTCGCCGGTGGCGTGCTGACCCTCACCCGGCCCCGGGTGCGGGTCGGCGAACGCGGCGTCATGGTGCGCAATATCGTGGGCGACAATCTGTTCGCATGGAAGGACATTCGCGGGATCTCCTTCCCGGACAAGAAGTCCTGGGCCCGGCTGGAACTCGCCCACGACGAGTACGTGCCCCTGATGGCCATCCGCTCCAACGACAAGATGCGCGCCGCCGAGGCCATGGACCGCTTCCGCGAACTCGGCGCGAAGTACAGCGCCGAGAATCAGGACTGAGCAACCGGATCCGGCGTCGAGCCCCGGGCCGCGTCGGCCGCCGCGTGGCGAATTCGCCACGGCGCCAACGGTATCAGGATCCGCGCCGATTCCGCTAGCGCGGGCTGCCCAGCACCGCGCCCTCGCGGCGGGGGTCCGCGCTGCCGATCCAGCCGTCGCCGTCGCGGGCCAGCGCCGACAGGCCGCTGGACTGCGGGGCCACCGAGACCTGATCGCCCTGCTGCCGTAGCGCGAGGACCAGGGGGTCGTGATCGCCCTTGTCGGCCGCGTTCACCGCGGGATGTTCGCCGCCGAGATTGGTGGTGGGTGTGTTGTTCGCGCCGAAGTCGATCATCGAGACGGCCTGCTGCGGGTTCAGGCCCCAATCCAGCATGCCCACCAGGGTTTTCACCACGAACTGGATGATGACCGCGCCGCCGGGGGAGCCGGTGACGTGGCTGAGCTGCCCGCGGGTGCCGTCGGGGTTGCGGTCGAAGACCAGGGTCGGAGCCATGGAGCTGCGGGGTCGCTTGCCCGGGTCGAGGCGGTTGGCGATCGGGTTGCCGTCCTTGTCGAGGGGTTCGGCGGAGAAGTCGGTGAGCTGGTTGTTGAGTATGAAGCCGTCGACGAAATGGAAGGAGCCGAAGGCGGATTCGACGGTGGTGGTCATGGCCGCGGCATTGCCGTACTCGTCGACGATGGAGACGTGACTGGTGCCGTGCTCGGGCTGCTGCGGGCCGTTGCCGATCGGGACCGGGCCGAAATCGCCGGGCTTGGCGGTGCCCATGCTCTTGTTCGGGTCGATCAGGCCCGCGCGCTGCTTCAGATAGGTCGGATCCAGCAGGGTCTGGGGCGAATTGCCCGGCAGCGGAACGAAATCCGCGTCGGCGATGTACTTGTCGCGGTCGGCGTAGGCCAGCCGCTCGGCCTCGGCGATCAGGTGCACGGCCGCGGCGGTGGGCCTGCCGCCGTCGCGCGCGGTGTTGCCGTCGCCCGCGGCGTCGGTCGGCTTCATCGACGCCAGGTCGAAATTGGACAGGATGCCCAGTGCCGCCTCCACCGTGATGCCGCCCGAGGACGGGTTGGGCATGCCGCAGATCTCGTGGTTGCGGTACGGCGAGCACACCGCGGTGCGCTTCTTGGCCTGGTAGGACTGTAGATCCGCGAGCGCCAGCAGGCCCGGGGTGCGGCCGCCGGAGGTCAGCGCGGTGTTGTCGACGATGTCGGCGGCGATCGCCCCGGTATAGAAGGCGTTCGCGCCGTCGGTCGCGATGGCCGAGAGCGTCTTGCCGAAGGCCGGATTGGTGAGCGTGGTGCCCGAGGTCTTCGGACTGCCGTCCGTCAGCAGGAAATACGCCTTGGCATTGTCGTCGCGGGCCAGATCGGCCTTGGAAGCGGCGATCTGACCGGCCATCCGCGGGGAGATCTCGAAGCCCTGATCGGCGAGATCGATCGCCGGGGTGAACAGATCCTTCCAGGACTGCTTGCCGTGTTCGTCGTGGGCCTGCTCCAGCAGCCGCAGCACGCCGGGCACGCCGATCGAGCGGCCGCTGGCGCGCGCGTTCGGTTGCGGCACAGTGTGATCCGCGGCGCTGATGTAGCGCAGATAGTCCTCGGTGGCGGCCGCGGGGGCGGTCTCGCGGCCGTCGTAGGCGTCGACGGAGCGGGTGGTGGCGTCGTAGTACATCAGGAACGCGCCGCCGCCGATGCCGCTGGCCTGCGGCTCCACCAGATTCAGCACGGTCTGCGCCACGATGAGCGCGTCCGCGGCGGTGCCGCCGTCGCGCAGCACCTTGCAAGCCGCCTCGGTCGCAACGGGATTCGCGGTGGAGACCGCGAAATCGCCGGTGCGCACGGGCGTCATGCCGGTGCGGTAGCCGGTGGCGATCTCCGGGCGCAGGGCCAGATTGGTGCCGGTGGGCCCGGTCGGCACCCCGGAGGTGACGGGAGTTCCATTGGCGGACACCGTGCATGACGCGGTGTGATTCGCCGACGACGAACAGGCGGTCAGCAATCCGGCCAGCAGGAGCAGAGCGGCAGCGCCGCCCGCGGTGCGTCTCGAGCGCCTCATGACCGGACTCTAGTGTCG
>NZ_BJWY01000064.1 GCF_007990715.1 Nocardia seriolae NBRC 15557 | reverse complement strand
GAAGAGTTGGAAGGCAGTGGAAAATGTCTGATTCTCGAGGCGTGCACTGGGTGATGAAATCCGAGCGCGGATTCGATCGAAAGCCCAGCGATCGCGATTACGCGACGTTCTTCAAGTGCATCATGATCTGCGCGAACGGCGACGGGGAACTGGCTGCCGCCGAGCGTGACTGGGTACCCGGCTTCTGTGAAGCGTTCGGCGGTTCCCCCGAACTCCTCGCCGAGCTCGACAACTACAAGGCCACCGACGACATCGCCACCGTTCTGGCCGCACGCACCCCGGTCGACGCGGCCGCCGACGACGCCGGAAACTGGGCGCGCACACTCGTTTTCGATTCCATTCGTGCCTGCTATGCCGACGGATTCCTCAGCGGCGGCGAACGCAACACCATCAACGCCATGGCCAACCAGCTCGGGCTTTCCGCGGCCGAGGTCAACCAGCTCGAGGAACACTATCTGGCCGAGCGCAGCCTCCAGGTCAAGCGCTTCAACCTGCTGTTCCCCGACAAACGACCGCATACTCAAAGTCGCAAGCACTGAGGCATCCGACCTTCGAGGTCGGCCGATCTGCTCGTCGCCCGGTGACCGGTCCCGATCGAATTCTCCACAGTGCTCATCGAGACGCTGTCTTGCGCAACGCTCGACGTCCGGCCTAGTGCCAACGGCAGCTCCGGTTCTTCCTTACCGCTGCCGTCGGGTCGGGCCGTCTGCCCGGGGTGTGTGGACGATGCGGAAGACCGGATAGCGGTCGGCGATCGCGTCGAATTCGTCGGCCGTGGTGTGGCGGTCGATCGGGAAGTGCGGTCGCGCCCCGGGATCGACCGCGAGGTAGCGGCGCAGGATCGGGGCGCGGGCAGTCGGAGCGACCAGTTCCAGCCGCACGGCTTCCGCGCCACGGCGGTGCAGCACCGCTCGGCCATCGGCGGCGTCGACGTTGCGGACCCAATTGGCGTCGGGACCCAGCATCGACACCAGATACCGATCGCCGTCGTACTCGGCCACCACCAGCGGCAGCAGCACGGGCCGACCGGTGCGCCGGCCCGTCACCTCCAAGGTCACCGCATAGTGCGGTGACAGCAGACCCGCCGAGTACTGGAGACGTGCGATCCGATTCAACGCCCGCGCGGTCGCACCCGGTCGGCCAGTGCGATACATCCAGCGTTTGGCCGCGAAAAGACGTTGAATGATTGTGTGTCCCAATGCCTTCACCGAGTGAACTCCATTCGTGCGGGGGCGCCCAGCCGAGGTCGCTCTTCGCGAGATGCCTCGGCTGGGCGTCGCGCCTTGCCGGTCGCTACTCGGCGGGCGTGAGCAGGCCGTAGTGGCCGTCGTAGCGGTGGTAGAGCACGCTGCCGCTGCCGGTGTCGCGGTCGCGGAAGAACACGAACGGCCAGTTCGTCAGTTCGAGCCGGGTGATCGCGCCCTCGAGGGCGAGCTCGGGTGACGCGGCCGGACTCATCGACAACGCGACCACGCCGGGGATGACCTCCTGCGGCTGCGGGGTGAGCTGGGCCAGCCGCAGACCGCCGCTGCCGGTCCGGTACAGCACGCTGTCCACACCGCTGCCCGCCTCGGTGAACAACTGGAAGTCGTAGTCGAGCAGCTCCATATCCGACGCCGCCTCGTCGCAGGTCGCATGCGCCAGCGTGAAAGCCTTGTGGCGCACCACCTCCCGCTCCTCCTCCGGTCGCGGGAAGTACGGCAGCCGCGCCCGGGCGACGTCGCCGTGCCGCCAGGGCGAACCCGCGGCGGCGGATCGTCCACCGTGCGGCCCGTCCCCGTGCCGGGCCAACCGGTCCAGCCGCGACTTCAACCGCACCTCCAGCAGGTCGGCGGCCTCGTGCTCCGACGTCGCCGACACCTGCACCCGCACCATCCGGCCCGGCAGGCTGACATTCGCCTGAGCGACAACCGGTTTCGAGGCCACCCATTCACGATGTCGAGTCAGACGCACGCGCGTCGAGATCACCGGCCCGGGAACATGGTCCAGAACGCGACTGACCTTGTCCCGCATGTACGCCGACGCGCCGGCCGATACATTGTGGTCGGCCCAAACCTGAACCACCGAGCCCGACTCCACTGTCTGCACGCTCAATGCTCCTCCTCGTTCGCGGTGTCATCAGGTGATGACGCCGCCGACATTTCCACGCGACCCACGACCCGCTTCAGAGTCGAAAGTCCACCCGAGACCGGACATTCGTCCGCGAAATACGGGCGAACTCGGCAGGCACTCGGGAGGACCGGGCGCCGGTGAATCGGCGGGACTTACCGCCATCCCGCGCTTTCGACGACCGACCTGCATTCCGTTGCCGCGCGATCGCCTTGGGCGACAGGGCATTTCGGTCATCGGTGAGCGGTCCGCCGTCACCGGCGGTGACGACTGGCTACCCTTCAACTGTGACCCGCACGCGCGGGGAGTCGTCGGTGTCGCAGCCCGTCGGTGATTCGGCGGGCGTCAGCTCGAAAGTAGGCCGACGATGTCGATCGTCACCTTGACCATGAACCCTCCGATCGACGTCGCCGCACAGGCCGGCCACGTTCGCCCGACCTCCAAGATTCGCGGCGCGGCACCGCGATTCGACCCGGGTGGGGGCGGGATCAACGCCGCGCGCACCATCGCGGCTCTGGGCGAGTCGGTGACGGCGGTGTTCCCCGCGGGCGGGCCCGTGGGCCGGCTGCTCGAGGATCTGATGCGCGGCACCGGGGTGCCGATGCGCGCTGTGCCGATCATCGGGGACACCCGGGAGAATATTGCGGTCACCGATGAGTGCACGGGCGAGCAGTACCGATTCGTGTTTCCCGGGCCGGTGCTGACCGCGCGGGACGTGGTGCGGTTGTCGAATGGAAGCTCAGTGTGCGTGTGAAGCCGGCGACTCGGTAAGGAACGCCGGGGCTGCCGGGCCGAGGGGCGTGTCGACGCGCGCCGACGGTCCCGGCAACAGCCAGGGCGATGCCGCCGTGAGGTTGGTCAGCTCGCGGCGGCAGCGGTGCGCACCAGGTCGGTCAGGGCGGCGGCCAGTAGATCGTGGGCCTCAGTGGCGAGGGCAGTCAGTTCCGGGGACTCGAACGCCGCCGCCTGCACCGCGGGGTCACCGGCCTCGACCACCACCCCGGTCTCGTCGGCGCGCACGATGACGCTGCAGGACAACAGCAATCCGGCCGACCGCTCGATCTCGAGCGCGCAGGCGGCCAGTCGTGGATGGCACGCGCCCAGAATCAGGTACTCCTCGATGTGCTCGCCTGCCCGCTGCCGCAGCATCGCCTGCGCGTCGATCTCGGTGGAGATGTCGAATCCCTGGTCTCGCAATGCCATCCGAGTGCGTTCGGCGACCACCGCGAACCTGCCGTCCACATGCACTGCGATAGCCGGTGACGGAGCGACCGGGATGCGGACCTCGGTGATGAACAGGCGCGGATCCTGAACCTGGTCGGGGCCGACGAGATAGGACTCGGTGGGCGGACCGACCGGGCGATAGCCCGACTCTCGCACCCAGCCTCGCAATGCGCGGTAGGCGGCGTCGAGCCCGGCATAGCCGCCCCGGTGGCAGGTGCGGGCCACCAGCGCGGGCGACTTGATCAGCAGATCACCGCCGGAACTCGGGCCCAGGGCCGGCGCCGGTTCGATGGGCAGTCCGAAGTCCACGGCGATGGCCTGCCCGGTCGGAAGCTCACGGTGAAAGGTGATGGTGGGCGCGCCGTTCGCGGTCAGCCCGGCCCGCCGGGCCACCTCCTCGATCCGGTTCATCCCGGCGAGAATGCCCTCAGCGAGCTGCTCGGACCGAATCTCCATCGGCAGGCTCAATACCGCGTGTGGCGGTGTCTCGCACAGGTCCACCCGGTAGTCCATCACGTGTCTCCTTCCGTTTGTGTGGAGTTGAGCGTGCCCTTGAATCGAGTGTGGTCCACAGGGCAGAAAGTCACGTGGACACGGGCGGAAGGGAATGCCCGGCTACCGGTCGTGATCACCAAGGGGAGAAGGACGCACGATGGGGACCTTCGGTTCTGTCCGCTGTCATCGCCCGTGAGACCGACGATTACGAGCCGGGGATCCACATCGGCTGGTCGGTTGTGGCGGCCGGAATCGCGGGCCCGGTCACCCTGGTCGGCGGCCTGTGGTCGATCGAGCGATCGGCCGTATCGGGCGGCGCGTGGGCAACCGCTCTGCGCGAATCCTGTTCGGCCTGGAACCGCGCGGGCCGCCGGAGGTCTTTGGGCCATTGTCCGGTGACGATCGCCCGCAGTGGCGGCGAGTCCGGCCTCAATACGGTGAAAGTGTGGTTCCACATGGGGCTTTCACCAATATCGACATCGGAGGTCACGATGACACGGCGGGATTTCGATGAAGTGCACCGGCTGGCCTCGGCCCCGGTCGTCGGAGTGGACGAATCGGATGGGGCTGGTCTCGCGGTCGGCTGGGCGGCGCGCTACGCGGCCCGGCGGGGCCGTGAACTCCAGCTGGCGCACGGCATGAATCTGGCCGGCGCGGGCACCTTGCTCGGGACCTATCAGGTCATCACCGCGTCTGCCGCCGAGGAGGTCCGGGCGCAGAGCCACGAGGCCACCGCCCGCGCCGAGCGTATCGCCCGCCAGATCGAACCGGGACTGGCGATCACCACGTACCTCGCGGACGGGACCGGCGCCCAAACCCTGATCGAGCGCAGCGTCTGTGCGTACGCGGTGGTGATGGGCGCGACCGGAAACCACGGCACGATGCGTCATCTCGGCTCGACGCTGCTCACGGTGACCAGTCACGCCGCCGGTGCGGTGATCGTCGTGCGCTCCGAACCGCGGGCGGGTGACACCGTTCGGGAGTCCGGGCCGGTGGTGGTCGGCGTCGACGGCAGCCCGACCGGTGAGGCGGCCATTGCCGCCGCGTTCGCCGAGGCCGCCGAACGGGACGCCGAATTGGTGGCCGTGCACGTCTGGAGTGATTGGGACGCGGGCAAATTCGCGGGCGGATCATCGCGCGATTCACTCGCGGAGATCGACGATATCGAGACCGCCATTCTCGCCGAGCGGCTGGCCGGATGGCGGGAGAAATACCCGGAGGTGGAGGTGACCCGCGAGGTGTATGTCGCCTCTCCCGCCCGCCAGCTGCTGGAACTGTCGAAGCACGCTCAGCTGGTTGTCGTCGGCAATCGCGGGCGCGGCGGCTTCACCGGGATGCTGCTCGGCTCGACCGCGCATTCGCTCGTGCAGCACGCGCATTGCTCCGTCATGGTCGTGCACGGCGAGCCGGAACAGCGCTAGGCGAGCGCCGCGAGTTCGAGGCCGCACGACTCCACCGACAACGGCACGCATGCCCGGCCCCTCGCGTCGGCGAGGGCCTCCCGGGCGTGCGTTCAGCGTAACTCGATGGTGAAGAGTTCGGAGAGTGGCCGCCGCGGTGTGGGCCGGTGCTCGGGCTCGCCGGCGGGTGCGGTGCCGATCCGGATCACGAGTTGCGGCAGCGCGGGCCGCGGCAGCATCCGGGCGAGAGCCGTACGGGCTGTGGGTAATTCGGTGATGTCGGTGAGCGCGCAGGTGGCGAGCCCGGCGACCGTGCATTCGAGCAGGACCGCCGAGAGCGCCTCGCCGGTGCGCAGCCATTCGGTGACCGAATCGCCGGACGAGCTCAGCACCACCAGCCGGGCGTGATCCTCGGTGTCCGCGCGCCGGGCCGAGTGCGCTGCGGCGGCGTCCGGATGTCGTGGGATGGGGAAGGCCCGGCCGACCCGCACCTGGGCGAATTCGGCGGACGAGGGCAGCGCGTCGGTCGGCACCCCGTCGGGGGTTCCCGAATGTCCCGTCCACCAACCGATTTCGATCACGTACAGCATGTCCTGGTGGCGCAGGGCGGCGGCCTTCTCGGACGCTTCGGCCAGCTGCGCGTGTGCGGACTCGCCGAGTGTGTCGAGCTCGAGGTAGTGCGGCGAGACCAGCATGCGCAGCCTCGGCGCGATGGCGTCCCAGTGCTCGGGCGCGGCCATGGGCAGCCGGTCGGTGCGTCGCCGGTCGATCGCGTCCGCGCGGGCGAGCAGCCCGGCGGGTGGATCGGGCCAGGGCCGGAAGGTGGTCTCGGCGAGCCGGTTCGGATCCGAGGCATCCGGGACTCGGACGGTGTCGGTGTGCCAGCCCAGCGACCCGAAGACGGTGCGCACATGGTGCAGCGCCGCCCCGCAGCTGATCACCAGCTGCCGACCGTGCGGGTCGGCGGCGGCGAGCAGCCGGTCGGGGTCGGCGTGCAGGTGCAGGTGTTCCCCGTCGAACCTCCAGTGCCACGGCTGGGTGTTGTGCACCGACGGCGCACGCGATGCCCGCTGCATCGCCGCCAGCATGGTCTGGTGATCGGGTACCGCGAGGGAACCGGCGTCCGTGGTTGTCATGGCCCGAGTCTTCTTGTCATGGGGGCCTGGGTATACGGGCTTTCCGCTCGGTCCCGAGTGTCCTTGGTCACCGGTCGGGCGCTGTCATCATCGGGTTCTCCGCTGGCCCGGTCACGCTTGGTCGGGGTGCGGCTCACCGCTCGTCGCCGCGATTTCTCGTAGGCGGCTCGCGTAGTCGGCCGCGTGCGCGGGGTCGTCGAGGCCGAGTTTGCGCAGTATTCGGGCGACGTAGGTCCGGATCGTGTTCTCGGCGAAGAACAATCGGCCGGCGATCTGCTGGTGAGTCAGCCCTTCGGCCAGCAACAACAGGATCGACAACTCCATGCCCGTCAACGCCGCGAGCAGTTCGCGATCACCACGATGGTGCCGCGTCGGGGCAGCGGGCCGGTCGAGGCGAGATCGCCCGCCTGCGATGGCCTTGATCGCGTCGCCGAGTGCGAGTTCGGTGAGATCCTTGACGATATAGCCGGCGGCGCCGGCCTGTACGGCATCGGCCATCGCATCGGGGTCGGCGGCGGTCGACAGGACCAGGCACCGGGCAGGACTGTGACCGGCACGCAGGTTCCGGCATAGTTCGAGTCCGTCACCGTCGGGCAGGTGCGGATCCAGCACCACCACGTGTGGAGTGAGTTCGGTGACCAGCGCGGACCCCGCCGCGAGAGACCCTGCCTGGCCTACGACGTCGATGTCGGGTTCGATCGTGATCAGGTCGGCGATCGCGGCGCGGACGTGAGGATCACGGTCGATGAGAACCACGCGAACCGGCCGCCTCGACGGCGCGGACAGCCGGGGCGGGCCGAGGTGGTCGGTTTGGTCCATCTGCTCAGAGTGCCTGCCGCGCAACATTCACCGCTAGAGAAAAAGACACCCGCGGACGGGACCTTCGACACCCGCTCGGCTCGTGCGCCGGGGCGGGCTGCGCCCGCCATCGGGATCGTCGAGGCGGCCTGCTCGGCGAACGCCCGGACCGGCTCGAAAGCCCTGCCCGGTAACAGCCGTGCGGACACCGCGTGCGATGACCACACGCCCAGCAACGAATCCGCCTCTCCCAGTGCGGAAATGGCGCTGCGCCCACACCGTGCCGCGTGCTGTCCGCCGGTGTCACATGATGGCACCGTCGAGAAGCCGCCGAAGCGGTCGGAACCGCGGCGGCCTCTCTATTGCAACGGGACAGCCCACCGTAGTCGTGTGCCGGTGTCGCCGGTGTCGCGCAGTATGGTGAAGGTGCCGCCGGCTTGTTCGGCGCGGTGGGCGAGGTTGGTCAGTCCGCTGGGGGTGATGTTGTCGGGGATGCCGCGGCCGTCGTCGCTGACCACGATGACCAGTTCGTCGTCGACGTCGATCTGTACGGTCAATGTCTGTGCTCCGGCGTGGCGGACGGTGTTGGACACCGCTTCGCGGACGACGGCTTCGGCGTGGTCGGCCAGGGCCGGTTCCACGACCGACAGCGGTCCGGAGATCCGCAGGGAGGTGCGCAGGTCGGTGTCGCCGGTGTGGCGTTTGATCAGGTCCTCGAGTCGCTGTCGGAGTCGGGTGCTCTCGGCGTTGCCGCCGTGCAGGTCGAAGATGGAGGTGCGGATCTCGGCGACGACGTCCTGCAACTCGTCGATGACGTCGGAGAGCCGGTCTCGTACCTCGGGGGTGGTGGCGCGGGCGAGGGTGCCCTGCAGGCTGAGCCCGGCGGCGAAGAGGCGCTGGATGACGTGGTCGTGCAGATCGCGGGCGATGCGGTCGCGGTCGGTGAGCACGTCGAGTTCACGCATCCGCCGCTGCGTGGCGGCCAGTCGCAGCGCCAGCGCCGCGTGTTCGGTGAACGCGGTGGCGAACTCGAGGGTTTCCTCGGAGTAGGGGGCGGCGTCGAGAGCACGCAGCAGAACCAGCACGCCCAGCGTCGCGTTCTGGGTGTGCAGCGGCAGGATCAGCGCCGGTCCACGCTCACCGAACGGTGTGCCGAGATCGATCTCGTCGGTGTGGCTGAATCGTCGTGGTCGGCGGCCGGTGAACGCCGCCCCGATCGCGGTGCCGTCGGTGGCGACCGTGGTGGGGTGTGGCCGGTCGTCGGGGCCGGACAGGTGCGCGATGCGCAGTTCGGTGATGTCGTCGCCGTGCGGATCGGGATCGTCGTTGAAGGCGAGGAAGACCCGCTGCGAGCCGGTGAGGGTGCGGGCGCGTTCGACCAGCTGGCCCATGACCGTCTCCGGGGACGCGCCGGCCAGGAAGGCGGTGGCGATGTCGCGGGTCGCCTCGATCCATGCCTGGCGGGTGCGGGAGCCCTCGTAGAGGCGGGCGTTGTCGATGGCTGTTCCCGCGGCGGCGGCCAACGCTTGGACCAGTACCTCGTCGTCCTCGGAGAAGGCCTGCCCGCCGGATTTCTCGGTGAGATAGAGGTTTCCGAACACTTCGTCACGGATCCGGATCGGCACACCCAGCAACGACCGCATGGGCGGGTGATGTGCCGGGAATCCGACCGAGGCGGGATGGTCGGCGAGATCGGTCAGGCGGATGGGCTGAGGCTGGGTGAACATCAAACCCAGCACGCCGTGCCCCTGGGGTAGGTCACCGATGAGAGTTCGGGTGTGTTCGTCGATGCCCTCGGAGACGAATTCGGTGAGCCCGCCCTCGTGTCCGCGCACACCCAGCGCGCCGTAGCGGGCATCGACCAGGGTCGTCGCGGCGCGCACGATGGTGCGCAGGGTCTCGTCGAGATCGAGCCCGGAGGCCACCGTGAGCATGGCCTCGACCAGGCCGTCCATCCGGTCGCGGGCGTCGATGACCTGCTCGATGCGCGTTTTCACCTCACCCAGCAGCTCCCGCAACCGCAACTGCGACAACGTTTCACGCATCGAGTAGGAACCAGCATGAGGGTCAGTGGCCATAGCGGACGACGTGCACTCCAATCGCGGATGGGAGAAACCGGTATCCGGAGTCTAGAGACGGCCGGTTCGAGATTCTGCGTCGGCCGCCACCGCGCGGGCCGCACACGACGAAGACACCTGCCGCCGACTGGGTTTCGTTGGTCGACGGATTAGAGGACTTTGGTCCCTGCCCACGGTTCGGTGTGGCGTGGACCATTGGCGTTCGACCAGTCGAGCGTCGCGCATCGGGATGGAGGCCATGAGCATGCTGTGCACCGAACCGGAACATCGCCCGGCAACCGGCCCAGCCGTGGTCGTGTCGCCGCACGGGCCGGTCCCCGCGCTCGAGGCCGAACGGGTCACCAGGGCGGTCGACACCGCTGCGCGGCGATTCGGCATCACCGGCAGGGTGCGGGTCCGGATCACCGCGCTCGACGTCGCCGACGGGCCACTGCTGATCCAGATCAACCTCGACGCGAGCGGGCGCGCTGTCCGTACACAGACCGTCACCGCCGGGCACCACAACATCCTGGCCGCGATCGTGCGCCTGGACCAGCAGATCAACGCCGCCCGCACACCATGGCGGCCACGACGCTGGCCCGACCCCGCCCGACCCCCGCTGTCGACGCCGGGGCCGGGAAGGATCGTGCGCCACAAGCCAGTTCACCTGCACGGCATTACCCCGGAACAGGCCGCGCACGAACTCGACCTCAGCGATTACGACGCGCACATGTTCCTCGACAGCGACACCGGTGAGGACGCGATCGTCTACCGGGCCGGACCGAGCGGGCTCAAAATCGCCCGGCAGGTCTGCGGCCGACCACCGGCCTGCGTCAGCGAGGGCGGCCCGTTCACCATGAATCCTCGGCCCGTCGCCGAGATCGGTGCGGCTGAAGCGCACTCGCGGATCTGCGATTACGGGCTGCCGTTCGTGTTCTTCACCGATCCCGACACCGGACGCGGCCAACTGCTGTACCGCCGCTACGACAACGACCTGACCCTGCTCACCCCGGCTGCCTGACCGGCACCATCGACCGGCCGAGCCGCGCAGCCCGGACCGACGGTCGACCGGCCGCGCCGCCGAACTCGCACTCGCCGACGTGATCTCGACAGTCGCACCCGGCGGCCGCCACGTTCGAAAGCAGTCCGTCGAGTCACCCTCGGCACACCAGCGCGCACGTCGGCAGCGCACTCGAAAGACCTCGGCCGGTGGGACTTCGGGCCCTGTGCCCGAAACGCCAGGCCGGAGAAGCTGATCTGCGAAACAGCGACAGTCCCCGACAGGAAGGCAGACACCACTCGTGGCACGTGCACTGACACAGCGTGAGATCCTCGTCGAGCTCGAACCCGTCGCCGGGCAGGCACTGGACCGGCACCTGTCGGTGTTCAAGGAATGGCACCCCCACGACTACATCCCCTGGGAAGAGGGCCGCAACTTCGCCGCGCTCGGCGGAACAGACTGGGAGCCCGGGCAATCCACGCTGTCGGAGGTCGCCAAGGCCGCGCTGGTCACCAACCTGCTCACCGAGGACAACCTGCCGTCCTACCACCGCGAGATCGCCGAGAACTTCTCCCGCGACGGCGCCTGGGGCAGCTGGGTCGGGCGCTGGACCGCCGAGGAGGCCCGCCATTCCATCGTGCTGCGCGACTACCTCGTCGTCACCCGCGGCGTGGACCCGGTCGCCCTCGAGAACGACCGCATGACCCACATGACCAACGGCTACACCCCGCCCACCGGGGCCGCGGCCCTGGCCGATGCCGGATTCCTGTTCTCGGTCACCTACGTCAGCTTCCAGGAACTGGCCACCCGCATCAGCCACCGCAACACCGCCAAGGTCTGCGACGACCCCATCGCCGACCGCATGCTGCAACGCCTGGCCCTCGACGAGAACCTGCACATGATCTTCTACCGCACCCTCTGCGGCGCGGCCCTCGACCTCGTCCCCGACCAGGCCATGGAAGCCATCGACCTCATCGTCGAGAACTTCCGCATGCCCGGCACCGGCATGCCCAACTTCCGCCGCCACGGCGTCCTCATGGCCAAGCACGGCATCTACGACCTGCGCCAACACCTCGAAGACGTCCTCCAACCAGTCCTGCGACACTGGAACATCTTCGACCGCAACGACTTCGGCCCCCGCGGCGAACAAGCCCGCGAACGCCTCGCCGACTTCCTGAACACCATGGAGACCGTCCACATCCCCCGCTTCGAGGAACACCGCGACCGCGCACTCGCCCGCGAGCGCGACCGCGCGACAGTCGCAGTCTGAGTCCACACCGCCGGTACATGCGCGATCACGACGGGTCTATGTCCGGCCGGCGGGCTCGCTCAGCAATGTCGTGATGTCGGCGGCCAGTTCGTCGGGTCGTTCGAGGGGCAGGAAGTGCCCGGCGCCAGGGTAGAGCCGCCATCGTGCCGTGGGGATGAGTTCGGCTGTCCGGCGGCCGATTTCGATGCTGAACAAGGGGTCGTGGTCGCCCCAGCCGACCAGTGCGGGCACCGACACCCGTGCCAGGGCGGCACGCACCGGCGTGTACAGCGTGTCGATATGGCGCAGGCTTTCACCGAAGATGTAGTTGATCGCGTGCGCCTGGACGCGGTCACCGACGAAAGGGGCCGGATCGGGGCGGGGATTCGGTCGCCCGGATCCGTGACGCACGAGCTGTCGCAACGCCCAGGGGGAGAACAGAATCCGCTGGGCAAGGGGGCCGACTCCGCGCTTGGGCACCAGCGACAGCGGGAACGGGATGGGAGTGTCGGGGAATGCGTTGGTGGGGAACACGGCCAGATGGGTGATCCGGTGGCCGGCCTTCGCGTACAGGTGCGCGGCTACCGGGCCGCCGAAGTCGTGCGCGATCAGCGCGAAACGCTCCACACCGAGGCGGTCCACGATGGAGGACGAGGGCTACGAGGGCTACGAGGTCGCCGAGGCCGGCGAGGCGGAGACCGCGCTGCAGTACCTGCGTGACCACGGCGCCCCCGACTTGATGATCGTCGATCTGATGCTCGGCGGCATGGACGGCTTCACCTGCATCAGGGAGGTGCGCAGGGACCACGATGTCCCGATCATCGTGGTCAGCGCCCGCGATGACACCCACGACGTGGTCGCGGCGCTCGAAGCGGGCGCGGACGATTTCGTCACCAAGCCGTTCGTGGTGAAGGAGATCACCGCGCGGATGCGGGCCCTGCGCCGCCGGGCCGGACTGGTCGCGCGCCGGGAAGGCGTGGTCAATGATGCCGACGTCGATGACGAGATCGTGCTCGACGCCGACCCGCGGGGTGCGCTGGTGCTCTCGCCCAGCGGCGTGACGGTGCGGCGGGGCGACCATGTCATCCGGCTCACCATCACCGAATTCCGGCTGCTGTGTGAGCTCGCCGAGAGCCCGGGCCGGGTGCTCAGCCGGTCGGTGCTGCTCGAACGCGTCTGGGACCGAGGGTTTTTCGGCGACGAGCGGATCGTCGACGTGCACGTGCGACGGTTGCGCACCAAGATCGAACGCAATGCCTCGGATCCGCGCATAGTCGTCACCGTGCGCGGAATCGGCTACCGGCTCGATGTCCAACGCTGAGCGGATCGGGTCCAACGCCGAGCGGATCAGATCGCTGCTGGCCCGGCGCGCGCAAAGCCTGCGCGGCCGTGTGGTGTTCGCGTTCGCACTGAGCGCCTGCCTGGTCGCCCTGGTGCTTTCGCTGTCGGTCTATTCCATCGGGCGCGGGTACATGGAGGACCAGCGCATGCGGTCGGCGGAGCGATTGGCCCGCGCCCATGCCGAGCTGTTGTGGCCGCGCCTGGACCGCGTGGCCGACCCCGCCATACTGGGTTCGATCGAACCGCCCGATGAGACGGTGCTGGTGCTGCGGGCCGGAATCGACTGGTACGACACGGATCCCGATCGCACCGTGGAGGAATTGCTGCCCGCCGAGCTGATCCGCGGCCCGGAACCCGGCATCGAACGGGCCGCTATCGGCGGGCAGCCCTACCTGCGCGCCGGGGTCGCGGTCGGCGACCGCGGCGACGTGCTCTACGAGTTCACCCCCATCAGCGAGCTGGAATCCAACCTGCGGATGCTGCGCGATCTGTTGACCGTCAGCGCCGCCGTAGCAACGGTGATCGGTGCGGCATTAGGGGTGTGGGCGAGTCGGCGAGTGCTCAAACCCCTGCATCAGGTGGCCGGCACTGCGGAGCGCATCGCCTCCGGCGAACTGGAGTTGCGGTTGCCGCGGACGCCGGATCAGGATCTGCGCACCACGGTCGACTCCTTCAACACCATGGTCGACTCGCTGCAGCAGCGAATCGAGCGCGAACGCAGGCTCGTCGGCGATGTGAGCCATGAGCTGCGCACTCCGCTCACCACCCTGATCACCAGTGTCAGTGTGCTGAACCGGCATGCGACGGAGTTGTCGCCGCGCGCCGGGCGCGCCCTCGATCTGGTCAGCGCCGAACTCGAGCATCTGCGGCACATGCTCGACGACATGCTCGAACTGGCCAGGGTCGAGGCCGGAGTGCATCGTGGCGACACCGAATTGCTCTCGGTCGGTGAGCTGCTCGAGCACACGCTCGTCGGACGGCAGTACGATCCGGCGCTCCTCGCGGTCGAGCGGGACTCGACGATCAGCGGCCGCAAGCTCGAACTCGAACGGGCCGTCGGCAATCTGCTCGACAATGCGGACCGGCACGGCGGTGGCGTCGTCGGGGTGGACGTTCGGCGGGAGGGGCCGGAGGCGGTGATCGCCGTCGACGACGCCGGGCCCGGGGTGCCGCCCGCCGAACGGGATCGCATCTTCGAGCGGTTCGCCACCGTGCGCACCACGCGGCGCAACGCAAGCGGAACCGGTACCGGCATCGGACTCGCGCTCGTCGCCGAAACCGTTGCGGCCCATAGTGGGAGGGTCGAGTGCGAGGCACGGCCCGCGGGTGGCGCGCGGTTCGTCATCAGGCTGCCGATCGTGAGCCTGGAGCGGAAATAGCGGAGACTCTTCATGGAATCGCAAAGCATCCGTCAAAGGAATCGTAAAACAGCTTTGCCAACCTGGAAGGGTCATGCAATCCAAATCCTCGCGACTCATCGCCGCCCCTGAAAAAATCGTGCGAGAACAGTCGCCGGAATACGCTTTGGCGTCGGCACCTCGGTCGGACGCCATTGTGATCCGCTCGCCGCGAATCGACGACGGGTCGCGGCTGTGGCAAATCGCTGTGGATTCCCGTGTACTGGATGTGAATTCGAGCTATGCCTATCTGCTGTGGTGTCGGGATTTCGCCTCGACATCGGTGGTGGCCGAAATCGACGGTGAGGTCGCCGGTTTCGTGATCGGGTATCTGCGTCCGGCGGATCCCGCCACGCTGTTCGCCTGGCAGGTCGCGGTCGACCGTGCCCACCGCGGTCGCGGCATTGGTGTCGCCATGCTGGACTGCCTGCTCGAAACCGGTTCCGGGCAGGCGGCTTCCGCGATCGAAACCACCGTCTCACCGGACAACACCGCCTCGACCGCGATGTTCGCCGCCCTCGCGCGGCTGCGGGGCATGGGCATCACTCGGCGGAAGTTGTTCACCGCGAATCACTTTCCCGACGTTCATGAGCCCGAGGAGCTGTATCGCATAGCTGCGGGCACCGATCAGGAGGGTCGACGATGACCACCACCGGCACGACTGTATTCGACGAACTCGAATCCAATGTCCGTGGCTACTGCCGATGCTGGCCCACCGTGTTCGACACCGCCAGCGGAGCGTGGCTGCGTGACGAGAACGGCCGGGAGTATCTGGACTTCTTCGCCGGAGCCGGCGCTCTCAACTACGGGCACAACAACCCCGTGCTGAAACAGGCGCTGCTCGACTACATGGCCCGCGACGGCATCACACACGGACTGGACATGTCCACCGTCGCGAAACGGGCGCTGCTCGAGACCGTACGACGCACCCTGCTGAGCCCGAGTGGACTCGACTACAAGGTCCAATTCCCCGGCCCCACCGGAGCCAACGCGGTCGAGGCGGCGCTCAAACTGGCGCGCAAGGTGACCGGCAGGAACGGAATCCTCAACTTCACCAACGCATTCCACGGCATGACCCTGGGCGCGCTGGCGGTCACCGGCAACGCCGTCAAACGAGCGGGCGCGGGCGTCCCGCTCGCCCATGCCAGCGTGATGCCCTACGACGGCTACCTCCGCGAACCGGACCACGAGGCCTTCCGGTGGATGGAGCGGGCGCTCGACGGTGCGTCGTCCGGCCTGGACAAGCCGGCGGCGGTCATCGTCGAGACCGTGCAGGGAGAAGGCGGCGTCAATGTGGCCCGGCCGCAATGGCTGCGCGGGCTCGCCGAATTGTGCGCGGCGCGCGGCATTCTGCTGATCGTCGACGACGTGCAGATGGGCTGCGGTCGCACCGGGCCGTTCTTCTCGTTCGAGGAGGCCGGGATCGTCCCCGACATCGTGACACTGTCGAAATCCATCGGCGGCTATGGTCTTCCGATGGCGCTCGTGCTCATGCGCCCGGCGCTCGACCAGTGGGCTCCCGGCGAGCACAACGGCACCTTCCGGGGCAACAACCCGGCATTCGTCACGGCGCGGGCGGCGCTGGACCACTACTGGAACGACGGCGAGCTGGCGGCGGCGACCCTGGACAAGGGGCAGCGGGTGCGTCGTGCGCTGACGGGCCTGGCGGCCTCCTACACCGGAATCGTGACCAGGGGCCGCGGCCTCGTGCACGGGCTTGCCTTCGCCGACGCCTCTCGCGCGGGCAAGGTGTGCCAGGAATCCTTCGACTGCGGACTGCTGGTGGAGACCGCCGGAGCGGACGACGAGGTTGTGAAACTGCTTCCCCCGCTGACCATCTCGGAGTCCGAACTCGACCACGGCCTGGAGATACTCGCCACCGCGGTCGACGCGGTGTGCGGAGGACGGGGCTGACATGATCGTGCGCACCACAGCGGAGATCACCGGCACCGAACGCGATGTCGCGGGCAAGGGCTGGCGCAGCAAACGCATCGTGCTCGGCGGCGACGGCGTCGGATTCTCCTTCCACGAGACCACCATCGAGGCCGGCAGCGAGCACGACTTCCACTACCGCCACCATGTGGAGGCGGTCTGGCTCATCGAGGGTGAGGGCACGCTCACCGATCTCGACAACGGCGTCGCCTATGAGCTGGGTCCAGGCTCTATGTACCTGCTCGACGGCCACGAGCGCCACCGTCTCGAAGTTCGCAGCCGGATGCGCATGATGTGCGTGTTCAACCCGCCGGTCACCGGCCGGGAAGTCCACGACGAAAACGGCGTCTATCCACTCATCGCCGCGCCCTGATCAGTCCGCACAGGAGTCTCACACCGAATGTCGTTGTCCGACAACAACATCATCATCGACCACTACCCGACCCGGACTACCGGGCGCGCGCCACACGTCCACCGCGTGCACCCCGTCGTCTGGGGCGAGGTCGAGTCCGAGGCGCTGGGGAGCTTCGAACGCGACGGCTACGTCGCGCTCGATGCCCTGCTCGGGCCCGACGAAGTAGCGGTGCTCTCCGCCGAGGTCGAACGGCTGACCCGGGAACCGGAACTGCGGCTCGACGAGCGCGTGGTGATCGAGAAGTCCTCGAACCGAATCCGCTCGATCTTCCAGGTGCATCGGCTCAGCGCCGCGATCGCGGGACTGGTTCGAGACGAGCGGATCTCAGGGCTCGCCCGCCAGATTCTTGGATCGGAGGTCTACATCCATCAGAGCCGGATCAACTACATGCCCGGCATGACCGGCACTGGCTTCTATTGGCATTCCGATTTCGAGACCTGGCACGCCGAGGACGGCATGCCCGCCCCGCGCGCGGTGAGCCTGTCCATCGCGTTGACCGAGAACTACCCCTTCAACGGCAGTCTCATGGTGATGCCTGGCTCGCATCGGACCTTCGTGCCGTGCATCGGTGTCACCCCGGCTCGGCACTATCGAGACTCGTTGCGCGAGCAGAAGATCGGGGTGCCCGGCGCGGCCGACATCACGGCGCTCGCGCTCGAACACGGCATCGCGCAGTTCACCGGAAAACCCGGCTCGGCGCTGCTGTTCGACTCGAACATCATGCACGGCTCGGCCAACAACATCACGCCGTTTCCGCGCTCGAATATTTTCATTGTTTTCAATAGCGTCGAGAACGCGCTGGTCGATCCGTATGCGTCCGAATCGCCGAGGCCCGACTATATTGCGAGCCGCGATTTCACGGCGATTCTATGAGCTGAAAACGGTGGGGACGCGGTCGCGCGGAAATGCGCACTTCCGAACTCGCGTGAATTCGGTAGTTTCCGCTTGGCGAGAGACGGTGACCCGTAGCCCTGATGAGGGTCTCCGACACCCTCCCCACCTGACGACCCTGGCAAGTGGGAGGGTCACCGTCTCTCCAATGACGAACTTACCCACACGCATGCGCCGCTATGCCTCGGCGGGGCGAGGGCGCGACGATTGACTGATGACCGTCGCACGGTCGAAATATTCGTCAACTGACCGCAATATTCGGTGGAAGTGACGGTGGCGAGTGTCGACTATGCTTGCGGTCGGCATGTGGTTGGTGAAGTTGTAGGTGGATGGCGAAATGAAATCCTGTGGTCGACACTCTCGTCGTTCATCATGACCGAGGACCGGGGCAACGAGGTCCGGGTGCGCCTCCGCTTTCCTGACGGCGGTGCCGTGCTGGACTACCGCACGACCCGACCGGCGGCCGATCGCCTGGCGGTCGAGTTCGGCCGACACGGCGTGTCGGTGACGATCGACGACCAACTCCACGACCGGCTCCCGGCGCTGCCGCACGCCCAGCTGTGGATGAGGTCTGCGGATATAGGCTCGACCGGGTCGCCGTGATCAACTGGGGGCCAGGCTCTTTCGTTCGAGAGCCGCCGAACGTCGGTTACCCGGTCGGGTTCTATCCGGTTGCGGGCCACCCGGGATATGGGTCCTGCGGCTCCGCGAGCGTCACCGCGGCATCGCTCGCCGATGACGCCTCGTGTGGATTCGATCGGGTCCATTGAGCGCAGCCGTCGACGGTGGCGGCGTCACTCGCCCGACGGGGCGATGGACCCCACGCCTCGGCAACCGACCAGCCATGAAATGGATCGAAGCGTGGAACGCGGCTGGTTTGCCCTCCATCGAGGCCGATGGAGTCGGCGACGCGGGTCGTGTCCGAATTCGACGTCACCCGCAGCCAGGTGACCCACCCGTGGTCGAGCTTGCCGCCCTCACCCACGCTGCGCCAGTGATAGGTTCTGCCCCCATTGTCCGACTCGGCCACATTTCCGAAGTCGACGCAGTACGCGGCGGTGAACCCCTGGGCATCCGGATCGATGCGCAGGATGCGGGCGAGGAAGGTGCCGCGCCACCGGTAGGTCCACGTGCCTTCGCGCGCACCGACGGGGTATGCGCCGCCGTCGGGGACGTGCAGCTCGACGACGTCGGACACCGCCGCGGAGTAGCCCGGATAGGCCAGCCGGTCACCGACCGCGAGGGACAGCCGTTTGCTCTCCGCGAGGGCTCGGACCACCGTTGCCTCGGGGCTCATGAGGTCGATCGCATCCGGGGCACTCCACCGGAAGGTGTGGTCGCCGGCCCATTCGGCCGGGAAGGCGTACTCGTCAGCGGGTACCGCCGCGAGCCGGGCCGGCGTCAGGGGCTCTACCGAGGAACCGCCGTCGGCAGAGCACGCCGCGGACAGCAGCACCGTCACTGCTGTGCCGAGCTTCGCTCCGCGGCCGATCGAAACCATCACCAATCCTTTCAGCCCGGCAAGGCATGACCTATGGCCTCGTCGTGCTGGTATAGCCGCGCCAGAATACCGACCAGCGAGTTTCTTTTTGTCGGCGGGTGCAGGTGAGTGGTCATGATCGTGCGTCGGCCGCGTGCCCATGTCAAGAACCGACCAATAGGCATGTTCGGGGTGTTGAGCCTTGTCGAGACGGAATTGATGCACTAAGCAATGGTTGCAGTGTGAATGTTTTTGCTACGCTCGGACGTACGCCTCATCGGGGTGGGTCGACCGGCACAGCGACCTTGCCGAGGGCTCGGGCGAAACCGGCATTCCGTTTTGAGGAGCAGGGCCCATGACTTGGGATGTACTGGCTTTCACTTTGGCCGCGCTGGATTTGGCCGCCGCCTTCGGCATGCTCATGATCGGGCTGGGAAACGTCATCGGCCCACCGGTCGCCACTCGCTGCGGGCAGTGCTCGCGTTGGATGACGCATCTGGGGGACCAGCTCTCGCCGCGATGCATGCGATGTCGATTGCCTTCCGTATCGCGACACACCGGTGGCGAGGCACCCGCTCGCGGCGAAGATCGCGTGCCCGCGTTCCGGGTGGGGGACAAGGCCATTCCGGAGGCGGAGGGGTGGCGAATCGCCGTGTCAACGCCTCGGCCCGCGGTGCTGCCCTCTATCGCTCTCGCGGTGCGGAATCAGAGCTGATAGCTGTCGACGTCGAGATCCCGATGTGGTTCGCCGCCTGCCGCGGTGAACGCCGTCAGCGCGCGCACCAGGCTGGATCGGTCCTTCTCGGGCATCTGTGTCACCACCGCGGCGATCTCGCGACGCCGATGGGCGGTCACCTGGTCGACGACCCGGTGGCCGAGCGTGGTCAATTCGATGATCAGCTCACGCCGGGAGTCGGGGTTCGGTTTGCGGTTCACCAAGCCCGCGGCGACCAACCGGTCCACCATGCGTGCGGCGGTCGACGGCTGCACGTTCAGCGCGTTCGACAGCGTCACGACCTTCGACGGACCCCGCGTGGACAAGATGACCAAGGTCCGGAACTGCGGGATGGTGATGGACTCGTCGACCAGCGCGATCGATCGCGCGGACAAGGCGACCAGCAGGCGAGAGGCGGCCAACAGTGCATCGGTGATCTCGTCCACGGACTCGCCGACCACCACGTCCTTCGCCATCGCGACCACCTCCGCAAACTCGGTATTCACCTACCCCCTCTATCCTGCCGTGTCCGCCCCGATTCCGTGTAACCGCATCGCGGTTCGCGTGGGCGAATTCGGACTCCGGCATACAGAAACTGTTGCATAATGCTTTGATTGGGTAGGGTCTCCGACTCGTGGGAGTGCGTGCAGCGTTCGAAGCTCGAATGGACGTGTGCCGGTGGGGATTTGCCACCGTCGTCGGCGTGGTCGCGGGGTACGCGTCAGTGTTGTTGGCGAATCCGCGCCACTTCTATACCGATGACACCGAATCCCAGTACGGCCCGATGTGGGTCATGCTGGGGCGGCACATGCACGAGGGGCGATTCCCGGCCCTCGTGCCATGGGAGTGGATGTCGGGCAACTACTCTCTCGAGGAGGCCGGCCTCTACAACCCACCGCAGATGCTCGTCGACTGGTTCGCACCGGAATTCGACAACCTGGCGCTGTACGCCACGATCGTGAAGCTGATCTTCTCGATCATCGCCGCGCTCGGCGTCTTCCGGGTCTGCCTGGCCTACGGGGCCCGGCCGCCGTGGGCGACGGTGGCCGCCATCGCCTTTCCGCTCTCGGGATGGTTCCTGTTCTTCGACGAGGCCAGTTGGGCGACCTCGCTGACGGGCACCGCGTGGATGCTGCACGCGTGGGCCTCGGCAATCCGCTACACCCGAACGCCGTGTGAGGGGCGGCGTTGGTGGAACGGGCCGATCCCGGTGTTCGTGTTCCTGTATCTGGCGATCTCGGTCCAATACGTCTTTCCCGCAGTCGAAGCCGCGCTGATGATCGGGGCGGTCGCCGTCGGGGAAGTGTTCTACCAGCGGGTGTGGCGACCGTCGCTGCGGCTGCTGGCCGTGGCGGCATGCGCGGGACTGGCCGGGTTGGAGACCTACTTACCCGGCATGCTGTCCTCACCGGTGACCTGGCGGGGCAACGAACGCATCCTCAATGACGACTTCCTCAACGTGGGCTGGTCGGAGTCGCTGAACGCGAGTCTGCCGAGCACCGTCCCGGCCTTCACCGGTTGGTGGGGATATGTGCAGCCACTGCCGATGGTCTACATCGCCTGGTTCCTGATTCCTTTGCTGGCGTTCATCGACTGGTCCGCCATGCGGAACGCATGGCGCGAGCACACCGGGATGGCGTTGTTCGTGGTGACGTTCCTGATGTGGACGGCCGGGCCGGGACGCATCGGTCCGCTGCGCTGGCCCGCGCGGGTGCTGCCGATGCTGGCGGTCGGGCTGCTGGTGCTGGTGTGCGTGGCGCTGTCCCGCTACGGGAGTTTCGCCGACTGGCGTCGCCGCGGCGCCGCCGCCGCGGTGCTGATCGGCCTGCTGTTCATTCGATCCTTCAGTGCCGCACCGCATCTGGTGATCCGTCACTTGATTGCCGCGCTGGTCGTCACGGCTCTCACCGCGGCGCTGGTGTGGCTGGCCCGTGCGCGCGGAGTCGCGGCCGCCTGTGCGCTGGCGATCGTGGCCATGTTCCCCATCGCCTATGACCAGGTGCGCGTGCAGTCGCCCACGCCGATGTCGTATCACTTTCCGGAACGTCGTTCGGAGATGGCTGCGGTATTCCCGCATTTCGGCGGCGTCACACTGCAACTCGCCGACCGTGCTCTGGTGCCTCCCGCCGAGCAGTCACTGGCCGGGGCGTGGGGTTCGCTCACGTTCGGCAACTACGCCAAGAACATGCACCTGAACTATGTGAACGCCTACACCCCGATCGGGTACCGGAAGTTCAGCAAACTGCTGTGCATGGGCTGGGACGGCAGCACCTGCCCGGCCGCCTTCGGCGCGGCCTTCTCGTCCGAACCCACCACGGGCCGAAGCTACGTCGATCTGATGAAGGTGGATCGCGTTGTGCTGCAACGCGTCCAGTACCCGGACGCGGGCAGCCAACCCGCCCCGCCGGGCTGGAAATGGGTCGACTACCCCGGCCACGAGCGCTACATCTGGGTCCTCGAACGCGAGGACGGCCCGATCTCGACCCGCGACGGATTCATCGCCGACACCCGCGGCGTCGCGACCAGTCCCCTCGAGCGCGACAGCGTGACCAGCCATATCCGCGTCAACTCCGCGCACGGCGGGCAGATCGTGTTCGCCAGACTGGCCTGGCCTGGCTACCGTGTCACCCTCAACGGTCGCGACATCGGCTTCCACACGATTACTGGAACCTTCCTCGCCGTGGATATTCCGCCCGGCACCGAGAACGGTGAACTGATTGTGTCCTGGCGGCCACCCGGCTGGAAGATCGGAATCGGCACCGCCCTGCTCGGGCTGATCGGCCTGGGATGGCTGCAATGGGCACACCGCCGCAGGTCAGACGACGAAGACGACCATTCGGGTTCGGGCTCTGCCGAACCGGTCACCGAAGAGTTGACGCCCGTGTTCGTCTGATCGACCAATCCTCTCGGTCGATCAGACGACCAGTCTGTTCACACCCCCCATTTCCGCGCGCAGTGCAACTATTGCATACTGCAATCATGTTGGTGCTCGACGGAGCCGGGCAGAATCGGCTCCGAATCTCCCTCGGCTCACGCAGATCCTTCCTCGGCTGGTTGCGGGAGAGTTCGTCCGGAATCCTGGTGCTGGCGGTCGCCGTCGGCGCCGCGACCGGTATCGCGGCGGTGGCCTTCCGGTATCTGATCACCGGGGCGACCCGGCTGTTCACCGGCTACGACGATTATTCCGGACTCGGCCGGATCGCCTCGGCGCAGTGGCCCGCGCTCGGATTCTGGTTCCTGCTGGCGGTGCCGGTGGTGGCCGGTGCGATCTACGGTCCGGTCATCTACCGGTTCGCGCCCGAAGCGCGGGGGCACGGCGTGCCCGAGGTGATGTACGCGGTCTCCGAACGCGGCGGCCGGATCGCACCGAAGGTGGTGGTGCTCAAGGCCTTCGCGTCAGCGCTGTGTATCGGCGGCGGCGGATCGGTCGGCCGGGAAGGGCCGATCGTACAGATCGGGTCGGCCACGGGATCGACCCTCGCGCAACTGATCCGCCTCGACACTCCACGGGTTCGGTTGCTGGTCGCCTGTGGCGCCGCGGGCGGCATCGCGGCCACCTTCAACGCCCCGCTGGCCGGGCCGTTCTTCGCCATGGAACTCATCCTGCGCAACTTCGCCGCCGAATCCTTCGGCGCGGTGGTGCTTTCCAGCGTCACCGCGAGCGTGGTCGGGCGAGCGATACTGGGCAACACCGCATTTCTGACGCTGCCGGTCTTCGCGGTCCGCAATCCCGTCGAGTACCCGCTGTATCTGCTGCTCGGCCTCGTCGTCGGTGCCGTGGGCGTGTGCTTCTCCAAGGTGCTGTACCTGATCGAGGACCTCTGCGACCGGGCCTGGCGCGGACCCGAATGGGCCCGGCCCGCTGTCGGCGGCCTGCTGCTCGGGGGTCTGCTGATCGCGCTGCCGCAGATGTACGGCGTCGGCTATCCCGTGCTGGAGAACGCCGTCGAAGGCAAGTACATGCTCGGCATGCTGGCGTTGCTGCTGATCGGGAAGATGCTCGCCACCAGCCTCACCATCGGCATCGGCGGATCCGGCGGCGTGTTCGCGCCGACGCTGTTCATCGGCGCGATGGCCGGGACCGCCTTCGGCGAGATCGTGCACCAGATCCTGCCCGCCGCAACGGAATCCCCGGGTGCGTACGGGTTGGTCGGCATGGCCGCCGCGCTCGGCGGCTCCACCCGAGCACCCATCACCGCGGTGATCATCCTGTTCGAGCTCACCGGCGAGTACAGCATCATCCTGCCGCTCATGGTGGCGGTCGCGGTGGCGACCGGGGTCTCGCGTCTGCTGTCGTCCGACACCATCTACACCCGCAAACTCCTGCGCCGCGGCATCGACATCGACCGCCCGCACCACCCCTTCGCCGCCGTGACCGCCGCCGACCTCGCCCAGCCCATCCCCGAATCGCTCTGGGAGAGTTCCGATCTCGCCTCGGCGGCGAAGATGCTCGAAAAGACTCCGGGCGGAATGCTCCCCGCGATCGACGATCGCGGCCGGTACCGCGGTTGCGTGTCCGCACGCGATGTCGCCGAATCCCTCGACGCGCCCGAGCCGCCTGCCGCCGTGGCCGCGCTGATCCGGACGCTGCCGCCGATCACCGCCGACACCGGCTTCCACGACGTCGTCACCGCACTCGCCGGGCACGGCGGCACCGGCCTCCCGGTGCTGGACGCGGATCGCACGGCCGTGATCGGCTGGGTGAATTACGAAGCGCTACTGGCGGTTCTGCACCCCGATCATTGATCGGCGGCGGGAATGCGGCCGCAGCAGGTCAGGGCGGCGGCATTGTCGGCGGCGAGGGATCTAGCGAGCATCACCAGATTCACCACCCGCGGATCGCCGACGGAGTAGCGCAGCTTCTTGCCGTCCCGGCGGGCGACGAACTATCCGCAGTCGGACAGGCACGACAGATGGACCGAGACACGGGGCTGGGAGATGCCGACGTGCTCGACACATTCGGCGGATGTGCGCTCGTCGGCGATGACGAACTCCAGCAGCTTCAGTCGCGTCGGATCCGACAGGGCGCGAAAGAATCTCGCCGTGGCATCCAGATGCGTGCACGCGGTCTCGGTACCGGGCGCACCGGCGTCGGTGGCCGTCGCAGACCGAAGCGACCTGGTGGCCACCGGACGACGGCCCGATACCCGAGGGCTGCACCTGGATTCGGTCGGCGTGACTGTTGGCGAACTGGGCGCGGTGATCGTCGATGACCGCCAGCGCAGCACGAATCCACGGATCTGGGCAGCCGGAGACGTGACCGGCGGCCCGCAGTTCGTGTACGTGGCCGCCGCCCAGGGCACGGTGGTCGCCGACAACGCCCTGGCCGGTGCGGACCGGGCCTTGGACTACACCGCCGTACCCCGCGTGACGTTCACCAGCCCGGCCATCGCCGCCGTCGGAATGACAGAAGCCGCGGCGGCCCGGGCCGGATGGCACTGCCGGTCCCGGGTCCTCGAGATGTCGAATGTGCCCCGGGCGCTGGTCGATCGCGATACTCGCGGCCTGGTCAAGATCGTCGCCGACGCCGAATCGGGCCGGATCCTGCGGGTGCATGCCGTCGCCGACGGCGCCGGGGATCTGATCACCGCCGCCACCTACGCGATGACCGCCCGCCTGACCGTCGACCAGCTGGCCCACACCTGGGCCCCGTCGGATTGGAGCCTCCGCATGGGCCGACCTGAACTTCAGGTCCTTATCAGTCACCACCCGTGCCCTGCGCCCGCCGCTCAGTGCCTTCGCTGTAGGACTCGCCCTCGTCGGGCCGCTTCGGCTCGGCCGTCACCAGTGGCCGCAGCGGTGTGCCCGCGATGAGTTCGGTCAGCGCGGTGAGGGGGCGCGCAAGCAGCCACCAGCCCAGCACTGTGAAGCCCGCGCCCAAGGTGAGTCCGGCGAGCACGTCGTGCGGGTAGAGGGCGGCGGTGTAGACGCGCGAAAACGCGAGCAGCACAGCGAATCCCGCGGCGAATGCGCCGACTTCCCGGGTGCAGGCCAGCAGACCCGCCGCGGCCGCGCCGGCCAGGACCGCGTGATCGGAGGGAAATCCGTAATCGGACGGGCAGGTGACGAGTATCAGGATGTCGTGGCGGGTGGAACACGGCCGGGTCTCGGCGACCGCGCTCGTGATCGGCTGGTTCAACGCCAGTGCGAGCAGCGCCGCCGTTCCGGCCCACCCCGCAGCCGCGACGGCGCGAGCGTCGGCTCGGGTGCGGGCGCTCCACCAACCGGTCAGCAGCAGGGCGCCGATCAGTACCGGGCCGTAGGTTGTCAGGTCGTGCATCGGGGCGTGCAGCCACCGCGTATTGCGGGCGAAGGTATTGATGTCGTCGAACAGATCCGGATCCGACAGCGTCGCGTAGCTTGACGCGGAGATCGTCACAGCCTCACCATCCTTCGTCGGTAGCGGCTGTACCCGGCCTTTGCGGTGCGCACAGCGGGTACGCCTGGTCGTTCGCCTCGGGTTTGCGAATGCGGTCAACGCGGGCCGGAACACCGATCCGCGGGCTGGCAAGTCGGTAGCGATCTGATGGATCCCGGCCGTCCTACCGCCAGAGCGGTTGGTGCGGAGGGTCCCTCGGGCGGGCTGAGATGGGTGTTGAGCCAGCTGAAGGCCTTCGGGTACATCGCGCGCCAGGTGCCCCAGTTGTGCCCGCCGTCGTCGGCGATCAGTGCCGGCGCGACCTGGGTGGGTGCTTTGGCGGCGGCGGCCAGGGCTTGCGCGTTGGCGAGGGTGCTGAACCGGTCGCGGCGGCTCGTCGCGACGAGCAGCGCGACCCGGGGTCCGTTGGCCGCCAAGCGAATCGGGTCGTTCAACCGGCGCAGCGTGCGGCTGGGCACCACGTCAGGGTCGCCGTGGAAATCGTCGGGACTGAAGCCGAGCCCGGTGGCGAAGGCCGCCGGATACCGAAGGGGTAGTGAGATTGCGCAATAGCCGCCGGTCGAATCACCGGCCATCGCCCAGCCCGATGGCTCGGCGATGGCGCGGAAATGGGTGATCACCAGGGCACGGACATCCTGTGCCAGCCAGGTCGCCGTCTGCGGGCCGCGGGGGATGTTGGCGCAGTCGGTGTTTCCGCCGGGATCGACGCGCGGAATCACCAGGATCGCCGGTGCCAGTTGACCTTTGCGCATCATGTCGGCGAGCTCGGTGGTCGCGTGACCGCCCTTGATCCAGGCCCCGGGCGTGCCGGGGACGCCGTGCAGCAGCATGATCACCGGAAAGCGGTAGCCCCGATATTCGGGCTGGTCGTATTGGGGTGGAGTCCAGACCAGGACCTTGCCGCGCAGGTGCGACCGGGGACCGGTGTACTCGGTTGAGACGACCTGGTCACCGACATCCTGGAAAGTCACGGGGCCGGATCCCGCGCCGGTCTGCATATCGGCGGCGGGCGGTTCGCCCAGCATATCGTTCCAGGAACTGTAGAGAGCGAAATTGTCGTTGACCCACAGGCCGAGCACCGCGACGGCGGTGGCCTGGCACATGCCGATCATGAACAACCGAGTCAGCAAGCGCGTCCATCGTGGCCCGCGTACCGAATTCCAGGCGGCCAAGGTGGTCAGCACGGCGGCCGCCGCCGCGGCGATCATGACGTAGAACAGGCAGTCGCTGGTCAGGCTCATCGGATCGGCACGCGAAGGTCTTTGCCTGTCAACTGATTCGGGTGGGGCACGGCGATTCCCGCATCGAGGATCGTCGGCGGGTGCACGGGGCGGAGTGCGTAGGGGTCGCGCGTCACAGTTCGGCAGGCTACCGGATAGGGGCCTGATGCAATAGTTGCCCTATGCACTTCTATGATTGCCTCCTCTGGGTGAGAGCTGCGGAATCGTGAAGGGAGCATGGCGGGAGTCTGGAGCGTGCGAGGCGAGCGCCTCGCCATATATGGGCAGTAAGCAACTATTGCATAGTGCAATAGAATTTGATAGCTTGGGCATACGCCCAAGGCGATTGTCCAAGGCGGGAGGACGGAGATGGCCACCTCGGTCGAGCAAGGTCGTGAGACGCGCGCACGCCTGATGGCGGCAGCGGTCGACCTCGTCGCCGAGCATGGCTGGGGCGAGGTGACCACTCGCATGGTGGCCGACCGCGCGGGAGTGCGACCGGGGCTGGTGCACTACCACTTCGCGTCGGTGACCGATCTTTTGATCGATGCCTCGGTGCAGGCCGCGCGGCGCGAGTACGAATCGGTGATGGCGGGGGTGATGGCCCTGCCTGGTCCGGAGGCGATGCGCGGCATGCTGGCCGCGATCGCCGCCTACACCACCATCGATCCGACGACGGTGGTCATGACGGAGATGATGCTCGCCGCGACCCGCCACGAGCGGTTGCGCGCCGAACTGGGCGGGCTGGTCGCCGAGGCGCGGACCGTGCTGGCCCGGTGGTTCCGCGACAACAGCGCGGTGGCCGATCCCGAAGCGACGGCGGCGGTGGTGGTGGCGTTGCTGGACGGGCTCATCCTGCATCGTCTGATCGATTCGAGCCTGGGTGCGGTGGATGTGACGGGGCCGCTGCTGCGTGCGGCGGGACTGACCGAGTGTCGAACGAGCGAGGGGAAGTCGGATGAGCAAGCAGGAGGAGGCGGCCCCGGCAGGTGACGGCCGCCGGGGCGGTGTCATCGTGCACGGGCTGAACAAGACCTATGGTGTCGGCGAGGCCGCGGTACACGCGCTGGTCGATGTCGACCTCGAGATCCAGCCGGGGGAATTGGTCGCCGTGCTCGGGGCCAGCGGTTCGGGAAAGACCACGCTGCTCAATGTGATCGGCGGCATCGAGGCTGCCGACAGCGGCTCGATCGCTGTCGCCGGTGACGATATCTCGGGGCGTGATCCCGCCGCGTTCGGTGAGTTCCGGCGTGACCATGTGGGTTTCGTCTTCCAGTTCTTCAACCTGATCCCGACCCTGACCGCGCGGGAGAATGTCGAGGTCATCGTCGAGCTGACCGGGCGTGGTGAGCGCGCCCGGGTGCCGGAGCTGCTGGCGGCCGTCGGGCTCGCCGATCGCGCCGATCACTTCCCGGCTCAGCTATCGGGTGGTCAGCAGCAGCGGGTGTCGATCGCGCGGGCGCTGGCCACCGACCCGGACCTGCTGCTTGCCGACGAGCCAACCGGCGCACTGGACGTCGCGACCGGGCAGGGCGTGCTCGAGCTGCTGCAGCGGACCAGCCGCGCTGGTCGGGGCGTGGTCATGGTGACACACAACGAGGTCGCCGCGCGCCTGGCCGACCGGGTGATCCGCATGCGCGACGGCCGAGTCGTCGCCGACGAGGTGAACGCGAATCCGGTTGCCGCCACGGACATTCGGTGGTGAGGGCGGTGTTCATGGCCTCGCATCGAGCCCTCCATCGCAAGGTTCTGCGCGATCTGCGGCGTCGCGCGACGCAAGTTGCCGCCGTCGCGGTCACGGTTCTGCTGGGCGTGCTGCTCTTCGTCGCCAGCTACGACTCCTTCCGCAATCTCGAAACCTCCTACGAACGCACATATTCCCGCCTGCATTTCGCCGACTTCACCGCCATCGGCGGCGATTCCGAGCGAATCGCGGCCGCCGTGCGCGAAGCGCCGGGAGTCGCCGGGGTGTCGGTGCGCACCCAGGCCGATGTGCCGCTGTCGATCGGCGGCGGCAAGCTGCTGGGCCGCGTGGTCGGCCTGAGCGGACCCGACGGCGTGAACCGGATCGACGTAACCACCGGAACGCCGCCGGCCCCGGCCGATCTCGACCGAGTCGTCGTCGAACACCACGCCGCGCGGACCTTCGGTCTGCACGTGGGCAGCGACATGCGGGTCTTCGACGGCACGAACTGGCACACGCTCACCGTCTCCGGCATCGCCTGGTCACCGGAATACCTCTGGCCCGCCCGCAGCCGCCAGGAAGTGCTCGGGGATCCACACGGCTTCGCGGTCGTGTTCGCCCCGCAGGATCAGCTGGCGCGGCTGACCGGGAACGCCGGGACAACCCAGACGCTCGTCGAGATGCGGTCCACGGCAACCCGATCCGAGCGCGATCAGGTGGCGTGGCTGCTGCGCGAGGCGGGTGCGGTCGACGTGACGACCAAGGCCGACCAACCCTCCAACGCGGCCTTGCACGAGGACCTCAGCGGATTCTCCGAACTCGCCGTCGCCTTCCCAGCCCTGTTCCTGGTCGCCGCCGCAGTGGCGGCGTATGTGCTGATCACCAGGATCGTGCTGGCCGAACGGCCGATCATCGGCACGATGCTGGCCCTGGGCGCGCGTCGGCGCACCGTCATCGGCCACTACACGGGCTACGGGGTCGCGATGGTGCTCGCGGGCACGGCATTCGGTGTGCTGGGCGGATTCTTCGCCACCTCCGCGGTGACCGCGGCCTACACCAAGGCGGTCGGAATCCCCGACACCGTGGTCGACCATCGGCCCTCGACCGCACTCGCCGCCCTGGCTCTCGGTCTGGTCACCGGTGTCGTCGCGGGCGTGGTTCCGGCGCTGGCCGCCGCACGCCTCGCTCCCGCCGAGGCCATGCGCGGCGACGGGCTGCGACCGGCAAGGGCCGGGCGGTGGTCCCGATCGACAATAGGCTGGCATCGGCTGCCGGTGGTGGCACGAATGACATTGCGCTCGTTGGCACGTGGGCGACGACGCACCATCGCCACCATGACCGGCGCCGTCTTGGCCCTGGTACTGATCCTGGCCTCGGTCGGAATGCTCACCAGCATGCGCTCGGCCCTGAACATCCAATTCGACCGGGTCGAACGAGAGGACGCCACGGTCCTGGTCTCGGCGCAGTCGAACGAGCTTGCGGCCCAATTGCATTCGATCCCGGGTGTAGCGGAGGTCGAACCCGCCGACATGACGCCGGTGACCTTGTCCGCCGACGGGCGCTCATACTCCACCATGCTGACCGGACTGCTCCCGGATACCACCATGCACGGCTTCCGCGTCAGCGCGGGCGATGGCGCTCGGCTGCCCGAGAACGGCATTCTCGCCGGTGCGGCGGTCGCGAAGCAGCTCGGCGTCTCGGTCGGCGACACCCTCACGGTCACACCTGCTTTCGGGATCCCGAGAACCGAGCAGTTGAAGGGGCTGCTCGACGAGCCACTGGGCACCTATGCCTACGCCACCCGAGCGACCACGACCGATGTCGGTGGTGCCGGATTGCACGGTTATCTGCTGCGGTTCACCGCGAGCGCCGATCGGGATGGCTTACGCGCCAAGATCACCGACCTGCCCGGAGTCGTCGCCTACAGCGATTCCCACGCGATCCGCAACCAGGTGGATCAGTTCCTCGGGCTGTTCTGGGCGTTCATCGCGGTGATGCTGATCTTCGGCGCGCTGCTGGCCTTCACCGTCATCTACGTGATGATGACGGTGCACCTCGCCGAACGCACCACCGAGCTGGCCACCCTGCGCGCGGCGGGGGTGCCCGTCCGCAAGCTCACCGCCTCGCTCGCCGCCGAGAATCTCACCGCGACCGTGCTGGCGGTCCCGATCGGACTCGCCGCGGGATACGTCGCGGCCTGGGCACTGCTGCGCTCGTTCACCAGCGACATGTTCACCTTCGGGCTCTCCTTCGGCATCGCCGCGCCGGTTCTCGCGGTTTTCGCGGTGCTGATCGCCGCCGCCCTCTCCCAACTCCCCGCGGCACGCCTGGTGCGACGCATCGGCATCGCCCACGTCGTTCGCGAACGCGCCCAATGACATCCGCAACCCCCGTCGAAGGAGAACGACCGATGGCCACGCCCAAGCTCGCTTCCAAGCTCGGCGCGCGAGCGCTACAAACCCGGTGGGTGGTCCGCAGCCCCATCGCCCTCTACCGAGCCGGACTCGGTTTCCTGTTCGGTACCCGACTGTTGATGCTCGAGCACATCGGCCGCAGCAGCGGGCAACGTCGATACGTCGTCCTGGAGGTGGTCGACCACCCCAAGTCCGACCAGTACATCGTGGTGTCCGGATTCGGCGTCCAGGCCCAGTGGTACCGGAACATCGCCGCACACCCCGACGTGCGGGTCTCGGTCGGCGCGCGGCGCGCCCTGCCCGCGACCGCGACGCCGATGACGGCCGCCGAATCCGCGGCGGCGCTCGACCGCTACATCGAGCGGCATCCCAAGGCCTGGGTCAAACTACGCGGCACGATCGAGGCGGCCACCGGCAAGCCGGTGGACACCCTTCCCATGGTGCGATTGCAGCTGCGCTGAAACCGCTTACCTCACACCGTCCCTGACATCAGCGATCGCCGGTGCGAACAATGACGACCGGGCAGGCGGCATGCTGGGCGCAGTGCTGGCCGACCGAGCCGAGCAGCATGCCGCTGAAGGCCCCATGGCCGTGACTCCCGACCACCAGCAGATCGGCGTCCGCGGCCGCCTCGATCAGCACCGCCGGCGGATGACCCACCAGAACCTCCGGCGTGACCGGCGTCGTCGGGTGCTCACCCAAGACCTCCCGGATGATGTGCTCGAGGTTCTTGTGGGCTCGGGCCGCGAAGTCGACATCGGAATAGTCCACCGGCATGCCGTGATTGGGCGGAAGCTGCCATGCCTGGATCGGATGGAGTTCAGAACCTGTCAGGGCTGCCTGCCGCGCAGCCCAGCGCAAGGCCGACTTCCTCGACTCTGAACCGTCCACGCCGACGATCACCCGCGGTGTGGCTCGACCGTTCATTCGTCTCACCTCGATTCTGCGGAGCCCGTCCGGGCTGACCCGGACTGGCTCGAGCGGGTTGACCCCAGGCCGACGCGGAAACGCCAGCTGAGGTGTGGTGTCAACGATGCGCCCGGTCGGCATACGACCGTAGGGCCGAATGTCGCGGGCCGACAGTGACCGTGGTACCACGCCGACGTCGGTTGGAAGTCTGGCGCGCACCCGTTGCATCGGAACCGCCACCGGTTTGCCGTCGATGGTCCTGGTGGAATTCGACGGGCTCGGAATCCACCGCACCCGCACCTCGTGACGGTGCGGCCCGCCGTCGAGCCAACAGTTGTCATCGACAACAGTGCTCAACTGCCGGAGGATCCGCCGCCGACGACGACGAAAGCGCCCGACATGCCCTTCTCCGCGTGACCCGGCACCGGGCATACGTACCGGTAGCTGCCAGGCACATCGGCGGTGAAATCAATTGTCTGCGTGTGCATTCCCGCGATACCGGCATCGCCGAGCGCCGTCACCTCAGCCCCGCGGAACGCCGGAGACGTCATCATCATCGGAAACGGGTCGCGGGTGACCATCAAACCGTGTGCCATGTCGTCGTCGGCATTGATGAACTGCATGTGCACTCGCGCACCCTCGGGCACGGTGATGGTGGGGTCGATCAGCCCCACGATTCGGAAATCCTCCGCGGGCATCACCGGACTGGCCAGCACCACCAGCCGAACGTCCGGGCCGATGAAGGTGATGCTGTTGCGGGAGGGGTCCACCGCGGCATCGATCGGAGTCTGCGCGCCGAGCCTCGTGGCGTCCTCCTCGCTCACCCTGGGACCGGGCGCGTCGCGCAGCCGCGCGCCCATCGCCGTGCCGGGATCGTGGCCGCCCATCATGCCATCCGATCGACCCCACCCCACGTACCCGACAACCAGAACGGTGAACGCGACCGCGAGCATGATCGCACCCACCAGCGCGACGACGAGCAGATATCGTCGATTCATCACGGCAGCACCCCGTTTCGATTGCGCGTACACACAGTGTCGGACCGCCGCCAGCCCCCGGAACAGGGACCTTCCTAACGAGGCGAGTGGCCGATGTCCCTCTCCTCGCACCGGCTGGGCTGATCCGGCCGAGGCCCGCCGTCACGGTTGCTGGCCGTGCGCTATTGGCATGTTTCGTCAGTTCTGCGGGCATCATTTGTCTCTCATCCGACTGGATTGCCGGTTGGATTCCATTGGTCATCGTTGCGTCGGCTCGTGCTCGTATCAGGGGGATCGCCGCACCTATCGCACACGGGAGTGGGGGATCGCAGAGATGTCCGAGTCGGTTGCCGAGGTCTGGGCGTCACCGCTTCACCTCGGCGGCAACGCCATTCGCCAACTGCTCGCCTCCGGGGGCGAGAGCTGGTCGGGCAGTCGTGAGTTGTCGACCCCGGCCGTCGTGCTGGACTCATACCGGGGAGCGATCGGATTTCAACCTGCCGGGGAGCCCAACAGTTTGCGCCGACCGCAGATCGGCGCCCTGCACTCCATCGTCGGCTACCAGTCCTCGGGGCTGGAGGAGCCGGCCGTCGTCGTCATGCCGACGGGGGACCGGGAAAACGGAGACGATGCTGGCGTGGATGGTGGCGCGTCGCCCCGAGCGTCTGCTGGTGCTGGTGCCGTCGGTTGCGCTGCGAGAGCAGGTGGCCTCGAAGTTCGAGACCCTGGGCATCCTGCGCAAGGAAGGCATCACTGCGTTGTCGGCATTACGCCCATGCGTCGGGCGCGTCGAGCATGCCTTCGCTGATGCTGGCGAGGCCGTGCTGTTTGCGAAGGCCTGCAACGTCATTGTCGCCACGCCCAGCGTTCTGAACGCCATGGCATCCGAGGTCCGAGCCGCACTACTCGAGGAATGCACCCATCTCGTCCTAGACGAAGCACACCATGCCGCCGCCGCGACCTGGCGCTCGGTAATCCGGCAGTTCACCGGCCGCCCCGTGCTGTTGTTCACCGCGACACCGTTTCGGTCCGATGGCAAAGCCCTGCCCGGCAGAACGATCTTTCGTTTCCCGCTGCGAGAAGCCCAGCGGGAGGGGTACTTCAGCCGGATCGATTTCGCGGCCGTGCTCAACTTGGACGACCCGGACCGCGGTCGCGCCGCCGCGGCCCTCGACCGGCTCCGGGCCGACCGGGAGACCGGCTTCGACCATGTACTGCTGGCCAGAGCCGGGACCAGCCAACGCGCGGAGGAGATCCACGCTCTTTACGCGGAGATGGCGCCGGAGTTCGAGCCGCGGATCCTCTACCACCGTCAGGCTGTTCGACAGAAGGCCGCGACCCTCGAAGCGTTGAAAAACGGCGATTGCCGGATCATCGTCTGCGTCGACATGCTCGGCGAGGGATTCGATATGCCGACTCTGAAAGTCGGGGCTTTCCATGACAATCGCCGCTCATTGAGCCCGATGGTCCAGCTCGTCGGACGTCTCGCGCGGACTGTGTCGGCCACGCCCATCGGCAGCGCGAGCGTTTCGCTGTCTACTGTTCGGCGTGAGATCGCTTGGCGGAGTTCGACTGAAGGAGCGCTGAGTAGCGGCTGCTAGTCGGCTTGGGGTGTCGCCTCGGCTCGTACCGCGTCGAGTTGAGCCGGGGTGCCCAGGACGATCAGGATGTCCCCGGCGTGCAGCTCGGTTTCATCCGTGGGATTGGTGATGAACCGGCCCTCGGAGGTGCGCAGCGCCAGCAGCAGTGCGCCGGTATTGCGGCGTAGGGCGGTGTCGGTGAGGGTGCGACCGATCAACTCGGAACCTGCGCCGATACCGATTTCCTCGATCCGGTATTCGAGGGCGTCCTCGTGCATGACCACATCGAGGAACTCGGCGACATTGGGTTGCAGTGCGAACGCGGCCATGCGGCGGCCGCCGATCAACTGGGGATTGACCGCTCGATTCGCCCCCGCGCGAAGCAGTTTGGACTTCGAGCTCTCGGTGCGCGCCCGCGCGATGATCACCAGATCCGCGCGCAGCGCACGGCTGGACAGTGTCACATAGACATTGTCGGCATCGCTGTCCAGGGCCGCGATCAGCGCGTGAGCGTGGGCGATGCCGGCGGCGTCGAGCACGCTGTCCTCGGTGACATCGCCGAGTATGTGCGGGAATTCGATGTCGCGCAGTCGTTCCGGGTCCTTGTCGATGACCACGATCGTCTTGCCGAGACTCTGCAGGAACTGAGCCGTCGACCGACCCACCCGGCCCCAGCCGCACACGATGACATGCCCGCGCATCCGATCGATCCGCCGGTCCATGCGCCTCCGCTCCAGATGATGCCGCAGATGCCCTTCGATCAGAGCCTCCAGCAGGATGCCGAACAAGTAGAAGACGGTGCCCGCACCGACAAGGATGAGCACCATGGTGAACACCTGACCAGCCGGGGTCAACGGATGGACCTCACGGAATCCAACCGTCGTTATCGTCGTCACCGTTTGGTACAGCGAATCCAGAAAACCGAACCCCAGCACCGCATAACCGACGGTGCCCGCCAGCACCACCAGTAGGAATGCCAGCGCCACACGGCTGAGGCGGAGCAACGGATTCACCGCACGATTGTGTCATCCATCGTCATCAGCGCAACATCGTCCAGCGGGTAGCTGTTCGCTCGACAAGGGTTCGGGGCGGCTCGTGTTGTGGCACGGGATGGCTTCGGCGCGAAGCGGGTACCGGGCCTTGTGGCGGGCTGATGTCGAGATATGCGACGCGAGAGGAGCCGCGGCCATCGAACGTGGGAACTACCATCGGGGAATCGTCCGCGACCACCCTCTCACACTGGGGGTACCCGTGGTCGACTGCTCCATGCCGCCAATACCGAGGGCGAGGTGTCGTTGATGATTTGCCTACGCTGGTCGGCGGCCTGGTCGGACCCGCAGCCTCGAAATTCATCGCCACTCGCCCGACCCGCGCGGCCACGCCACCACAGGCCCGCGTCGCATCCGTTTCAGGAATACCTTGGTGGACCGAAGTGAATGATCCCGTCCTCCAGGGGCTTTCGGCCCGTCGGCAGGTTTGTGGGCGCGAATAGACTCGCCGCGGCGTGCTCGAGCAGTCTGGCAGGTTCGGATGCGCTCCCAAGTTTTCAACCGCGATACCGTCGGCGAGGCCGGGCGACCGCCAGAAGCCACCGTCATAGAAGCTCGCATCGACTACCACGCGACCGTCTTGGGTGATGCCCGTGCCGTTGGGTTCCCACCACCCGAAATTGCTGGAACTCCTTGACGACCAGGCGATACACGCCAGCACCGAGCCCACCCTCCTGTACTTGCGCTTCTTGCCTCCGTCGGACTGATCCACGTCACGCCAGCGGTACAGCGGGACGTAATGCGCGCCGTTTGACAAGGCGAAGCGAGCGAAACCGGCGATTGCCTCAGCCACCTCTGGGGCGATCCGCGCCTCAGCCGCCCGACGATCAGCATCAGGCCGGACTTCTTCTCGAGCGTCCTCAGTGATTCTCTGCTGGTACTCGGCTCTCATCCGAGTGACGTCATCTTCGAACCCCACTCGTGCCTACGCTACGACCGAAGATCACCGGTGTTGGCCGCGCAATGGCCGCAATGTTGCTGGCATGTGGGTGGATGGCTGGTTCGGCCGGTGCGGATCCGATCGCCGACAAGTCCCGGCAGACCGTCACCGACGACGGCTGGGCCCTTGCCATCGCCGAGACCAACGAGAACCTCGACCGCTGGCCCAATTTGGCGAACTCGCCAGTCAGCAGAGAAGGTTTCGTCAGCCTCAAAGCGATCGCCGAGGTGAGTGGGCGAGGCACGCAACCGATCACGACCGGCACCGTCACCCTGGGGTTTCAGATCGGTTGTGCTGTGGACGTTTCCAATGGCCTGACCCTGGGTTTGGGGTTCTCCATCGGGCCCAACGCCTCGGTCGCCATCTCTCAGTTCCCTGGCGTCACCATCGGTGGGCGGGCCGCGGTGACCCCGAATATCTCCACCACCCTCAAGCCCGGCGCGATCGCCACGATCGCGTTTGGATGGAAACCCCTTGCCGGGCCGCGTGCTTCGGTCACCGCCGAGCAGGTCGAGATCAAGGTCGACGCGTGTGCTGGGCCAGTGACCATCAGATCCTTCGCAACAGCTGCGGTCTCCGCTGCGGACGCCGACAACAACTTGTCGGTTTACGGCGACCCGATCTGGTTGTGAAACCACCAGTGCCCCAACCCCTTCGCCATCGACCCCAGCACGTTAGCGCAGGAAGGTAGACCCGCTGATGACCGACACCACGCCTACTGTTGAGACCGCAGCGCCGCCGCGCGCGGACTCCGTGCCGGAAGCGGTGAACCCGACCGTTGTCGCGCTCGGTGGCTTCGCCCTGGGTCTGCTGCTGTTGATCGTGGCATTCGCGAACCTGAACCGGATCCCCGGCTGGGCCGACGATTACGGCGCGATCCTGGTCTATCGATACCCACACAGCAAAGCTGCCCTCGAACCGGCGGTGCTTTAGAAACAGAGCCTCACACCAATCGTCTTTCTTTCAGGACACGGGCGTAGGATAATCGGTCGCGATCCTGAGGAAAACGGTATCGGGTGATCGAGCGCAATCGGGATATTCTATTTCACGTTGGATGTTTGCCTGCCATCCGGGTATTGACACATGGTCGGAGATGTGACATGACTTCACGCCATGTCGGTCGAGTACCGTCGGTACATCTTTGAATTGTGATGAGGCTAGCAAACTGTCTACGGTTGCGGAATTCATGCGAATGGTCGCATCGAAATTATAGAAACGATCGCAATTGACTTCGAAACTTTCAACGACCGCGGAAGGTGGTAGGTCGATTCGCGCCATCCTGAATGCGGCGTCCGGATCGTCCGGAATGCAGGTCGGTTTACTGCCGGAGTCGAAATGGAACTTCTTCGCAACACCAACGACGACCACGGTTCCCAGAACTGCTGCAATTACAACGATGGCAATGAGCCAGTTCGATGGCCTACACAATGAACTCACCTTGGAAGGTCGGCATTAGATGATGGCCCTCGATGTTGAATTCCCGAGCCAACCCAGCTGTCTGCAGGGCTTGTATGTCGCCGTCTTCGATTGTCAAGGGTCCGATCTTGCTCTCTTTTCCGGTGTCCCATTTGTATCGGTCTGCAATATCGACCTGGGACTCGACATGCACAATAGGATTACCGCCCGGTGTCGATGGCGGATAGACGGTCACCACGCCACCGACAGAGTAATCGAATCCGCCGATCGCCCGAAACCAATCCGGATACTTTGTGGGTGATGGGTAGAATCCGAGCCACCCGGTACCGAACGGTGTGGGTTTGCCGTAGTTGCCAGACGCGACCGCTTGCGCCACAATCTCCGCAACCTGATTATGTATGGTGCGATTGACCTCATCGTTGAACTCGGGGATTTCGGTCATAAGCTCGGCTGGATCGAGATTCACGGTGTTGCCGGTGTTGCCGAGATAATGCCGGAGCATGCTTGTGACATGCGGCCAGACCGATGATATGGCTGGTAGGGCTTCGAGGATGGCCGCCTTGAAGGCCAGGTCGTCGGCACGTGACCAGATCGGCTGGGATCCCCATGGTGGGGCCCCCTTGTCGTGCGAGGTCCACGGGGGGAGGCGGGGGTATTTTGCCGTCGCCGGGATCGGGCGGCGGGGGCGCGGTGTCGTCCGGCAGTGGATCCACCGGCCGGTCCACCGGATGGATACCCGCGAGGCCCCGGGTGGAGGTCGGGGTGTTGCCGCCCAGGGCGTCGTAACGCATTGCCGCATTACTGCATCAATTGGCGCATACGGTCGAACAGGCTGATCCCGGGCTCGCCGAGCTGGCCAGCGATCTCGAGGTCCCCAACGTCTACCGGGACGACGGCTACGACAACCCCGAATCGATCAAGGACAAGATCCGCCAAGCATGCCGAACCTACTCGACGGACCGCCTTTCGCACTCGTGTTCCAGCGCTCGGACAGCCAAGCGGTGGTTGACGGGTTCATGGTCGTGACCCAGACGCGCCGGTTCTGGCCGCGCCTCGTGCCACGCCGCTGGCGGTCGGGTCAATCGCGGTAGACGACGCCGAAATCCAAGTGCAGGGCGGTCATTCGGCCGTCATCGGTGCGGGTGGCCAGCAGCGGGCAGAATCCGTCGCCCCAACCGGATTCGCAGAACACGATGTTCTGATGGTCGGGGGCGAAGGGGACAACAGTGTTGGCGTATTTGGGGATGCGAGGGTCTTTGCTGAACAGGTCGATCCAGGCGCCGGGGCGCCCGGTTTCCAGAACCGTGGTGTCGATATCGTCGGGGACCTGGGCGACGGCTTGCGCGTCGACGAAACCGGCCAGACCGGAATCGACGGATACGCCGTAGATCTTGCCGGGAGGAGCGGGTGGTTTTCCCTCCGGCGTGACGTTCTCGACCATCACGGGCGGATCGTCGCTGAAGACCAGGCTCAGGTAAGCGTTGCGGAGTTCGGTGTCGCCGTTGGGGTACGGCACCTCCGCGACGGTGAGCACCACTGGAATCTGCCCGGAGGCAACCGAAACCACCAAGCCCCGGCCGAGACTCACGAACGGATCGGAGGCTTCGACCCGGCCCGACAGCACGGTCAACGGCCCGATGTCGTGCACGGTGAGCGTGCACTGATCAGCGCCCATCGGCGCGGGCCCGGTACGTAGGGCATAGAGGTCGGCCAGACTCGGAGGCTCGTTGTCGTCTGCGGCCGGCGGGTCTGTCGTGCGTGCCGGGACCGTCGAGGTGACGTGTGCGAGAACCCGCTTGTCAGGATCGCGGTCGACGCCGCACCCAACCTCCCACCAGGCCGATAACGCAACCCCGAGCGAGGTCGTCAGACAGCGTCGCCGAGACATGGCCATTACACGACGTTAGCAACTATCAGGCAATCTAAGAGGGCTGGGTTCTGCATACCTGCAGGTCGAGCAGAAGTAAGCATGCCCGACGATCGAGAACAGGCCGCGCAGCATCCATGTATGGCGACGGTGATGCGGGAGCGCTGGAGTACCGCGCCATTCGACGGTCAATTCAGATTTCCGGACCGGTGATGATCAAGCGGGAACTGGAGGGTCCGGGAACGGTGTCATCAACGGAAGTATCAGGTGAAACAGCAGGTCAAGCCCTTGATGGCGTACTGCGCGTGCCGACCGGTTTGATCCGCAATTGCGGTCCATGGGCCGTGGGGTGGTTCGGGTTGATCGGTGTTAGTACT
>NZ_BJWY01000063.1 GCF_007990715.1 Nocardia seriolae NBRC 15557 | reverse complement strand
AGTACTAGGAGCCCGATTCCAATGATCAAATGGTCCGGCCGCATCATCGCCTTCATCGGCGCCGGCCACCTCATCACCGGATTACTGCTCAGCCAAGCCTATTTCGGCGACTGGCTGTCCCTGCGACTGTGGGGCCACTAGCAGGAGGACGCCATGCCCGCCCGCGCCTTCTGGTCCAACCCCGCCGGTTTCGGCCTCCCCCTCTTCATCATCGGCCTTCTCATCCTGTGGCTGAACCACCGCGCCATCGTTCCCCCGCCGTTCCTGGCATGGACGGTACTCATCTGGAGCGCCATCCTCGCCTTCATCGCCGAGCCCACCCCCGCGCCGGTCCTGCTGGCCGCCGCGGCCATGCTCCTGCGAGGCATCCACCTCGCCGCCCCACAGTCGCAGCCAGGCCGGAACGCATAAGGCCACCACTGCGCGAAAAGCAAACTCTTCGGGATCGTTCAGCGTTTGCCGACGGACTACCCCGGCGATCACCAGCCTCGCCCGGAGGAGGAGCCGATGAATACGTCTACCCCTGCGGTGAATTCAGCTCCGGCGCGCCGCATGTTCGCATGTATTGCCGCAGTGGCCATTGCCGCGGCTGTCACTTCCCCATGTTCGAGCTCGGAAAGCAACCTCGGCAACGGTGCCGTGCTATGGGACATCGCAGAAAAGGCTTGCGAACAAGCGTTTCCGGCGACGTGTACCGAACGCTCGGCATCGTTGGTTTCCTACCGTCAAGGCTTACGCGGGCGGCTTCGTACGGGCATTCAATCACGCGGCCCGCAACCGTGTCCTGTCGGCACACCCCGTGGTTGATCCCCGGGCGAAGCGCTCACCCTCTCGCGGCCGGGACGATCAGGGCGAGCTCGCCGTCGTAACGCCGGTACAGCAATCTGCCGCGGCCGTCGTGGCGATCGGTGAAGAACAGGAACGGCAGGCCGCGCCCGCACAAGCGTGCCACCGCGTCGGTCTCGCTCAGGGTCCGGGTCTGGGCCGGGGTGATCGACAACGCGGGCATGGCGTCGGTGCGCGGCCGATCGGTGAGGTACTGGCGAGCCAGCCGCACTCCGATCGGCCCGATCCAGCAGACCATCGCGTCTTCCCCGGTCTCGCGGTCGGTGAAAACGAAAGCGTCGTAGTCCATTTCATCCATGAGTGCGACCGCCCGCACCGGATCACACGTCACCAGCGCGGCGGTCTCGCGGCGCACGATCGGAGTGTGCGCGCTCTCGTAGGCCAGTGCACCGGCCCGCGGCGGATCGGCCCGCCATCGCGGTGCCGCACCCACGGTGAGGCGATCGAGTCTGCGGTCGAGACGATCGCACGCGAGCCCCCACGCCAGCGAACTCGGGCCGACGATCTGGGTGCGCATCGACATCCGTTCCATCCCCAGGTTCACCTGCACCAGGACCGGACCGCTCGGACTGCGCAAACGACTCAGCCGCACCACCGCATCGGCCTCCAGTCCGCGCCTCCGCAACATGCCGGTCACCGCCCTCGGCACCCGTTCGACAGCCTAGTCGGGAACACCCCCGCGCACCACCACACGCACACCATTTACCCCGGGAATCCTCGCGCAGCCCACCATCCAGCACCTCGAATCATCGGTTCGACCGGGTCGGCCGAGGTCCCCGAATCCCATCACCGCAACACTCGAGCAAAAAGAGGAAGAAGTCCTCTAAATTCCTGAACCGCAGGTCACTGGCCATTCGAATGGCCGACACCCAGCGGCGCATTCGCGAACTCGACGTCCGATGGCGGGTGCGGGATCCCGGCCGACAACATCGGCACGCGGCTACGCTGACACCGGGTCGGTCGCGGCGGCCACCACCACGGCCGCGGAGACCAGCCGGTGCGGATCGTCGTGATGCCGGGATTCCCACGGGCCGACTGCGGTCGATCGGCACCGGCTGAAGGGCGAAAGGCCCACCGGCGCACGGCCTCAGGACGGCGCCGGGGATTCGGGACTCACGACGACCGGACGACCAGCACCGGGCAGTGCGCCGAATGCAACATCGTGGTGCTCACCGAGCCCAGCACCATGCCCGCGAAACCACCGCGGCCGTGGCTGCCGACCACCACCAGTTGCGCGTCCTCGGCGAGTTCGAGCAGTGCTCGCGCCGGGGTGTCGCTGGCCACGACCTGCCTGACGACGACCTCGGGATAGCGTTTCCGGTACTCCGACAAGGCCGCGCCGAGCAGCTTGTCCTCGGTCGCGCGAATGGCTTCCCAGCCCATGACCGGGAGGTCGAAACCGCTGCTGTCGCTCCAGGAGTGCACGGCGATCAGATCGGCCTTCCGCAGCGCGGCTTCCTCGAAGGCCAGCTCGATCGCGGGAACGCTATTGGCGGTGCGGTCCACCCCGACCACAATCGGCTTGCCGTCCGCCGCGGCCTCGGGATCGCCGTGCACCACCACGACCGGACAGTGCGCGTGCCGGGCGAGCGCGATACTGACCGACCCCAGAATCGCGCGGCGGACCGCGCCCAGGCCGCGGCTGCCCACCACGACCAGGCGAGCGTGGCTCGATCGATCGATCAACGCCGGCGCGATCAGCTCGAAGATCAGCTCGGTGGTGATCGGCAGCGTATCCCCCGGCACCGTCAGTCGCGCCATCCGTTCGGCATCGGCCAGCACCTGCGTCGCCTGCTCCCGCACGGCCCGCTGATCCGCCTCCGACAGCTCCGGCACGGGTCCCATCCCGATTGTGAGCGCGTAGGAGACCACGATGTGCAGTGGACAGCCCCGCGCGGCCGCCTCGGTCGCCGCCCACGCCACCGCCTGGTAGGAAATCTCGGATCCATCGGCCCCGACCAGGATCGGCGGATTCACCGAACCGGCTCCCGATTCCGTTGCGGGAACAGCTGTGTCTGACATGACGCCTCCTGAAACGGTTGTTTTCCCGAGCATCCCGTACCGCTGCCGCGCCCCACAGAGACCAAGGTCATCCACTTCGAACACGAATCGGTGCGCAGCGCCGTCCGGGGTGAGCTGTTTCCTCAGCAGATGCGCTCAGGCTTCCGTCGTCGCGCGCGACGACGGTCGATGATTACGCAGGCCGAGGCCCAGCTGTGCGGCGCCCCGTCGAAGGCAATCTCATCGGACGTCGCTATGTCCAAGGCGCGCAGACCCCTTCGACGAATTCCCCGACGGTCTGCTCGGGCATTCGGCGCGCGATGTCGCCCTCGGTGATGATGCCGACCAATCGCCCGTCCTCGAGTACCGGTAGCCGCCGAATCCGGCTACGCCGCATGATGGCGAGGACATCATCGATGTCGCGGTCCGGGCCGACCGTGACGAGACCGCCCTGGGCCAGGGCGCCCGCGGTGACACCGGCCGGATCCTGTTCGGCGGCAATACATCTCACGATGATGTCGCGATCGGTAAGGATGCCGATCGGTCTGTCCTGGGAATCACAAACCGGCAGCGCGCCTACGTCCAGATCGCGCATGCGGCGAGCCGCTTGGGCCAGTGTCTCGGTATCGGTGATGGTTTCGACACCCGCATGCATGACATCGCGTGCCGTGGTCATTGCGCAGTCCTCTCGAAATCGTTCTCGCCCCCGCCCGCGTCAAGAGCCGATGACATCCACATCCCCTCCGGCGAACGGCGGTCGCGGACCGGATCGGTGGGAGGTGGTCTCGGGACGCAACCGGGCGGTGAACCAGTCTCGGGCGAGTTCGGCCGCCATCGTCAGCGTGCCCGGCTCCTCGAACAGGTGGGTCGCGCCCGGCACCACGGAGAGCACCACCTCGCACGACATCAGCTGTGCCGCGAGGCGATTCAACTCGAGCACCACGTGATCGTGTCCGCCGACGATCAGCAACGTGGGCGCGCGCACCAGCGACAGCGCCTGCCGGGCAAGGTCCGGTCGCCCGCCACGCGAGACCACCGCGGCGATCTCGACCCGCGGATCGGTGGCGGCACGCAGAGCGGCCGCCGCTCCGGTGCTGGCCCCGAAGTACCCGATGCTCAGACCCTCCGCCCGGGGCTGCCCGGCGAGCCACACGGTGACGTCTGCGAGCCGCCGCGACAGCAGATCGATGTCGAAGACGTTGCGGCGGTTCGGTTCTTCCTCCGGGGTGAGCAGATCGAACAGGAGTGTGCCCAGCCCGGCGCGCTGCAGCACCTCGGCGACGTAGCGGTTGCGGGGGCTGTGGCGGCTGCTGCCGCTGCCGTGCGCGAACACCACCAGTCCGACCGGATCCTCCGGTACGACCAGCCGCCCGGCCAACTGGGCGTCCTCGGTTCGTACGTGGACCTCGTCGTCGCATTGCAGCGCAACTGCGGGTAACGAGGCGACCCGGGTGGCGGCCGACCGATGGCGGATGTCATCGCGATCGTGAGACCTCATGGCTGAAACTCCTCATTCGGCTGCCTCCAGGGTCGTCCCCTGTCGGAGGAAACAGCAGATCCGGTGGTCGTCGGCGGGAAAGGTTGGTCCCCCGCTCGCATACAGATCTCCCCGACGAGCCGACCCACGGCCGACGCGGGAAGATGCCGGGCGAGATCGGCCTCGGTGATGATGCCGATCAACCGGTTGTTCTCGCTGACGGGCAGGCGCCGAACCCGGTACTCCCGCATGATGTTCAACGCCTCGGCGATGTTCCCCCCGGAGGGGACGGTCCGCAGGTGGGCAGTCATGATCGAACCGACCCGGGTGTGATGGGGGTCCGCTCCGACCGCGAGGCAACCGACGAGGAGGTCGCGGTCGGTGACCATGCCGACGGCGTCACCGAAGGCGTCGACCACCGGGAGCGCACCGATATCCGAATCACGCATGCGCACAGCCGCTTGCGCCACCGACGCGGACTCCGAGATGGTCTCGACACCATCGTGCATGATGCCGCGGGCGGTGTCCGCGGTGATCTCGTTGTGCACGTCGATCACGCCGTCCACCGCACCGGTCAGCGCGGTGATGACGTCGACCGTGCCCTGACCCTCCACGGTGCCCCGCAGGGTCGCGATCCCCTCGCGCACGACGACGGTCGCGTCGGACCGGGTGAGCCACATCCCCTTTTCCAGTACCTCACGACGGATTTCGTCGGCCATCTCGGCATCCGGACGCCCGTACACCGACAGCAGATCCTTGCGGCTGACGATGCCGGCCAGCACCCCGTCGTCCCCGATCACGGGCGCCCGATTCACCCCGTGCCGGGCGAGAGTCGCCGCCGCCATCGCCAATCCGGCATTCGGCGACACCGTCACCGCCGGCGCGGACATCAACTCGGCAGCGGTCCGCGCCGCCTGCCCGGGTCGCACCGCCTTGCGCAGCAGCCGAGTCCACCTCGACGAACGGTTCGCCCGGCCCGCCCGGGCCCGCGACCGCAGCAGGTCGGATTCGCTGACCACACCCACCACGCGCCCGTCGGCGTCCAGCACCGGCGCACCGCTGATCCGATGCGCCGCGAGAATGCGCACGATCTCGGGCAGCGGCGTATCGGCCCGCACCGCGACCACCTCGCGGGTCATGACATCGGCAATGGTCTTGTGCCTCATCGACATTCCCTCCGTATGGACGGACACACATTCGATGCCCGATCGCCCGGGTGGACCAAGCCTGGCACATCGAGGGGCGTCTTCACGGAGGCCAAGACCCTCGACGCCCGAGGACGAAGGTCCTCTCCTGTCAGCGCGCCTCCGAGCGGCGAATCCGCAGGATCAGCCACCCGACGACGAACCCGACCAGCAGTGCGCCTGCGCACGACAGCACGACCTGCTGCCGCGTGACGCCATTGTTGTGAGCCGGTTCCGCATCGGAGGTGCTCGCGCGCACCGAGCCGGGCACCAGCGCGGTCACGATCACATGTGCCGGTTTCGGATCGCCCTCCCGCGCTTCGATCCCGGCGCTCCCGTAGCCGAGCCGCCAGGTGTGACAGCCCTCCAGGACCGACTGCACCCGCCCCGGTCCGAGCCGAATCCACGGCGGGCGCAACTCGATCCGGATCACGTGACCGACCCCGTCGGCAACCGGTGGATCGTCCCAGTCGGTGGGGATCACCAGTTCACCGTTCCCGGCCAACAGCCCCATCATCGGCACCACCGCGCCACCGTCGACGGAGACATCGGCCACGCACGCCACGGCCGACTCCGATTCGTCCCACCGATTGTCCATGTCGAACCCCTGCATTCGTACGACCTACACCCAATCAATCTGGTGCCCTACATAATTCGAGTCGCACACCATCCCGCGCCAGAGTCCTTCGGCAGTCGGCGGCAGCCGATGGACTCCCGGCCTGCCACCCGAATGCGAATGGCCGACCGCACGGTCGCCACGGTCGGGACATCGGATGTCCCCGCGGTCACTGTCACCGCGGGTGGTGGCTGATCGCGCGATCGGCGACCCGCCTGATCATCACGATGCAGGCCGGAACGAGCCAGATCACGAAGGTCGGGTACAGCGCGTAGCTCAGCCACCCGGCCGGTGCGAGCGGACCGCCGGCGGCGATGGTGCCCCACCACAGCAGCAGTTGCGCCGCGGCCGCCACGATCGCGATCCAGCCGAGCCAGACCGGGAAGGCGCGATGACGCAGCGTCACCACGGCGACGGCGGCGAGCATCACCGCCAAAGGCAGCGCCGCGATGGTGAAGACCGCGTTCATCGTGGCGATCAGGGCCGGTTCCGCGCCGTACCGGTCCGCTTGGGCCAGACCGACCTGAAACGCCTGGGCGATCATATTGATTGCGACCCAGGTGATTCCGGCACCGAACGCGACGTTCGCCATGTGGCCGGCGTCGCCTTCGGCTTCGGCCTGGTAAGCGTGCAAGGCGGCGAGAAACCACAGGTAGAGCGCCGCGGCCGCCAGGAACAGCATGCTCTGGGTCAACAGCGCATCGTGATTCTCGGTGTAGTGGTCGATCACGGTGGCCTTGGCGTCATCCGGGCTGACGGGACCGCGCTCGAATATCACCGCCACCGCCCCGACCACGGCTGCGGCCAGACCGCTCGCCGCACCCCACCGCTCCCAGCTCGTCCGCATCCTCGTTCGCCCGATCTCGGTTCCGGCGACGGATCGATCGCGGATCGAATCCGCACCTGCGTCGAACCCGCTTGGGCCACAATGGCAAATGAGCCCCCGGCGAGTCACCTGTAGTAGCAATCATGCAATCCGCACAAGGCAATGGGATAGAGCCGAACGGCACCTGACCACCGTCCGGCTTCCGCGAGTGCGAGCTCCATCGGCATCGTCGAGCACCGCCACCATCCGCTTCCCGCATCCACCGAGAGGGCGATGGGACGAGCCGTCGGGCCTCCTGATCAACGACTTGCGACTCTTCTTCCGGGATCCGATTGTCGCGAGACTGGTCCGAGCCGACCTTCCCGCAATCACCCATCATCTTCGGGAGTATCGATGCTCAATCCAGCCGAACTCAGCCCATCCGAAAGGCAACTCGCCGCCCGCCGGGCCCTCGACGATCTCGGACCCGACCGCGACGACCACACGCTCGTGCGGGTGCGCTGCGGTCGAAGCCACCATGTCGCGGCGGTTTTCGACACCGCTGCCGGCGCCGTATACGAATCCGCGATCGGACCCCACGCGCACGGCCGCCGCGACTACATCGACGAGGCACACCGCGCCGACCGACGCCACATCCAGTATGTCGATCTGCTCGACGGTGACCGCTACACCGACGATCTGCTTCCGGCCCATTGCGAATGCGGCGGTCACGAACTCTCGCGTCGCCAACTGCGCGACGCCATCGACACGCATCAGCGCACGATCCACCTCAGCTGACCGCCCGGCCACTCTGCCGTGCCGACCGCTGCCTGCTCGATGGAACCGAGTTGGATTGCCGCACGACCGGAACCGGAGGCTTATCATCCTCGCGGCTGCGGCCCTCTCCACGAGAGGGGGCGAACGTCCCTCGGATCGGGGCCTTCATCGCCTCTCGCCGGCCTCACTGGCCGAAGACAATGGCCGATATGAGCACAGTCGCAGTGGTTGTCATCGTCATCTCGGGGGTGGCGGGCGCGGCGGGACTGTGCGCGGGCGCATTGCTGATCGCCATCAGATGGACTCGCGCCCACCCCGACCGGCAGGCCCGGCGCGGACGCAGAGCCGGACTGTGATGTACACCGGTGCCTCCCCGGGCCCGGGCGATCACCCGGCGGCGGAGTCCGCTGCCCGCGCCACGGCGATGTCCGGGCGGACCGGCCGCGGACTCACCACCGCGGAGGCGGAACGCAGGCGAAAGGCCGAGGGACCCAACGTCCTTCCGGTGCGACGCCCGGTGCCCGCGTGGCGGCGGCTCGCGGCGGAGATGGTGCACTTCTTCGCGCTGTTGTTCTGGCTCGCGGGAGCGCTGGCGTTCGTGGCCGGGATGCCACAGCTGGGTATCGCGGTATTCGTGGTGGTCGTCCTCAACGCGGCGTTCGCCTTCGCGCAGGAACAGCGCGCCGAGCACGCCGCCGAGCGGTTGCGCACCTTGCTGCCACGCCAGGCCACCGTGCTGCGCGACGGAAACGCCGTATCGGTGCCCGCGGAGCAGCTGGTCGTCGGCGATGTGGTCCTGCTCGACCAGGGCGACCGCGTGTCCGCGGATCTGCGACTGGATCGAGTGCATGCGCTGGCCGTGGACACCTCGGCCCTCACCGGGGAGAGCGTGCCCGAACACCCCGGTCCCGGCGAGAGCGTGTATGCCGGTTGCTTCGTCGTCGAGGGCGAAGCCGAGGCCACCGTCACCGCGATCGCGCAGCGGACCCGGCTGGCCGGCATCGCCGCGCTCACTCAGGCCCAACGCGCTCCGGCGACCCCGCTGCGCCGTGAACTGGACCGGGTCTCACGCATCATCGCCGCCGTGGCAGTCACCGTCGGTGTCGTGTTCTTCGGCGTCGCGCTGCTCGACGGCGCCCCGGCCTCGAACGGATTCCTGTTCGCGATCGGCGTCACCGTGGCCGTGGTGCCGTGCGGTCTGCTGCCGACGGTCACGCTGTCGCTGGCCATGGGCGCGCAACGAATGGCCGAGCGCCAAGCGCTGGTTCGGCATCTGGAAGCGGTGGAGACGCTCGGCTCGACCACCTTCATCTGCACCGACAAGACCGGCACGCTGACCCGCAACGAGATGTCGGTGACCGAGGTGTGGCTGCCCGCCGGCACGGCGACCATCACCGGCGACGGCTACTGCCCCACCGGCACGATCACCTGTGCGCCGCAGGTGAGCCCGGCCGCGGTACGCGAGTTGGCGCAGGCGGCGCGCTGCTGCTCGTCGGGTCGGGCCGTGCGGCGCGACGGCGGCTGGGTCGCCCAGGGCGACCCCATGGAAGCGGCCCTGGACGCCTTCGCCGCGCGCGCCGGCGCAGGTGACCTGGACGCGGCGTCCGAACTCGTCCGCTTCCCCTTCGATGCCCGACGCCGGCGCATGTCGGTCGTTCGCGGTGACACGGTCTTCGTGAAGGGCGCACCGGACGCGATCCTGCCGCTGTGCGGACCGCAACCCGAGGCCGACGAGGCCGTACACCGGCTGGCGGGTCGCGGCCTGCGGGTGCTCGCCGTCGCCACCCGTCCGGTCGGGGCCGCCCTACCGGCGGATGCCGCACAGGCCGAGAGCGATCTGCGGCTGCTCGGGTTCGTCGCGCTGGAGGATCCGCCGCGCCATGGGGCGGCCGCCGCACTGGGCGCCTGCCGCCGCGCCGGTATCCGGGTCGCGATGGTGACCGGTGACCATCCGGAGACCGCACGGGCCATCGCTCGCGAGGTGGGTTTGAGCACGCCGGACACCGCCGTGCTGACCAGCCGCGAACTGCCCGATGACGCAACGGCATTGGGCGAGCTGCTGGATCGCGAGACGGTGGTCGTCGCCCGCGTGACTCCGGAGGACAAGCTCCGGATCGCGCAGGCGCTGCAGGCACGCGGCCACGTCGTCGCGATGACCGGCGACGGCGTCAACGACGCCCCTGCGCTGCGCGAGGCGGCGATCGGTGTCGCCATGGGCAGATCCGGAACCGATGTCGCGCGTGAGGCGGCCGATCTGGTGTTGCTCGACGATGATTTCGGCACCATCGTGGCCGCCGTCGAACAGGGCCGGGCGACCTTCGCCAACATTCGCCGATTCCTGACGTACCACTTGACCGACAACGTCGCCGAGCTCGCCCCGTTCGTCGTCTGGGCCCTGTCCGGCGGCAGCTTCCCGCTGGCCATCGGCGTGCTGCAGGTGCTGGCCCTCGACATCGGCACCGACGTGCTGCCCGCGCTCGCGCTCGGTGCCGAGCCGCCCGCCTCGCACGTCCTCGAACGCCCGCCGGCCCGCGGTCACCTGCTCGACCGCAAACTGTTCGGCCGCGCGTTCGGCATCCTCGGGCCCGTCGAGGCCGTGACGAGCCTGATGGTCTTCGTGGTGGCGTTCCTGGCCGCAGGCTGGCGGCCGGGAAACCCCTTTCCCCACGGAGCCGCACTCACCGCGGCATCGGGCGCCGCGTTCACCGCGATCGTCTTCGGACAGGTCGCCAATGCCCTGGCCTGCCGGAGCACCGTCCGCTTCGCCTGGCGAATGCCGTTGCGAACCAACCGATTGCTGATCTGGGCGATCGCCGCCGAGCTGGTCATGCTCGCCGGATTCCTCTATGTCCCGCCCCTGGCTCACCTGCTCGGCCATACCGGCCCGACCACCGTCGGCGCCCTCACCGCCCTGCTGGCCATCCCCGCTGTCCTGCTGGCCGACACCGCTCTGAAGCGCTTCACAGCCGGTGCCCAACAGCTCGCGGCGGGTCGTCGGCCAGGCCGCTTCCTCGACGGTGCGGTCGGCATTGCGGACCGGTGACATTCGCCTCTCGCCAAGGCCGGCCGCACGCTGGCACAGTTCACGACGAGAGGAGGCCATCGCGGTCGTGGACAGCGAGGGCGGTGGTCGTCGGTCAGTTATGCGATTCCATCCCCACCGATAGGTGACATGCCATGAAACACAAGCGCGTCGCCGATGTCATGACCCGTGATGTGGTCACCGTACGGACGGATACGCCGTTCCGGGCGGTAGCCCGCATCCTCGCCGAGCGGAACATCAGCGGCGTACCCGTACTCGATACGGACGGCCATCTCGTCGGCGTGGTCACCGAGACCGACCTGCTCGGCCGTCAGGCCCGTGCGGGCGGTGCCCCCGGGCCGTCATTGTGGCAACTGTTGCGCCGCAAGGGTTTCGCCCGGAGCACCGCGGCCCGCACCGCTGCTGATCTGATGAGCGCATCCGTGGTGACCGTGGGCATGGGCGACCGGCTGACCTCGGCCGCCGCGACACTGGCCCGGCACGGCGTCAAACGCGCCCCGGTACTCGATGACGACGGCACGCTGCGGGGCATCGTCAGCCGCAAGGATCTGCTGTCGGTCTATCTGCGTGATGATGCCGACCTGGCCGCCGAGATCCGCGAGGAGGTCCTGACCCGCGCCATGTGCGTGCCGGGGCCGGACGTCACGCTCGAGGTTCGTGGCGGAATCATCACCCTGCGCGGAAAAGTGGAGCGGCAGAGCATGATCGACATCATTACCGCGCTCACCGAAGCCGTCGACGGCGTGGTCGATGTGCGCAACGAGCTCGTCGCCGACTTCGACGACACCAAGATCCCGCCACCGCCCCCGGAGAACGTCGGAATCCTGCACCGATTCACCGAGCATTGAGTGCGCCCGAGCATCCGCCCGGGTAGAAAGGCGAACCAACCATGCGCACAAACCACGGCCACCCGATCCGGGAACGCTTCGGTGGAATCGTCGCCCCGGTCGATTACACCTCACCGACCGGCTATCGTCCCGGCCCCGCCCCGTACCGGCGCCTGCAACCGCTCGGCCAGTTGCTCACCCGCTGCGGCCTCAGCCCCGGTTACGCTGTCGTACTGGAGGTTCCAGGCCGCCGCACCGGGAACATCAGGCGCACCAATCTGGTTCGCGTCGACCACGACGGCCGCCATTTCCTGGTATCCCTGGGCGGAGAGTCCGAATGGGTGCGCAATGTCCGTGCGGCGGACGGCCGTGTGGTCCTGGGCCGCCGCGAATGCCGCGCCGCGCGCCTGACCGAGATACCGCCCGCCGAACGCCCTCCCGTGATTCGCGCCTACCTGCACCGAGCCGGCCGCGCCGGCCGCTCGTGGGGTGCCGCCCGCGAAGCCCGGCACTACTTCGGCGTCACCACCGACCCCGCCGATGCCGAACTGCGCGGCATCGCCGAACGCTACCCCGTCTTCCGCGTCGACTACCGCACCCCATCGCGCAGCACGCCGTGCCCTGCTGCCGGACTCCCATAGGACCTCGCCGCACACCTGATGCCCCGCCGCCGTGAGACTTTCGGGATTAGGGCCCGCCGAAGCGGGCATTGTGGCCCTGTGCACACCGCGACGGAATCGTCGATAGTCGGAGCATGTACGCGCTGGTGATCGACGACCTGCACAAGTCTTACGGCTCGGTTCGCGCGGTCGATGGTGTCAGCTGGACCGTCGAGGAGGGCGAGATCTTCGGCCTCCTCGGCCCCAACGGCTCCGGCAAGACCACGACCGTCGAATGCGCGTACGGCCTCCGCGCGGCGGACTCCGGGCGTGTTCGGGTGTTGGGCCATGACCCGCGGTCGGATCCGGACAGCCTGCGCACAGTCGTCGGTGCACAATTGCAGGACTCGGCGTTGCCGGAGCGGATCCGGGTGTGGGAGGCGGTGCGACTGTTCGCCAGCTTGGCGCGGTACCCGGTCGACGTCACCGCGACCTTGGCGCATTGGGGACTGGCCGCCAAGCGAAATGCCAGTTACGCCAGCCTGTCCGGCGGACAGCGACAGCGTCTGCACGTGGCGCTGGCCCTGGTCACCCGGCCCCGCCTGGTCTTCCTCGACGAGATGACCACCGGACTGGATCCCAACGCCCGCCGAGAGGTGTGGGGATTGATCGAACAGGTGCGCCGCGCGGGCGCGACCATCGTTCTGGTCACCCATTTCATGGACGAGGCCGAGCGACTGTGCGACCGTGTCGCGGTCCTGCGCGACGGAAAGGTCGCGGCGCAAGGCACGCCCGCACAGCTGGTCCGCGACTACGGCGGCCCTACCCGGGTAGTCCTCAACGGCCTGCCGCCCGATTCGGTGCCGTCGACTCTGGCGAGCGTCAGGGGCGTGCAGGAGGTGCGAACCACCGCTCATCGGGTGGAGGTGCTCGGCGAGGAGCCGTTCCGGGTCGGACTCGGGCACACGCTCGCCGAGCACGGCCTGGAGAAGGTCGACCTGACCGTCAGCCAGCCCAGCCTCGAGGACGCCTACCTGCGTCTGATGACCACGGGAGCGGCTCGATGAACGCGATTCGGTCGCTGTCGAGGATCGAAGTCAAACTGTTCCTCCGAGAACCGATCTCGGTGGTCTTCACACTCGCCCTGCCGCCGCTGGTGCTCTACGTCCTGGCCGAGGTATTCGGCAATACCCCCGACCCGCACGGCACGTTCCGCGGAGTCGGGCCGATAACCTATTACGTCCCCGCATATCTCGGCCTGGTGGCAGCATCGCTCGGCGTCATCGGAGTGCCGGTACACCTTGCCTCCTACCGCGAAAGGGGTGTCCTGCGCAGGTTTCAGGCAGCCCGGGTGCCGGTCGGCGCGCTGCTCATCTCGCAGCTGGTCGTGCTGCTCGCCGGAATGATCGCCGGGTCGGCGCTGCTGCTCGGGCTCGCCCAGCTGCTCTACCACATCAGATGGCCCGCCGACTGGTTCGGCGTGGTGCTGGCCGCGGGAGTGGGCATCCTCGCCTTCACCGCCATCGGCGTTCTCCTGGGGGTGCTGATGCCGACAGCCCGGGCGGCCCAGGGCATCGGCATCCTGCTGTGGTTCCTCATGCAGATGCTGTGCGGGGCCGGGCCACCGGCCGAAGTGCTCAGTCCGGCGTTGCGGCGGATCGGTTCCGCCCTGCCCCTGCACTACCTCGTCCTCGCCCTGCAGGATCCGTGGCTGGGCAAGGGGATCAACTGGACCGCGATGGCGATCCTTTCGGCCGTCACCCTCCTCGCCGGCGGCTGGGCCGCCGCGTGGCTGCGCCGCCGGACCTGAAGCCGACGCCGTCTCCCCTGTGACCCACACCGATTCCCAATGCCATTCGAGCATTCGCTGAAGCACCCGCCGCGGAAGCGTTTACCAACCCGCGGCATTCTCCGGGTCACGACAGGGAACGAGTCCCGACAATGGACGATAGGGGAATTCGAGCGGGCACGAGGCGCGCCTCGTAGGCGAAGGGCGGACCGAACCGGCGGTCCAGGGTGAAACCGGAGGCTTCGGCGAGCGTGGCGAGCCTCCGAGGTGAGATGTAGTCGGGGTCGACCGCCTTTTCGCCGATGACCACTCGGCCTTCGGCTTTGAGGGTTGCTGCCCCAATCCCGGACCGATTTCGAGGAGGTGTTCGCCGAACCGTGAATCCGCCGCTGCCGCCAGGGCCGCGACCGACGCGAGTTGTGCCCAATCCTGTTTGCGCACAACGGTGATGCTACGCCTTGCATGCCGGGTATGAGTTCCACTATCGGGATGGCGCGGTCGGTGTGCTCGCGGCCGACCAGCTGATCGCGTCCGAACTGGTGTTGCCGGGCCCCGGCACACCCCTGACCGAGGTTCGGGCGCTATCGGGTGACGGGGGCTGATACCGGGGTGAGAAGGATCCCGAGGTCAATGGCTCTCGTTCGTGTGCTGTTCATCGACCTCGGCGCGGATATGCGCTGCCGCAAGCACTCCGCGGCCGTCGCCGTCACCCAATCTCGAATTCGCAGACCCGACAACACAGTTCGCAGCACTCGGGCCTGGAAGGACCCGAGCACGCCGCCTTCGATCGCACCCGCGAGCAGCATTGCGCTCACGATCACGAAGGCGCGGGCGTCGACCGTGAGCGCACCCGCGCCAGCGGGGGCGGCGAAGCCGAGAAACTCGCCCGGTGTCACGTTCGAGAACCATCGCCGCCACAGTTTCGATCCCCGCGTGCGGCTCGCCACCGACACCGGCTCGATCACCACGTACGGATCGGTGCCCGTCCGCGGTGTCCGCGGCCGCGCATTCTCGTAGATCGCCTCGACCTCTTCGTATTCCATCGATCCCGGCTCGACCAGATGCCCGCTACCGGTCAACCAGTCGCCACGGACCCGGATCGATACCGCGTGCGGTGATCGGAAGTTGCGCCACCACGTCTTCGGGGCGGCGTTGCCCACCCGGACGACCACGCTGTCGCCCGTCCGCACATACGACACCGGTAGCGCGATGTGTCGGCCCGAATTCCGACCGTCGTATCGCAGCTCCCCCACCGTGTGGCCCAGCCCGGTGGGCAGGTGCAACGCCAGCAGCACCGCGGATGCACCGAGCCTCGGTGTTTCGCACTTCGTGGTCACCGTGTCCCCCGTCCGGCAGCCGCGCCTATTCGGCTATGACTTGATCGTCCGCCGCGGCCGATCGGGTCCGCAGAAGCGAAAGTCACCGGTGCTATCACCTTTCACCGGGGAGACACCGACTTACGTATCCCGACAAACAGGACATTGGTCCCGTTCTCCCGGATCTCGTCCCCTGCCCCAAGCGGCTCGCCGCCGCACCCGATGACGATGGTCCCCCGAGTCCGGGCACGAGTCCTCTCACCCGATCACGGGCGCAAGGACCAGGATCCGAGGCATGGCCGATCAGGCACTCCGCATCGCCGTCCTCTACGCGACAGCGCAGGGCTCGACCCGCGAAATCGCCGAGTTCATCGCGGCCGACCTGGCCGGGCGCGGCGCCACCGTGGCGGTCGCCGACGTCGAACACGCCCCGGACCTGTCCCGTTTCGACGCCGTCGTCCTCGGCAGCGCCGTGCACAACAGGGCCCTGCTGCCCACGCTCGTGGATTACGTGCGTGCCCACCGCGACGAACTCAACACCCGTACCGTCTGGCTGTTCAGCGTCGGGCTCGGCCCCGCGCTGCGCGGCCCGATCGGCGGTCCCCTCGGCCGCATGGTGCCGAAACAGATAGCCGCGGTGCGGGATTCGATCGCCCCACACGAATACCGGGCATTCGCGGGCCATTACGAGCGCGCCGGGGTCTCGTGGCAGGCTCGCGCCCTCTACCGGCTGATGGGCGGCGGCCGATACGGCGATCTGCGTGACTGGACCGCTGTCAGCCGCTGGACCGACTCCATTGCGCACAGCTTGCGCCTGCCGGGGCCGCGAACCATCCCGGCACATCCCTGACCCGCCTCCGAAAGGCGCACCCGATGAGCCGCCCTACCGATCCGTTCGTCGGCCGCGCTGCCGGAGCGCTCCCGATTCCCCTGTCCCCGAGGAGTTTCCGATGACATCCACGACGCCGTTGTTCCGGGACCAGCCGCGCCAGATCTTCCGTGACCGCCGCGAGGCCGGCCGCGTGCTGGCCCGTCTGCTCGAGCACTACCGCAACGATCCCGACGTGGTGGTGCTCGGACTCGCGCGCGGTGGCGTGCCCGTCGCCTGGGAGGTGGCGGCCGCGCTCGATGCCCCGTTGGACACGCTCATCGTGCGCAAGCTCGGCGCACCCGGCAATCCCGAATTCGCGATCGGCGCACTCGCCGGCGGCGGTCGCGTGGTGCTCAATGACGACCTCGTGCGCACGCTGCGGCTCACCGCAGAGCAGGTGCGCGCCGTCGTCCGTGACGAGGCCCGGGAGCTGACCCGCCGCGAGGCCGCCTACCGATCCGGACGCCCGCCCCACGAGGTGGCCGGTCGCACGGTGATTCTCGTCGATGACGGATTGGCCACCGGCACCAGCATGTTCGCCGCGGTCGAGGCGATCCGCGCCGGGGAGCCGAAGCGGATCGTGGTCGCGGTCCCGGCCGCGCCGGAATCGACGTGCCGCGAATTCGGCGCGCTCGTCGATGAAATGGTCTGTGCCACCATGCCATCGCCGTTCCTGGCGGTCGGCGATTCGTTCTGGAACTTCGCGCAGACCACCGATGACGAAGTGCGGCGGCTGCTCACCACCCCCACCGTCGGTGCGGCACGGCCGGCCGAGGATCCGGCGCGGGTGCTGCGGTCGGCGGCGCTCGCGGCCCCCGGCGGGGTGCCGCCCGAATCCGCGCTGGCGGAGCTGATCGGTGACGCCCGGTTCGTGCTGATCGGCGAGAGCTCACACGGCACCCAGGAGTTCTATGCCGCCCGCGCGGCCATCACCAGCTGGCTCATCAGCGAGCACGGGTTCTGCGCTGTCGCGGCGGAGGCGGATTGGCCCGACGCCTACCGTGTCGACCGCTACGTGCGCGGCCTCGGCGACGACGAATCGCCCACACACGCGCTGTCGGGCTTCGAACGCTTCCCGGCCTGGATGTGGCGCAATACCGTTGTCCGCGAGTTCATCGAATGGCTGTGCCTGCACAACGACGGTCAGCGCCGCCGCGACGAGCCCGGCGCCGGATTCTACGGACTCGACCTGTACTCCATGCACCGCTCGATGCAGCGGGTGATCGACTATCTGGAACAGGCCGATCCCGCTGCGGCACAGCGGGCCAAGCGCCGATACGCCTGCTTCGACCGCACCTCCGACGACGACGGTCAAGCCTATGGCTTCGCGGCCGCGTTCGGCGCCGGGGCATCCTGCCAGGCCGAGGTCGTCCGGCAGCTGGTGGAACTGCAACGCAACACCGCGCTGACCGAAATCCAGGACGGCGAGGCGCATTTCGACGCCCTGCGCAACGCCTCGACGGTCCGCGACGCGGAGGCCTACTACCGGGCGATGTTCGGTGACCGGGTCTCGTCGTGGAACCTGCGCGATGAGCACATGGCCGACACCCTCGACGCGCTGGCCCGCCATCTCGACCGCCCCGGCGCACCGGCGCGCATCGTGGTGTGGGCGCACAACTCTCATCTCGGCGACGCCCGCGCCACCGAAATGGCCGCCGACGGCCAGCTCTCGCTCGGCCAGCTGATCCGGGAGCGTCACGGAAACCAGTGCCGCAGTATCGGTTTCACCACGGCACAGGGTGAGGTCACCGCAGCGAGCCGCTGGGGCGGGGACGCCGAACGCAAACGAGTGCGGCCCCCGCTGCCCAGCAGCATCGAGGAACTCCTGCACGACACCGGCATGCCCGCGCTCTTCCTGCGCACCGACCGTCCGGACAACGTCGGCGAGATCCTGCGTACCCCACGGCTCGAACGTGCCATCGGCGTCATCTACCAGCCCACCACCGAACGCCAGAGCCACTACTTCCATACCCGCGCGGCCGACCGCTACGACGCCATCATCCACATCGACGAAACCACAGCCCTCGAACCGCTGTCGCCGGGCAGCCGGTGGATCGCGGGCACGACCCCGGAAACCTATCCGACCGGCCTGTAGCCCGCACCGAGACGCCCCACGCTCACCATCGCCGTCCGGCCCCTGCCACGCCGCCGGCCGATCCCACGGACACCCGCCGGAAGTCGTGCCTCGTCGGGAATTCAGCGGCAGAGCAGCACCGGGCACGGTGCATGGTGCAGCAGATCCCGGCTCGTCGATCCGAACAGCGCGGCGGTCGCCGCATCGCGTGCCCGGGTACCGACCGCCACCAGTTGAGCGTCGTGGCCCGCCTCGGCCAGCACGGTCGCGGGCACACCGGGCACCGCCATCTCGGTGATCTCGACGCCGGGATGCTTCGCACGGTAGGGACCGCGCGCTTCCGCCAGCACCGCGGACCCGCTCCGCGTTTCGCCGATCTCCCGCCCCACCGGCTGGAGCCGGTGCGGCCCGCAGTGCACGGCCGTCACCGTCGTCCCGAACGCCGCGGCCAGTTCGAATCCCAGATCCATTGCCGCAGTGCTGAACTCGGTGCCGTCCACGCCCACCACGACCGGTTTGCGACGCGGGATCGGCCGGCCCTCGACACCGCGCCAGACCACGAGCGGCCAGTGTGCGTGCCGGGCGACCTCCATGGTTGTCGGACCCACCAGGCGGTTGTCCCAGACCGTCCGCGCACCGATCACCAGGATGCGCGCCTGTGCGCTGAGCGCGATGAGCGCGGGGGCGGCTGCCTGTGGGGTGATTTCAGTGGTGACAGCCAGTTCCGGTGCGCAACTGCGAGTCAGCGCGACAGCCTGCGCCGCACCGCGCTCGGCGATCTCGTGCCAGCGCACCAGCCTGCCGCCCGAGGACGGCCGCCGGGTGTCGGAATTCGGATCGAATCATTGAGGGGGCGCTCATTGCGTCTGCCGCCGCGGCGAATCCGCCGCTGATCCGATCGGCGGATCGGCGGGCGTCGTCGAGTTGAGCGAGCGCGGTCGGGAGGATGTTCCGGTCGGCGGCGGGACCGAGCGCGGTGAGGCTGTCGCCGAGTTGCCGCAGTACCGGTTGCAGGTCGCTCACGGTCTGCGCACCGGTTCTGCAATCGGCGGAATCGGTGCTGACCGTCGTGATCGAATGCGCCCTCACGTCGCTGATCGAGCCACCGTACGCGGTGAGCAACGCGACTGTTGCGCCAGCGGACAGCGCTATGCCGAGAAGAGCAGATTTTCTCATCAGCAGAGCGTTCGCCAGCATTGATAAATGAGTCAATAGGGACGGATCCCATATCGAATAAGACGTCCGGAAACCGCACCATTTTGGTCGGATATACCATCGCGGTTGCAAGCGTCGACGGAATACAGTGGCCCAATGACAATCCTCAAACAAGCAGTGAGTGATTTATCGCAGCGTCGGTCCGCTCGATCCGTGTCACGACCGAATCATTTGCATCGATATCTTCGGCGGGCGTCCGAAGGCGCGCGATCGATTCCGAACGATCGCCACCTTCGCGCCATGAGTCGGCGATTGGCGCGCCGATCGCTGCGCATCGGCATGCTGGCGATGATCCTGGATATTCTCCGGCTATGGATCATCATCGGTCCGACCGTGAAGCGGACGCGAGAACGGATCGATTCGATATCCCGCGATACTTCTCGGCGTGTGGCGGATATCAAGGAGAAGGCCGGAATGATGGGTCGCAATTGAATCCCGTGGACAGAAATCGCTGTGCACGCCACACTCCCGAGTGGCGTGCACGGCGACGTACGCGTCACGATGCGATACGGCCATCCTCGACCGGTAGCCGCCCGGTGATTCCGGTATCGGCGGTGGACGACCCGAGCGCGCCGCGGGCCCGTGTCCGGCTCGGCGGCTCGCCGTTCCAGCGCACATACGCACGCCGGAACTCGCGCGCGTCGCGGTAGCCGGTCTCCGCGGCGATCTGCACAATCGTCATCCCGGTTTCCCGGACCAGGAACAGCGCACGGCGCTGCCGGACCCGATCGCGGATATCGATGTACTTCGCGCCCGCCGACCGCAGCCGCCTGCGCAGCGTGCGCTCGGTGATGAACAACCGTTCGGCGACCTCCGACATCGACATCGAGCGGCGCAGGTTCTCGCCGAGAATCGACTCGACCGACGCAACGACGTCATTGCCGGCCGCACCGCCCCCAGCCATTCGCCTGCACGCCTCTACGGCCACCGTCAGGCCGGCCCGGTTGTAGGTGGGAATCGGCCGCGTGAACAACTCGGTGCGGAAGTCCAATTCGCTGACCCCGCTACCGAATTCGACCGGACATCGGAAGTATCGCCGATAGTCGGCGGCGTACGCGGGCTCCGGATAGCTCAGCCTGACCCCGACGGGTTCGACCCCATCGCCGACCAGTGATCGTCCGAAGGACAGCGCCGCCGCGATCGCCTGCTCGGTGAGGAAGCGCACCAGCTCCGGATCGGGCACGCGCTCGAACACCCGAAGCGTGCTCAGCTCGCCGCGACGGCTGAATCCGAAATCCGTCAAGGTGCCCGCCAACCCGGACATTTCGCTCGCAAGTGCCATGGCATCGCCGGCGGTCCGGCTGCTGCGCATCGCGAAGCCGAGCATGCCGTAGGTGACGGTCGAATCGCGCGATCCGACCTCGAGCCCGAGCGCCCCTTCCGGCATCGCACGTACGGCGCGGCGGATGATCGTCGTCGCCTGTCGATACGAGACCCGCGCCGCCGGGGAGTCGAGCCGTCCGGGCAATACGCCTGTCCCCAGGAACCACTGTTCGGGGTCCACTCCGCGCTCCTCGGCAACCGCGCACAGGCGGATGAGGACGGTCGGCGCGATATTCGCCGCGCTGAACTCGGGATCGAAAATTTCCATACCGGACGACTCCTCAGGTATTGCCGTCGATCGTGGTGTATTTCGAACTGGTCGCCGGGCTCGGATGTCCGGCCGACCCTCCGATGACCCGCGACGCGAGTCGGTTCGATGCCTCGAATACTCCCGTGAGACTCGCCGCGCCATCAAGCGACAAGTTGGCAATCCTCCAGTTCACACCGGTGAATCGCCTGGTCGGATAATCCGGACCGGATTGCATTGACGTTATGTTTACGGCGGGAGCCATGGACATGGCTGCCGTGTTGCGGTACACGCCGGATGCCAGAGGTTCGCTACACAACCGCACCGGCTGTAACCTTCACTCGGAGAGTGCTGCGCGAGTGTCTGTCCGAGCCGTGTCGTCGGATCCTCCAGGAGTTTGCCGGTGGTAGCGGGTGCGCGTGAACGCTTCGCTCAACGGCTGACCGCGCTGTTCCAGCTCGCGGGCACGCCGGTAGTCAAATCCGTGGTGCGACGGGCGAATATCGTCGGTACACCCGGTACCAGCCGGGTAACCGTGCAGCGGATCAGCGACTGGCGGCGCGGCGTCGGCCTGCCCGCGACCTTCGAGTCCGTGCTGCCGGTCCTCACCGTCCTCATCGGCGACGCGAAGGCGCGGCCACCATCCCGGAATGCCGACCGAACCCTGCTCGACCTCGGTAGCTGGCAAATCGCTTGGCAACAGGCCAAGGACGACCACGGCGATACGGTCCGGCCGGTGCGGGAGCCGGATCATCCGCCGTACCGAGGGCTGTCCCCGTACCGCGCCGAGGACGCGGACCTGTATTTCGGCCGCGACAACGCCCGCGCGGCGGTCGTCGGCGCGATGGCGCTGGTGGAGGCGATTGCCGACATGGCACGCCTGGTGCTGGTGGTCGGCGTCTCGGGTGCGGGCAAGTCCTCGCTGCTCGCCGCGGGCTTGCAGGCGAATCCCGACACGCGCACGCCGGTACCGATGAGCCCCGGCGCGCGGCCCGGCGAAACCCTGCGTGCCGCACTCGACCGGGCACCCGACGGCACCGACGTGTTATTGCTGATCGACCAGGGCGAGGAACTGTTCACCCTGTGCGAGGGCAGCGCCGCGCGCCGAGACTTCGTCGAGGAGTTGGCGCGCGTCACCGCACCCGGGGCCGCGCGGCGGGTCACCGCGGTCATGGCCATCCGCTCCGACTTCTTCAACGACGTCATCCAGTACCCGCTGCTGGCCCAGGCGATGAGGAATGCGTCGGTCATCATCGGCGCGATGTGCGAAGCCGAACTGCGCGAGGCGATCACCAGCCCGGCCCTGGCCTGCGGTCTGAAGGTGGAGCCCGCACTCGTGGACATCGTCCTGCACGACCTGGACGCCGCGACCTCCGACGACGGCAAGGCCGCACTGCTACCGCTGCTGTCGCACGTGCTCGAATCGACCTGGTCGCACCGCCGGGGTCGGACGCTGACGCTGGCGGCCTACCGGGAGGCAGGTGAGACGGCGGGTTCGGTCGCGGCCACCGCCGAACGGGCCTGGGCCGCACTCACCGCCGACGAACAGCGGTTCGCGCGGTCGATCCTGATGACGCTCACCGTTGTCGGCCCGCGTTCGATCACGCGGAATCGGGTGCCCCACAAGGTCATGGTCGGTGACTCCACCGACCCCGAGTTGACCGAACGGGTACTCGGCCGCCTGGTCGACGCGCGGCTGGTGATCATGCAGGACGACGAGATCGAACTGCTGCACGAGGCGGTGCCGCGAGTGTGGCCGCGAATGGCCGAATGGGTCTCGGAGGAAAAGGAATTCGGCCCGGCCCGGCATCGCATCGAAGAGGACGCGCGCACCTGGTTCACCGAGGGAAAGCCGAATTCGCTGCTGTATGCCGACAAGCGCCTGGAGACCGCCGGTGTGGTGACCGGCGGTGGCGGCTCGATCAATCGGATCGCCCAGGAGTTCATCGCGGCGTCGATCCGTCGCCAACGTGAAATGTCCTCGCGCCGAAGGATTCTTCTGTCCGCCGCAGCCCTGCTGTGCGTCGTCGCCCTGATCACGGCCACGCTGGCGTTCGTGCAGCGTGGCGCGGTCCTACGCGAGCGCGCCGACGCCGAAGTCAATGCCCTGATCAACGAGTCGAAGCGGATAGAGAACTTCAACCCCGACGCGTCGATACGAATGGCGTTGGCGGCCTACCGAATCCGGCCCGGCAACGCCGAAACCCAGGCCCGCCTGATGGCCACCCAGGCCTATCCGGTGATCACCACCTCGACCGACCGGCACGCCGGCCGGATCAACGGTCTCGCCTACGATCCGGACCGGCGGATGCTGTTCAGCGCGGGCGACGACGCGGTGATCCGGGTGTGGTCCATCACCGACGACCACGTCCCCGTCGCCCTCGGCCCCGGATTGCGCGGCCACCGGTGCGCGGTGAACTCGGTCGCCCTTGCGGCGGGCGGCGGCCTGCTCGCCAGCGCAAGCGACGACGGGACCATCCGGACGTGGGATATCAGTGATCCGAAAATTCCCCGGGCCCTTGGCGTCTCGACGCTCACCGCACCGGCCACGTCGATCGCGTTCACCAGCGACGGCCGCACGCTCGTCGCGGCAGGAGAGGACGGCGCGCTGACGCTGGTCGACCTCACCGACCCCGCCGTGCCGCAGACACGCGATCACATCCCCGCACACACCGGCGTGATCAACGCGCTGGCGATGAGTATCGACGGGACCCTGGTCGCCAGCGGCGGGGACGACCGCACCATCCGTTTCTGGAGCATCACCGAACCGGGTCGGCTGAGTCCGATCGGCGAACCACTGTTCGCGGCGGCCGGTGCCGTGGAAGCCTTGGCGTTCGGCCCGGACGATCGCCTCATCGCGGGAACCGAGAGCGGAACGGTGCGCATGTGGTCGCTGACGGATCGGGCCGCGCCGCGCGAACTCGGTTCACCGCAAACCGTGCACGGTGCCGCCGTCGACGCGTTGCTGTTCGGGCCGGATGGCCAGATGGCCTCCGGCAGCGCCGACGGCACGGTCTGTCTGTGGCAGCAGACGGCCTCCGGCTACCAGCCGTTCGGGCGTCCGGTCGGCGGCAACCTCGGCCCCATCTCGAGCCTGGAACTCACCACGGATACTCACCTGGTCACCGCGGGCGGGGACGGGCGGGTCCGGATCTGGACTCGCCCGGCCGCCGATATTCCGGTGGCCACCGATGGGCCGTTCACCTCGGTAGAGCTCGACGCCGCGGGGTCGCGACTGGTCACCGCGAGCACCAACGGCCGTTTCCAGGTGTGGACGGTCGCCCGGGACGCGGTCACGCCGACCAGCGATACCCAGGCCGCGCCGCCGAATCATGGTGTCCTGGTGCAGATTCGGCCGGACGGCATAGCGCTCGCCGCATCCGACTCCTCCGGCGGCGGGCTGCAACTATGGAATCTGGCCGACCCCGCTCGTCCGACTCCATTCGGTACCCCGCTGACCACCCGCACCGAGCACTTCACCGCCACCGGATTCACCCCGGACGGCCGGGTGCTCGTCACCGGCGACGATGACGTCTCGATTCGGCTGTGGGATGTCGGCGACCCCGCTGCGCCGCATCCGCTCGGCACCGCCGCGTCCGAGGCCACCCGCCCCTTCCAATCGATCGCGATCTCACCCGATGGCAACCGGGTCGCCACGGGCTCCGGCGATGCCGCGATCTACCTGTGGAACATCGCCGATCGCCACCACCCGGTGCTCGAGCGGCGACTCACCGGCCACCAGGCCGCGGTCTCGACCCTCGTCTTCGCCGCCGACGGGCGGCACCTGTTCAGCGGCGGCGACGACGAAACCATCCGCGCGTGGAATATCGACGACCCGACCCACGGAGGTCCGGACACCGAGAAGGTCGTTCACACCCCATCGGTAACCGCTCTGGCGGTGGACCGCTCCGGCCGTCGATTGGTCTCCGCGGGTGTGGACCAAACCGTTCGGCTCTGGGATGTCAGCAACGCGACCGACCCGATCCCCCTCGGCCGGACGATCGCCGTCGCACTCGGTTCGCGCTGGTTCGCCCGCTTCGACGGCACCGACGACGAGCGCGTGATCGGCGTCTCGGACCTCGCGTCCGAACGCTGGACCACCGATCCGGCGGAGGTGGCCGATCTGCTCTGCCGTACCGCCCTGGCCCGAGCCGACCGCTGGAACTCGGCCGACCAGGCATTGCTCGATACCCGTATCGAGCTGTGCCCCCACTGATTCCGATCCGAATCGGTGCGGCCGGGGCGCGGTATCGCCGCGATCGGCGATACCGCGGCCGGATTACGCTCCCTTCGCAAGATCTCCTCTGCTGCTGCGGAATTCGGATGCGGATGCGTGCAGACCGGTCATCTTGTCGCGGACCTCGGCGGTGCTGCGACGGACCCGGAACGCGGTGATCATCTCGAGGAGGCCGATCACGATGAGCGCGCAGCCGGCGGTCAGGGCCAGCACGGCGATGGAATCGAACGGCGCCCAGACCAGCACGCCGCCACCGATGGCGACAACGATGCCGAAGAAGATCTGCCAGCCTCGGCTCGGCATATCCGGGTCGGAAATCGCCGCGATCATCACGGTGAGTCAGCGGAACAGCCAGCTGATTCCGATCCATATCGCCAGCAACAGAATCGACTCGAGTGTGCTGTTGAAACAGAAGTATCCGAGCACCAGCGACAGAATGCCGCTGATGAACGCGAGGATGCGCAGACCGGCGTCGGCATGGAGCCCGAACGCCGAGATCAGCTGAAGCAACCCGCTGGCCACCAGATAGATGCCGAATGCGACACCGGCGACGACGAGCGTCGGCCCCGGCCAGGCCAGAACGACGACCCCGAGCAGCACCGATAGGACGCCGGTGACAAGGATGGACTGCCATGCGCTGCGGGCCAGCTTGTTCAGCTTGTTCAGCGGCCCATCGACAATGCTCTCTTGAATGGTTGTCATCGAAACCCTCCTCGATAGAGTGGACACTGAGCGACGATAAAGCAGAACGTATTCTCTCTCCATACGAAAGAAATTCGATATAACGTCAGCCGCATGCTCGATGGGTGAATCGTCCGGAAATACCACGATCTGTCCGCGGATGCCCGGCACCGACGACCTCTCGGCGACCTCGGCGCACCACAGTCGAGCGTGTCCGCATTTACCCCGATTCTGGACAGTGAGCCCCTCCCCATTCTCCAAATTCCTGTGGTCGAATGAAATTCTGCCTCCGCATGGAAGCAGAATTTGAAAGTCTCGGATCGACCAACGGCGGCCGGTCCGAAATCTCCGGCAACGATGGGGTTGTCTGCGCAGGCGGTGTCGCCGGTGTGCTGCCCGGCGACACCGTCGCAATTTGTCGCCCCCGTACTCCTTGACGTGGAGGGTTCATCATGAGCGAATTCAAGGTCGAATGTCCGGCTGGCAATATCCGAGGCGTCCTTGTGAACGGCGTGGCGCGGTACCTCGGAATCCCGTATGCGCATCCCCCGGTGGGCGAGCGTCGATTCGCCCTGCCGGAGCCGGTCGACCGCCTGCCCGGCGAGTTCGCCGCCACCGAGTTCGGCCCGACCCCGCCCGCCTCCATGGAGCTGTCCGAGCCGTACACCTACCCGGTGATCGAGGGCGACAACTGGCTGACCCTGAACGTCTGGACCCCGCCGCAGGCCCAACCCGGTGCCGGACTCCCGGTGTACGTGTGGTTCTACGGCGGCTCGTTCGCCATGGGCAGCACGGCCCAGTCGCTGTTCGACGGCACGTCCTTCGCGCGCGACGGAGCCGTGTTCGTCTCGGCCAATTACCGTGTGGGCCTGGAGGGTTTCACGCACCTGCCGGATGCCCCCGACAATCGCGGCCTGCACGATCAGCTCGCCGCGTTGCGCTGGGTGCAGGCGAATATCGCCGCGTTCGGCGGCGATCCGCGTCGCGTGACCATCGGCGGTGAATCGGCCGGTTCGATGAGCGTGTCCGCGCTGGCCACCACCGAATTCGCCGGGGAGCTGTTCCACCAGGTGATCTGCGAGTCGGGTATCGGTGTCGCGGCCACTCCGGAGGTGGCGGCGAAGATCGCCGCGCCGCTGGCCATGGCCCTCGGCCTCGACCTCACGGCGAAGGCGCTGCGCGAGATGAACCCCCGCAAGTCCGGCGCGGCGGTCGCCGAGCTGATGCGCACGCTCAGCCCGCAGAACATGCTCACCCTGTTCCCGCCCGTGATCGACGGCGAGCTGCTCAGGGACAACCCGGTGAGCCGGCTCGCCCGGGGCCCGGTGCCGGTTCGCATGATCATCGGCAACAACCGGAAGGAGTCCGACTTCTGGCGAGTCTTCGGCGATTTCGTGCCGAAGGACGCGGCGCTCAAGGCTCTCGAGGTGGTATTCCGGCCGTTCGCCGCGACCACGATACCGGCGGCGACCTACCACTCCGAGTACGACGGCAGCTTGACCCCGGCCGAGATCTTCCTGGAGCTGCTGTCGGACGCGGCGTTCGCCGCCCCGACCTACGCCGCGCAGACCGGCCAGCGGGAGAACTGCTACGGCTACTACTTCACCTGGCCGTCGAGCATCCACACCCGCAGCCCGATGCACACGCTCGACCTGGGCTTCGCCTTCGACAACCTCGCCGACCCCGGGTTCACGCTCTACGCGGGCGATGATGCGCCACAGGCGCTGGCCGACGAAATGCACGGCCTGTGGATGCAATTCATCAAAACCGGTGTCCCCTCCGACGACTGGCATCCCTTCCGCGGTGACGACGACCTGCGCGTGTTCGGCCCACCGGCATCGCGCAACACAACCGTGCTGAAGGCGTGGACCTACTGAATCCGACGGAGCGCCACCCGGCTGACCGCAGAGCCGGTCCCGAGAAACGGAATGCCCCCAACCACCGCAAGTTCGCTCATGCGACAGGACTGAAGTAGCGTGCCGTCACATGAGTGATGACTTGTTGGGCAAGAGCGCGCTGGTCACCGGGGCCAGCCGGGGTATCGGGTTCGCGGTGGCGGCGGAGCTGCTCGGGCGCGGGGCCGATGTGGTGATTTCGGCGCGGAAGCCGGAGGCGCTGGAGGAGGCGGCCGAGCGGCTGCGGGGGCTCGGGCATCCGGGCAAGGTCGTCGCGGTGGCGGGGAATTCCGGGGACGCCGAGGCTCGGGCGTTGCAGGTTTCGACGGCCGTGGAGCAGTTCGGGTCGTTGGATGTACTCGTCAACAACACCGGGATCAATCCGGTGTACGGGGCGCTGATGGAGGCCGATCTGGAGGCCGTGCGCAAGATCTTCGACGTGAATGTCGTTGCGGCGCTGGGGTATGTGCAGGAGGCGTACAAGGCGTGGATGGGTGAGCACGGGGGCTCGGTGGTCAATGTGGCCAGCGTCGCCGGGCTGCGGTCCACGGGTGTGATCGCCGCGTACGGGGCTTCGAAGGCGGCGCTCATCCGGCTCACCGAGGAGCTGGCCTGGCAGTTGGGGCCGAAGATCCGGGTGAACGCGGTGGCGCCGGGCGTGATCAAGACCAAGTTCGCGGATGCGCTGTACTCGGCGGACGAGGAGGCGGCGGCGGGGGTGTATCCGATGAAGCGGCTGGGGTCGCCGGAGGACGTGGCCGCGCTGATCGGGTTCCTGGCCTCGAACGAGTCGGCTTGGATCACCGGCACGACCGTGCGGGTCGACGGCGGTCTGCTGGCCACCGGCGGTATCTGACGCCGGACGAAACCTCGTGCCCGGCACCGCGATTCGGTGCCGGGCACGGTCGCATCCGAATGCTCGGAGCGGACCGGCTCAGCGGAAGCCGAGCGCGGCGACGGTGTCCTTGGAGCGCCACGACAGGTATTTGTCGACGGTCGCCTCGTCCACCGAGGAGGTGGCGGTGGCGACGGTGTAGACGACGAACTTGCCCAGCGTCGCGGCCTTCCACTTGCCGGTTTCGAAGTCGGCGATGTAGGTGCCGTCGCTCAGCTTGACGTCCTTGTTGTCGAACTGCCCGTAGGCCGCGTCGGCCTGGCCGGAGTCGGACATGGTCATCACGATCTGGGTCAGCATGAGCTCACCGCCCTCGGCCTTCCACGCCATCTCCGAGGCGACCTGGCAACCCAATCCGGTCAGCGTGCCCGCCTTGTCGATCTGGGCGCAGGTGTCGAAGTCGCGGCCGGTGACGTACTTGGCGTGCAGTTCGACGTCGCCGAACTTGAAGTCCCAGTCCTTGCCGTATTCGGTGTAGTGGAAGCGGCTGCCGCCCGCGGCGGGCTTGGTGGTGGTCGGCGCGGTGCGGGTGGTGGCGGGGGCGGACGTGGCCTCCGTCGTGGTGGTCGTCGTGGTCGCGTCGGCCTGGGAGGACTTGTCGTCCTTGGACACCAGCACGATCGCGCCCACCGCGATGGCCAGCATCACGACCAGACCCGCCACCACACCGATGATCAACCCGGTATTCGACTTCGGCGGCTGCGAAAAGCCTTGCTGCTGCGGATATCCCGGATCCTGCGGCAGCCCGGGCTGCTGCCCCTGCCCGGTGTGCTGCGCATAGCCCGGCTGCTGCCCGTACCCGGTGTCCTGCGGATAGCCCTGCTGCGCGGGCCAATTCGTCTGCGTCGGCTGCCACCCCTGGCCCTCGACCGGCAGCGACCCGGTCCACCCCGGCTGCTGCACCTGATACTCACTGCCCGTGGCAGGCGCGGGATGATCCCACCATGCCGGATCCGGTTCCTGCGGTTGCTGTCTGTGGACAGTCGGATCGCCACCGGATCCCCCGGGTGGATACGTCATCTACTCACCTTTCACGGCCCGCCCGGACCCTCCCCGGCCCGGCACACATTCCCGAAGCGTATGCGGGCCGTCCGCCATGATCCAATCACGGAGTGACCGACGATCTGCTCATCTGCGGCGCGGGCCCCGCAGGCCGCGCCCTCGCCCACCGCGCCCTCGCGCACGGGCTCGAGGTCACCCTCGTCGACCCGCACCCCGACCGCCAGTGGACGGCAACCTACGCCGCCTGGGCCGACGAACTCCCGACCTGGCTCGACCCGCAGGTCCTCGCGGCCACGATCGACAAACCACTCGTCTGGACCCACCGCCGCATCGAACTGTATCGCCGCTACGTGGTCTTCGATACCGCCACCCTGCGGGATTCGCTGGACCTCACCGGTGCCCGGATCCTCGAAGACCGCGTCCTCGATATCACTCCTCCGGCCCGCCACACCGCCGCGGGCCTGGACCTACCCTCGGTCCGACTTGCCTCGGGCCCAACCCTGCCCGCCGCCCGCGTCATCGACGCCCGCGGCCTCGCCCGCTCCCCCAAGCTCGCCGAACAGACCGCGTTCGGCGTGATCATCGACCGCACCCGCCACCCCGAGACCTATTTCATGGACTGGCGCGACGACAACGGAGCCGCCCCCACCGCACCCCGCTCATTCCTCTACGCGGTCCCCCTCGACGACACCCGAGTCCTCCTGGAAGAAACCTGCCTCGCAGGCCGCCCCGCCCTCGACCTGTCAACGCTCCAACAGCGCCTGACACACCGATTACGTTCCCGCGGAATCACTCTCACCGGCGCAGAACCCATCGAACGAGTCCGCTTCCCCCTCCACGGCGGCAAACCAACCCCCACCGCCTTCGGCGCAGCCGGAGCCCTAACCCACCCCGCAACCGGCTACAGCATCGCCACATCCCTCGCCCTCGCAGACAAGCTCATAGCCGGAGACCAGATCTGGCCGAATTCCGCACGGTCCGTACGCCTCCTACGCCACACCGGCCTCCAAGCCCTACTCGCCCTACCCCCCACCGACATCCCCACCTTCTTCGACGCCTTCTTCACCCTCCCCCCACCCACCCAACACGCCTACCTATCCAACCGCGAAGACCTCCCCGCCACCACCGCAGCCATGACCTCCCTCTTCAAATCCCTCCCCTGGCCCATCCGCCGCACCCTCGCCCGCCCAATCATCGAGTGGCACAAAATCGGACGATAACCCGGACGAATCACCCACTTCCGTGCCACTCGATGGATCCATCACGGGTCCAGGCGGAGCGCACGGACGGCCGTGGTGAAGGTGGTCCACTCGGAGGGGGTGAAGTGGAGGGCGGGGCCGGTGGGGTTTTTCGAGTCGCGGATGGCTACGCCGGTGGCGAGGAAGGCGACCTCTACGCACTGGCCGCCGGATTCGCTGTAACTGCTCTTGAACCAGCGGGCGTTTGAATGGTCAACGGTCACGCTCGTACTCCTTCGCTACACGCCGCAGTAGGTCTCGGGTTTCGTTCTCGCCGAGGGCAGTTGCCCGGATTGCAGCCGCCAAATCATCGTAGCGCCGGACTTCGGCGGACTTCTCGAGGTAGACGTCGCTGGACGGGCCGCCTTCGAGGAAGATGATCGGTGGCTCTGTCAGGCGATTCGGCGCATCGCTGCCGAAATCGAGAATGACGAATTGGCCGTGCAGGATTCCCCAGGTCATTCCGGCCTCGTACGGGCTCACGCGAACCGTCACGTTCGGTAGTTTGCTGACCTCGGCGAGATTTCGGAGCTGGACGGACATGACTTTCCGATCGCCGATGACTCGGTGCAGTGCCGACTCGTGCAGGAGCACCTCGAGTGTCAACGGGTCGGCCCGCCGGGTGACCATGACCTGCCGCTTCATTCGCAGTTCCACCCGCCGCTCGATATCGTCGACCGAACTGTTCACGTAGAACGCACTGATCAGCGCACGGGCGTAATCGCAAGTTTGAAGCAGGCCGGGTACCTGCTCGTGGTACACGATCAGGTGGCGCGCAGAGGCTTCCAGTCCGACGTACATGTTGAATTCGTCGCTGAACAACCCACCGAACGCGTGATACCAGCTTCTGATCTTGGCCTGCTCCGCCAACTCGACGGCCTGTGCGATATCCGCCGCGTCCACACCGTACGTCTCGCACAGCGCCCGCACGTCCTGTTTCCGAATCCGTTGGTTCCGACCGGCTTCCAGCCGTTGTAGCGCCGACTTCGACAGGTCCACGAGCCGGGCCGCGGCGTCGATGGTCAGGCCGTTCTTCTCTCGTTCCTCGCGCAGGAATCGGCCGAGTTGCCGTCTCGGCAGCGTTGACGCGGGGATCTCTTCATCATCCTTGCTGGTCATCGTTCCAGTTCCTCTGTGTGTGAACTCGAATCAAACAGCGTCGATAGATGGGTCCGTTGTACCGCGCATGTGGGTCCGGTCGTGGGGATTTGAACCAATTCGCCTTTGGGATCCCACTTTCGGGCGTTTCGCGGGGCGTCCAGTGGTCTCCTGTTCTCGTCAGCATTCCCCGAATGACGGGAGGTTCCAACGATGTTCGGGCTTCCAGCGACCGGGCACTCTGCCCTGGCGGTGATGACCGAGGCCGAGGCGTTACGGGCCTTGCGGGAGCATGCGGATTGTCCGATTACCGTGTGCGCGGCCAAATTGCAGGCGAAGACGTATCTGGTGCGGATCGGGAAGCGTGCTCCCCGGCCGCCCTGGAGGATCTGAGATGGACGACATGCAGGAGGTCGAGGTTCGGGTGCTGCGGGACGTGATCGAGACGGTCGAGAATCGGTTGCGTTGTCACGAGGCGGCGGGCGGGTATGTGCTCGCGCCGCGGGCGGAGGTGTACGCGGAGTTGATCTTCGCCGTGATCACCAGCGCGCGGTCCGCCGGTCACTACGGGGCGGGGAGCCTGGTGCGGGCTCCGATCCTGGACGTGATTCTCGGTGGGGTCGAGACGGGGCCGTGGGAGGCCGCAGTTTACGCGATGATCATGGACGGTGCGTTGATCTCGGGGTGACCTTGGCTGGATCGGCCCGAATTCGCCGAATCGCTGTGCCGAGCCGGTCGCTGATGGTGTGCTGATGGTTCGCGATGCCGAATCACGGGAGGCTTCAACGATGTTCGACCTTCAAGTGTCCAGCCATAGCGCGATCGAGTTGCCTGCCGGGACATTCCGTTTCGATACGAACCTATGCCGGGGCGGGGGCTGGTGAAGGTGGACGACCTACCGATTGTCGAGATCCGAGCCCTGCGTGATGTGATCGATGTGGTCGAGGACCGGCTGCGCCGCTTCGAGGCCGCGCACGGAGTGGTCCTGTCCCCCCGGTCCGAGGTGTACGCCGCTGTCATCTACGCCGTGATCGCCAGCGCGCGGGCATCCGGCGACTACGGCGCGGGCAGCCTGGCGCGCGCACCGCTGCTGGACGAGATCCTCACCGCAACCGACGCGCAGCCGTGGGAGCGAGCGATTTACGCCGTAGCGACCGGAACCCCGATGAGCGCGACCGGAACCTCGTCGACGACGACCGGAACCGCGCTGACGCGGTGAAGCGCGGGGGCCGCCGACCCCTCATCGGTCAGCGGCCCCCGTCTTCGGGAAGTGGGGTGGTCAGCCCCAGCGGGTGGTCAGGGTGGCGGCATCCGGCGCCACGAAGCGATGCGGAGGGTCCGGCCGGATCGAGCGTTCCAGATGGTCCGCGGCTATGCCGTGCGCCAGCCGCTCGAGCAAGGGTCCGGCCTGGGCCATGCAGACGCTCGGGTCGGGTTCGAGGTCGGTGAGAGCGTAGGCGTCGTCGATGCCGAAGCGGCGCAGCATGTCCCGGTCGATGCCGCGGCGGCCGGAGACCGCGATCACGGGTACCTCGGCCCGCCATGCTTCACGGGCGACGCCGATCGGGGTCTTACCGTTGAGGGTCTGTTCGTCGAGCGAGCCTTCGCCGGTGATGACCAGGCGTGCGCCGCTCAGCGCCTGCGCGAAATCCAGTTGCTCCAGGATGATTTCGATCCCGGGCCGCAGGGTCGCGCCCAGGAAGGCCAGGGCCGCGAAGCCCACGCCACCGGCCGCGCCCGCACCGCGCTGGTCGGCCGCATCGATGCCGAGATCGCGCCGGGCGATCTCGGAGAATCGGGCCAGTCCGGCCTCGAGTGCCTCGATCTCGCGCGGCCCGGCCCCCATTTGCGGCCCGAAAATCTGTGCGGCACCGCGCTGTCCGAGCAATGGATTGTCGACATCGGAGGCCACCACCACCGGCACCCGAAGCAGTTCCCGGATATCGATGCGCGCCAGCCGCCGCAGTGCCGCCCCGCCCGGAGGCAGCGAACGACCGTAGCCATCCAGCATTTCGGCACCGAGTGCGCTGAGTATCCCCGCTCCCCCATCGGTACACGCGCTGCCGCCCAACCCGAGCACCACCCGCCGCGCCCCCGCATGACCGCCGTGCGGATCAGCGCACCGGTCCCCGCGCTGGTCGCGGTCATCGCCGTCGCGGGTGTCGCCCGCCCGGGCAACCGCTTCAGCCCGGAAGCCTCGGCCAGCTCGACCACGGCCGTCCCACCCCGCATGGCGAACGAGGCGACCACCGGATTCCCCACCGGCCCGGTCACATTGGTCTGCAACCCGGAGTACCCGGACGCGACCAGCGCGGCCACCGTCCCCTCCCCGCCATCGGCGACGGGCACCGTCACCACCGGCACATCCGGCCGCGCCGCCCGCAATCCGGCCGCCAGATGCGCGGCGACCTCGGGCGCGCTCAGCGCCCCCCGGAACTTGTCCGGGGCCACGATGCCCATGTCCTTGTGGTGCAGGTCGATGCGGAAGCCGGGGCGGAAGTCGCGGGCCAGTATGGTTTTCCGCTTCAAGTCGAGGATCTTGCTGCCCGCGAGGCCACCGGCGAGGACATCCAGGCCCTTGGCGGCGTCCGCGCCCAGGCTCTCCATGAGCACGATCGCCTCGGCGAGGAAGCGTAGGTGCCGCCGACGACCAGCTGGTTGGCGGCCTTCACGACCTGGCCCGCACCATTCGGGCCGACCAGTTCGTAGGTTTTTCCGACGGCGGCGAAAACCGGCTTCGCCGCCTCGAAGTCGGCCTCGGAACCACCCACCATGATCGACAGCGTGGCGTTCACAGCCCCCGGCTCGCCGACGCTGACCGGCGCGTCCAGGACCCGCAGGCCCCGCTTCGCGCCCTCCGCGGCGGTCCATTCGGCCGTCTTCGGGGTGATGCTGGAGAAATCGATATAGAGCGCACCGGGTTTCGCGTGCTCGAGGATCTCGGTGAACACCGCCTCTACCTGCTCGTCCTGCGGCAGCATGGTGATCACGATGTCGCGCCCGGCGACGGCCTCGGCCACGCTCCCGGCGGCGGATCCACCGGCAGCCTTCAGCTTCTCCAGCGCGCCGGGTGACCGGTTGTAGCCGGTGACCTCGTGCCCGGCGGCCACCAGGTGCCCGGCCATCGGGCCGCCCATGATGCCGAGGCCGATGAATCCGATGGTGCTCACGCGATCCAACTCCAATCGTGTTCGGGGTCCTTGTATTCCAGGCCGATCCAGCCGTCGTAACCGACGGCGTCGAGTGCGGCGAACAGGCTTTCGAAATCGAGCGTGCCGGTACCGGGACGGCTGCGCTCGGGCGCATCGGCGATCTGCACATGGCCGATGTAAGGTGCAAAGTTCTCGATGGCCCGGTACAGGTCCACACCCATGCGGGCGAGATGGTAGAGGTCGCAGAGGAATCGGAGATTGGGTGCGCCGACCTCGTCGATGATCGCCGCCGCGCAGGCGGCCGACACGATCGGATAGTCCGGCGATTCAATGGAATTGAGCGCCTCGAGCACGACCTGCGCGTCGATGCGCGCGGCGGCGTCGGCGGCCAGCCGCAGGTTCTCCAGCGCCAGCTCGTCCTGCCGCACCGGATCCACGCCGGGAATCCGATTGCCGTACAACGCATTCAACGAGCGGCATCCCAGCCGCTCGGCGATTCCGACGGTGACGTCGATATTGTCCCGGAACTCGGTCTCCCGCCCGGGAACCGACACCAGCCCGCGCCCGGCGGGCACCAGATCGATGAAATTCAACCCGATGAGCTGCACCCCGGCATCGGAGACCGCCGAGACGAACGCGTCGACCACCTTGTCCCCGGGCACCGGGTTCTCGCCGAAGGGCCACCAGAATTCGACCGCCTCGAACCCCGCCGCCTTCGCCGCCGCCGGACGTTCCAGCAGCGGTAGGTCGGTGAGCAGGATCGAGCAGTGCACGTCGAACTTCCGAAGCGCTCCCTCGGCGGTGTACCTCATCGTGCGATTTCCTCCCGATAGCTCTGCCAGCTGCCGAAATCGGTGATGTCGACGAGCTCCGGGTCGGACAGGACGGGACGGCGCAACACCATGGACAACACCGAGCGGTTGTCCTCCAAGGCAATCACACCCAGTTCCAGCTTCGGCGACTTGGCCGGGAGCAGCCGGTCGCGCAGCACGTCCATGGGCACGTCGAACAGCTCGCCGGAGATGGGCACGCCGCTGTAGGCCACCGGGTGCAGGCCGGGGAAACGGTCGTCGACCGAATAGAACCGGTACTGCGCCGCGGTCTTGGCCTCCCCGGCGAAGGACGCGCCCTCGAGGAGGTAATTCAGGGGTCCGCCGCGCATGGCACCCCCGTTCAGGAAGATCAAAGGCATTGCACTCGTTCCTTTTTCGGTCGATGAATGAAACTCATGAAGCGGATCGGTCCGCCGCGCGCCCCGGGTGGCCACCCGGATGCCGCGCGGCGGACCGCACGGATTCCCGCGCGCTCACAACCCCACCGGCAGGCGATACACCGCGTCGAGCAGCGCATCGAGTTTGGAGTCGCGAGTGCGCACATGGGATTCCACGAACACGGTGACCTGCGCGTCGCCGCAACCGATGGTTCGCACCCCGGTCACGGCGTCCGCGAGCATGGTCTGGGCTTGCGCCACCACGTTCTCGTCGAGTTCGGCCCCGGCGGTCCACCAGGCGCCCAGCGCCATGGCGGCGCCGCTGTCGAGGTCGCGGACCAGAGCCACGGCCTCCCCCTCAGCTCGCAGGACCAGGTCCACCGCATCGCGATCGAGCCCGGTCACCGACTGGACGAACACCTGAATCGTTCCGCCACAGTCCGATTCGGCCGTGAAGGCGTCGGAATCGCTGTGACCGAAGGTTTCCCGCACGGCGCGTCCCGTGCGCAGCGACTCGCGGCACAACTCTCGCACGGCACCGTCCACCGTGACACCGGAAACGGTTCCGATGAAGGTGCCGTCGGCGGACACGGCCAGGGCCGAGCCGATCGGACGGGGCGCCGAGCCGGAGACTTCGATGACGGAGGCGAGGGCGTAATCCGTTCCCGCCCCGTGCCATTCGAGCAGCTGTGCCGCGATGTCGCGCATGGTCCTAGTTCCCCAGGGCCATTTCGATGCCGTTGATGCCGAAGTAGGCGACGAACACCACGCTCACCATGGCCACCAGCCAGTGGATCTCGCGGAACTTGCCGCGGGCCAGCTTGATCACGGTGTAGGCGATCAGACCCGCGCCGACACCGTTGGTGATCGAGTAGGTGAACGGCATCAGCACGATGGTGATGAAGGCGGGCACCGCGACCTCGAGGTCGTTCCAGTCGATCTTGCGGGCCTGGGTCATCATGAGCGCGCCGACCAGCACCAGGGCGGGGTCGGCGGCCTGGATCGGCACCACGGCCGCGATCGGGGTGAAGAACACCGCCGCGCAGAACAATCCGCCGGTGATCACGCTGGCCAGACCGGTACGGGCGCCCTCACCGACACCCGTCGCGGACTCGACGTACACCGTGGAACCCGCGCCGCCGGTCACGCCGCCGATGATCTGGGCGACACCGTCGGTGGTCAGGATCTTGCCCATGCCGGGCACCTGGCCCTTGTCGTCGACCAGGCCCGCCTCGTCACAGACGCCGAAAACGGTTCCCATGGCGTCGAAGAAGCCGGTCAGCACCAGGGTGAACAGCACCACGGTGGCGGTCATGGCGCCGGCGGTGGCGAAGCCGCCGAACAGGTCGATGTGGCCGACCAGACCGAAGTCCGGGGAAGCGAACAGCGACTTGGGCTTCTCGGGCACGACGGTGCCCCACGCCTTGGGATCGATCTTGGCCATGGCGTTCACGATGATCGCCAGCACGGTGGAGATGGCGATGCTGATCAGGATCGCGCCCGGCACCTTGCGGATGAACAGCGCCAGCATGAGCAGCAGGCCGACCGCGAAAATCACGGTGGGCCAACCCTCGAGGTGCCCGTCCACGCCCAGGGTCACCGGTGGGCCGCCGGCCGCGCCGTGCCCGACCACACCGGAGGCGACCAGGCCGATCATGGCGATGAACATGCCGATGCCGACGCCGATGGCGTTCTTCATGGCCATCGGAATGGCATTGATGATCATGGTCCGCAGACCGGTGGCGGCCAGGATGACGATCACCACGCCCATCAGCACCACCAGACCCAGGGCCTGCGGCCAGGTCATGTGCGGCGCCGCCTGGTAGGCGACCACGGGTACCAGTCCCAGACCGGCGGCCAATGCGAGGGGCACATTGCCGACCAGGCCCATGAGGACGGTGGTCAGACCGGCCGAGAAGGCGGTCGCGGTGGTGAGCTGCGCGATGCTGAGCTTGTCCCCGTGCGCGTCGGCGACGCCGCCGAGAATGAGCGGGACCAGCAATATGACATACGCCATAGCGACGAATGTCGTGATGCCGCCACGAATTTCGCGGGATATGGTGGTCTTGCGCTCGCTGAGGCGGAAGAACTTCTCGAGCGCCGACCCCCGCGTCTCCGCGGTCGTGATCGGTGATTGAGTCTGGGTCATGGCTGCCCTCCTATGGGCGTAGCCGACCAGCGGCACGGTTGCTGGGGGATTTCCCGAGCCGCGGATTCGGTGATGCTTGTTGTGGGGTCTTTACCGCCGGATGCGGACTTGCCCCTGTTAATCAACTGTTCCGGATGACGTTGTCCGGACTCACGGGAACCTGGTTGGGTTCTCGTTGCCGCCCCGCTTGCGGCAGGCATCGCGAATCGCTGCGGCGATCGCAGGAGTCGAGGAGAGCATGGGTGGTTCTCCGATAACTGCGGGTCTGACGAGAAGGCTTGGGGTTACCTGGTTTTCATCGGGTCTCCTGTCGCATGACGCGCTTGCGAGCGTCGACACCGGCCTGGCCGACCGCGTCGTGCGGCATGGTCTTCAGTTCGTCGTTGTCCACGACGGTGTCGCCACCGACGAGCAGACGCGCCAGCGGGGGCTGCGGGCCGAACACCAGCGCGCAGACCGGGTCCTCGAGCGCGGCGCGGAAGCCGTCCACCCGCCAGACCGCGATATCGGCGAGCTTGCCGACCTCGAGCGATCCGATCTCGTTGTGGCGGCCCAGGTTCCGGGCACCGCCCAGGGTGGCGACCTCGAGCGCCTGACGCGCGGTCAGGGCGCGGGGGCCGTGCACGGCGCGCTGGAACAGCAGCGCCTGGCGCATCTCACCGGCCATCGAGGTCAATTCCGACGACGCCGCGCCATCGACGCCCAGCCCGACCGGTGCGCCGGCGGCGAGCAGGTCGGTGACCCGCGCGATGCCCGCGCCCAGACGCGCATTGGAGGTCGGGCAGTGCGCCGAACCGGTCCCGGTCCTGGCGAAGGCCGCAATGTCCTTGTCGTGCAGGTGAACTGCGTGCGCGAACCACACGTCGTCGCCGAGCCAGCCCAGCTTCTCCATGTATTCGACAGGCGTGCAACCCATCTGCTCGATGCAGTGCTCTTCCTCGTCGAGGGTCTCGGCGAGGTGGGTGTGCAGGCGGACACCGTATCGACGGGCCAGCGCGGCGGATTCGACCATCAGGCCCTCCGACACCGAGAACGGTGAGCAGGGGGCGACGGCCACGCGCAGCATGGAGTCGAACGACGGGTCGTGGTAGGCGCGGATGATTTCCTCGGTGCTGGAGAGGATTTCATCGCGGTTCTCCACGACCTCGTCCGGCGGCAGGCCGCCTTCGGACTGCCCGCGGTCCATGGAACCGCGGCACGGGTGGAAGCGGATGCCGATCTCCCGCGCGGCGCGCACCTCGGCCTCGAACACGTCACCGCGACCCTTGGGGAAGATGTAGTGGTGATCGGTGGAGGTGGTGGTCCCGGTCAGCGCCAGCCAACCCAGACCCGCGGTGGCCGCGCCGTGCGCGATCTCGGCGTCCATGGTGGCCCACAGCCGATACAGCCCGGTCAGCCACTCGAACAGGGTAGCGTCCTGGAACAGCCCCTGGGTGGCCCATTGGTAGAGGTGGTGGTGGGTATTCACCAGGCCCGGGGTCACCAGGCAGCCGGTGCCGGAGAGGCGTTCAGCACCCACCACCGTCGGCGCCGGTCCCGCGCCGAGAGCTTCGATCCGACCGTCCTCCCGGACGATCAGATAACCGTTGGGGATCTCGTCACCGGCAACCGGTGCGATGTAAGCGTTTTCGATTACGAGCTTGCTCACGTGAAATCCTCTTACTGACAGTCCAGGAGTTTCCGGACGCGCAGGCCGGTGATGTCGGCCAGTTCACGCCGGACGACCAGTTGTTCGTCGGGGACCGAGTTGCCGAGGCGGATCCGGAGCTCGGACAGCATCTCGGCGGCGCTGCGACCCGCGGCGCGGATCAGGAAGACATGGCCGAACTGTTCTTCGTAGGCCACGTTACCGGCCGCCAGATCGGCCTTGGCCCGGGCGTCGGCGTCGGCTGCGCCGGACTGCTCCTCGGCCGACCACTGGGCCTCCTGCTCGGACTGATGCTTGGCGGCGGTGCGCTCACCGATGCGCGGGTGCGCCGAGAGCGCCTCCTCGATGTCGGCCCACGCCAGCTCGGTGACCCCGGTCACCGCGGCGGAAGTCAGATGCGATTCGTCGGCATAGGGCCGGTTCGCGACCATCTTCCTGGCCCAGGACCGGGACGCATTGCAGGTCAGCAGCTGCGCCTCGGCCTCTTCCAGGGACAGCGAACCGAGCCATTCCAGGCGACTCGACATCCGACCTCCAACCGTCATTGGCGTGTTTCCACCACCTAGTACT
>NZ_BJWY01000062.1 GCF_007990715.1 Nocardia seriolae NBRC 15557 | reverse complement strand
CGACACTAATGGCCAGTTTGCAGATCGATACGTCGAAGCAGACCGTGCTGCGGCTGGAGGATGGGCAGCCGACGAAGGTCTCTACGCCACAACTCCAATCACTGCTCGACCTCTATGGCGTCTCGCCCGCAGTCCGTGCCGAGGCGCTGGCGCTGTGGCAGGAGGTTCGACGGCAGGACAAGGCCGCCAAGTTGCAGGGCACCTACAAGGGGTGGTGGCAGGCCTACGCCGATCAGTATCTCGCGCATTTCGATCACTACATGCGATTGGAGGAGCGGGCCGATCATCTGGTGACGCACCAACTCGCGATGATGCACGGGCTGTTGCAGACCCGCGAGTACCGCCGGGCGATCATTGAAGCGACCGAGCCACTGGTGTCGGAGGTCGACATGGAGCGCCGGTTGGAGCTCGCCGTGCGTCGGCAGAAACGGCTTGCTGACAAAGACTTTCACCTGGAGGTGCTGCTGTCGGAAGCCGCGTTGCGTCACCGGCTCGGCGAACCGGCTGTCATGTCAGGGCAGTTGCGGCATATCGCCGAAGTCAGCGGTCAGGAGAACGTCTCGATACGGGTCGTTCCTTTCACCGCCGTCGTTCGTTTCGGGGTGGCCTTCCAGTCGTTCACTCTGCTCGAATTCCCCCATCTCGCAATAAACTTGGTCGAGCCTCCGGTCATCTATGTCGAAGGTACGGAAGGCGCGCTGTACCTGGAGCAGACGACCGTTATCGCCCGGTTTCGGCAGGCGATCAACAGCATTCGGCATGTAGCTTTGAGTGAAGACGACTCCAGGGAGCTGGTGTCGAGGATCGCGAAGGAGTACGGCGCGTGATCAACGATCTGTCCACTGCTCGGTGGTTCAAGTCCTCGAGGTCCGCTAATGCCTCGGAGTGCGTCGAGATCGCCTTCGCAGGAGGTGACGCGAGCATCGTCGGTGTGCGCGACTCCAAGGATCCCGGTGGGCCGGTGCTCGTGTTCTCCGGCGAGCAGTGGGATCGATTCCTGGCGGGCGGCCTCTGGCGGTGACCGCGTCGGTGGTCTCGGTGGGTGGAGGCCGAGATCACCGGGTGGAGATTTGCTCCGGTCGCTGAGTGTTTGCGAGGGTGTATGTAGACCCCGATCTGGGGACCGGACGAGGGAGCCGTACCCGGCGTGCGACAAGACGGCCTTCGGAGGTTGTCATGTCTTGGCTGGTGTTGGTGGTGTCCGGGGTTTTCGAGGCGGTGTGGGCCACTGCGCTCGGGAAGTCCGAGGGGTTCACGAAACTCGGGCCGACAGTTGTCTTCGGGGTGGCGTTGGCGGCGAGTATGGCTGGGCTGGCCTATGCGATGCGCGGGCTGCCGGTTGGGACCGCCTATGCCGTGTGGGTGGGGATCGGGGCGGTGTTGACCGTTGGCTATTCGATGGCTACCGGTGGGGCGGCCGTGAGTGCGGTCAAGCTGGTGTTGCTCGGGGGGATCGTGGCGTGCGTGATCGGGTTGAAGCTGGTCGGGTGACGGCTATTTCGGGGGGTTCAGGTTGACGGTGTCGGCGGGGATGGCGGGGACCGATTGGACGGTCACAGTTTTGGCGGCGGGGTCGGGGAGGAGGAGTCGCCAGTCGTCGGAGACCCAGAGGACGGTTTCGGCGGTGGCGGTGATGCTGGCGTCGGAGTAGGTGGCGTAGACGGTGAGGTCGGCGCGGTCGGGGGTGTAGGTGGTGAGCTTGTAGGCGGTGATGCGGGGGGCCACCGCGGGGTTGGCGGGGGCGGTCACGGAGATCTGGGCGCGGGCCAGGACCCAGGAGTCCTTGGCGGGGCCGGGGATAAGGGAGCTTGCCGCCAGCTGGGGCCAGATGCCGTCGGGGGCCAGGGACAGGCGGGTGCTGTGGTTGATGGCGGCCAGGGCCGCGCCCTGCGGGGTGCGGGAGTAGCCCGCGGCGGCGGTGCCGAGTTTGCTGGGGCCGTCGTGCTCGCCGATGGGGAGCTGGACGCCCTGGTAGTTCTGCCAGTGCACGTCGGCGGGGGCGCGGGCCGGATCGGGCTGCGTGGTCTTGGTGGCGGCGCTTTTGTCGCTGCTGCCGCAGGCCGCGGCGGTGAGGGCGCAGGCGGTGACGAGCAGCGCGGCGGCCACGGCGCGGAAAGTTTGCGCGTGGTGTGCTGGCTTGGCGCGCATGGGGATTCCTCCGGGTGGATGGCGGGGCTGCCGAGAAGTATTGCGGTGGCGGCGGTTCGGGGCGACCGGGCGGGCGAGTCGGTTGATACTACGAGTCAGGGTCGGTTGGGTGTAACAATTCGTCACTCCTGTCACGGAACCGGTTGTGGCTACTGGCGATCCGGGTAAGATCAGGGCCGAAAACATGATCTTCGCAGGTGGTGGGGTTTCATGATGGATCATCGGGACGCTGTTCCGGTGGGCCGCCTGTGTTTTCAGCCGGTGGTATGGAATGCCATGGCAGGTGGGGGATTCGGGTTTCACGCCCGCTGCTGTTGGTTCGGGGAAGAGGAATTGTGGCCATGAAGACCAAACGAACCTCGATCTTGTTATCGATGCTGCCTATCGCGCTGGTCGCGGGCCAAGGCGTGGTCAACGCCGCGCCCGGCCAGCCCGGATTGGCGGTGCCCGGCGAAGGACAGCCCGGCATCAGCACCCAACCCCAACCCCCGGTGAACAATGCCCCCAGCCCGGCCGACTACATCCCCGATCCACCCATCCCGGCCCCCAACCGGCCGCGTCCGAAGCAGCAGACAACGCCGCAGGACACCATCATTCAGCCCCAGCAGCCGAAGGTCACCCCGACGGAGCCGGATACGACGCAGCCGGACCAGCCTGCGGCTAACGCGCCTGAGGTGATGCCTGTCGATCCGCACAAGCTGCGGGTCGGCACGAATACGGTCCAGCTGCCAGATTTCGTCGATACCAAGACTCGCGACAAAGCGCAGTCCTACCTCGACATGGCGGAGTGGCAGATTGCCGCGTTCTACGACGGATTGGGCTTTCCCCGAGATCAATCCGATCGTATGGCCGCCGGCAGCGTGTCGGGCAGTGTCGCAGGTGCCGGTGTCGGCATGGTCAGCACCGGGCTGTTCGTAGTCGGCGGTTGCGCGGTTGGCGGCATCATCGGCGGTATCGCCGGTGCTGCGATTGGCGGTATTCCCACTGGCGGGGTCGGCGCCCCGGTCGGAGCCGGTATCGGCGGTTCCGTTGGGTGCCTCACCGGCGCGCTGGTCGGAGGATTCCCCGGCATGTTCGTTGGTGCCGCGCTCGGAGCTGTCGCGGGCGGTGTTCTCGGTGGCCTGACGGGCGGTACTCCGACCGTGCAGCCAGCAGCCCCAACAGCATTGATCGATACCGCTGCGCAGGTACCGCTTTCGGGGCAGGCGGGAAGTCCGGGTGTGCAGCCGGTGGCCGCGTTCGCCGAGCTACCCGGCGTGCCCGCGCCGATCGCGCAGGCACTCACGCCGGTGGTGCAGGCAGTTACACCCGTGATGCAGGACGCCGCGCCGGTGGTGCAGCAGGTCGCTGTCGCGGTGCAGCAGGTGCAGCCGGTGGTCGAGCAGGCTGCCGCTGCGGTGGAGCAGCAGGTCGCGCCGGTGGTGCAGGCGGCGGCTCCGGTGGTGGAGCAGGCCGTGAACACCGTCGGGCAGCAGGTGAGTGCGGCGGTGCCGCAGGCCGCGCCCGTGGTGGAGCAGGTGACGGAAGCCGTGAATACGCAGGTGGATTCGCTGCGGACGGCGGTGGCGCAAATGCCCGCCCTGACGCCGGAGGCCTTCATGGCCGCGCTGCAACCCGCCGCGCCGGGCGCCTGACCGGAACGACACAGGTGACGCCGTGACCGCAGACCGCGACGCCGCCGGCGAATCCACGCCAGGCCGCCTATCCCCCGCCCCAGCCGACCAGACCGCACCCACCCCCGACTTCACCCGCCTCGACCCCGCCCCCACCGAATCCACCCCACCCCGAGCCGAATCCACCGCTCCCCGCCCCACCACCCCCCGCCTCACCAGCGACACCAGACCAACCAAATCCACCACGGGCCGCCTGACCAGCGACACCCCACCCTCCGGCGCGCCCACCCCCCGCCCAGCCGGAAACACCCCAACACCCAAGCCCGCCAACGACCGCCGCACCCGCGACACCCCACCATCCCGCCCCACCCCCCGCCTGACCGGCGACACCGCGCAAGCCCCAGCAGGCACCGGCCCTCTCACCGGCCACCCCATCCGAACGAGAGCAGGCACAGGCCCTCTCACCGCCGCTACCGCCCGATCCAGTTCGGGCCCGGGCCTTCCCACGGGCGTCCCCACGCGAACCGACGCGGGCGCAGACCCCGTCACCGGCGACACCGCCCGAACAGGCTCGGACACCGACCCTCTCATCAGCGGCACCACACGAACCAAAGCGGGCACGGGCTCGCTCACCGGCGACCCCACTCGAACCGGAGCAGGCGCGGAACCTCTCGCCGCCGATACCACGCGAATCGGAGCCAGCGCGGACCCTCTGGCCGCTGAAACGACGCGAACAGGTTCGGGCGCAGACCGACTCAGGGCCAATCGCACGCCTGTCGGCTCCGGCGACGATCGCCGCACCTCCGGAACCACAGCGACCGGTTCCGACGACAGCAGCCGCGTCCCCGGCATCGGGTCTGCCCGGTCCATCGGCAGTGACGCCGTATCGCGTGGCGCGCGCGGCGACGCCAGCGAGAATCGCGCCGCATCCGACACCGCGCCCGGCGAATCCGGCGGCGATCCCACTGCGTCCGACGGCACACTCGGCGAATCCGACAGCAAGCGCGCTACATCCGACGGCACGCTCGGCGGATCTGCCAGCAAGCGTGCCACGTCCGACAGCAAGCGCGCCGCGGCCGATGTGGCACAGGGCAAGCCCAGCGGCAGCCTGGCCGGGTCCGGCACAACGCCCGACAGGTCCGGTCGCGAACGTGCCGCAACCGATGCGGCTTCCGGCGAGCCTGGCGGGAGTCGAGGCGGCGCTGATGGCGCGCCGGGTGGTTCCGATGGGCTTCGGGGCAGTGGCACCAGTGGGTTCGGAGGCTCGGGAGTGTCGGGGGTGTCGACGGATGTTGCCGCGCCCGCAGGGCGCGTTGCGGCGGCGGTCGGGGTGGATGCGGGTTATTGGAAGTCCGGGCGCGGGCGGGGGGGGGGAGTCCGGGCGGCGGGGAGAGCGGGCGGGGGCTGGTTCGGAGGGTGACGGGGCGGGGCGGCCGCCGCTGCCCGCGCTGATGCCCGAAGGGGGCGGGCGGGGTGCCGGGGTGGGCGAGGCGGAAGTGGACGGCGGGCCGGGGTGGGCGTCGTGGCTGAGTGAGGCGACGGCGGCCGGGGCGGGGGCGGAATACGGTGGGGGGCGGGTCAAGTCCGCCAGTCCCTATGACATCGCGGCCGAGGATCCGATGGCGGCGCTGGTGGTCGAGGCGCGGCGGCGGGCGGCGCAGACGCAGCGGCGGATGCGGATTCGGCGGCGGATACTGGCGGTTGCTGGGGTTTCGCTGGCGGTGGTTGCGGCGGCGGTGGCGGGGTGGCTGGTGCTCGCGCCCGGGGATTCGGGTGCGCCGCGGGCGGTTCCGATGAGCAGCACGGCCGCCGCGCCGACCAAGCCCGCGAATCAGCCGGGGCTGGTTGCCTGGTGTCAGGAGCGGACGTCGCCGGATCGGGTGAGCGGGGCCAGCGCCGGGGATCTCGGCAGCGGGCCCGGCGTCATCATGCGACTCGAATACGCCTGGTACGTGCAGCGTGATCCGGCCGCGGTGCGGGCGCTGCTCGCACCCGACGCGAAGGTGGCGCCGGAGCAGGCCACCCGTGACGCGATCGCGGCCACCCCCACCGGAACCAAGCACTGCGTCAACATCACCGGCGCGGACGCCGACCACTGGAACGTCACCATCGACGAGCAGCACCCCGACGGCACCCAAACCTCCTGGCAACAGGTCATCACCACCGCCAACCGCGACGGCCAGGTCCTCATCACCGCGATCGTCTCCGGAAGCCGGTGAGCCATGGTCGACATCGACGACCGGCTCCGCACTCCACCCCAGCCGAACACCACGTCGCCGCAGGCCGACCCCGGTACGCCACTACCGGCCGAGGTTGCGGCGCGGCTGGTCGAGGCGGTGCGGGCGAGTGATGTCGGGGGTGAGGAGGATTCGGGGGTCAGTGAGCTGATGCAGCCTGCGCGTGCCGGGTCGCCGACCGATGCGGTGCCGTTGCGGGGCGGGGAGGGGCGGCTGGTGCGGGCGGCGGCGCCTTCGGTGCTGGTGCTCGGTGGGTCCGGGTCGTCCGGGGCCACCACCACGGCGTTGGGGCTGGCGGCGGCCGCGGCGGTGGACAGCGACGGGGAGATCTGGCCCGTCGTGGTGGACGCGACGCTCGGGGGTGGGGATGTGGCGTTGCGGGGGTGTGATGCGGTCGCGCCGGTGAGCACGTTGCAGAAGTGGCTGGGGACACCGCATCCGGGGCTCGCGTCGAGTGTGGGGGCGTGCTCGGGGCAGACGTCGACGGGGGTGCGGGTGCTGGCGCGGACACCGGATCCGTTGCCGCGCAGGGAATCTCTCGTGTCGGTGGCGCGGCATCTGGATACCGCGGGGCTGCTGGGGGTTTTCGACGCCGGTGCACCGGTGACCAGCCGGTTGGCGGCACCGCTGCTGGCGGATCCGCGGGTCGGACTGGTGCTCACGGTGGCGGCGCGCCCGGATGCCATCAATCGGCTGCAACCCGCGCTGGGGTGGCTGGACGAGAACTTCGGGGAATTCGTGGTCGGAGACGCGGTCATCGTGCTCACCGAGCAGGTGCCGGGGTCGGCGGCCACCGTCGTGGATCACGTTCGGACGCATCTGGGTTCGTGGGTGCGGGCCATCGTGCAGATTCCGTTCGACATCCACCTCGCCACCGGCGGACCGATCTCGTGGCATCGCCTCACCGCCGAAACCCGTGACGCCTACCTGACCCTGCTGGGAGCGTTGCGATGAGGATCGGCCAACTCTCGGGAGCTGTCGAAACCCCTTGGGCGGCTATGCCGCAGCAGCCACCGACACCCGAACCCGCGGTGTCGCCCGTCCCCATGTGGCATCGGGCGGTACCGAATCGGCCGGAGCGGCCCCCGCTGGTGTGGCTGGTGGGTGTGCACGGCGGTGCGGGAGTCAGCAGTCTGGCCGCGAGCCTGAGCTGGGCCGGGGACGCCGGGCAGCGCTGGCCCGCGCGCATCGGGCTTGCCGCGGACATGGATTCGCCCCTGGTGGTGCTGGTCGGGCGCAGTCATCTGCACGGCGTGAACGCACTGCACCGGGCGCTGCTCGCGCACCAGGCGCGGGGGACGCCGGTGGGCAGCCAGGTGGTCGGGGTGCTGACGGTCGCGGACGCGGCTCGGCCACTGCCGATTCCGGTCGCCCAGCGCCGCGAGGAGATGGAAGGTCTGGCGCTGGCGCTGGGCGCACGCACCTGGCGGCTGGGCTGGCTGGAACAGTGGCGGTCCCTGGAACCCTACGAGCTGGCCGCCTGGGATCCCGCCGCCGGTGGCTCACCCATCGACGACGGGGATCCCACCCGCACTCCCCCGCAACCGGTTCGGCTGCTGGCCGAGCAGATCCTCACCGCGGCCCGCACGGCCGGGGCGCGGATCACCGAACAGGCGCGCCGCGGCGCGGAATCAGCCGGACCACAGACCTGAACGAGGTGCGACGTGCATCGAAAACTGCTGCCCATCATGGGGTTCCGAAGCGCGGCAGTATTGACTGCGGCCGTCTGCGTGATCGCGACCGCGGCCGTCGGCCTGGCCCACGGCGGGCCACCGGACACCACCGTCCCCATCGACAAATGTCCGGCGCTGTTCGCGCTCGGCATCCAGGGCACCGGGGAATCCTCACCCGACGCCGCCGTCACCACCGACACCGGCATGCTCTCGGAGGTCTTCCGGCCCATGATGGCCGCCGCCTCGGACGCCGGGTTGGTGGACCGCGCCTACGTGCCCTACGAGGCGTCCTTCGGCGGGGCCACCTCGATCAGCACCGTCACCTACACCAAATCCGTCGGCGACGGCCTGGACCGGCTGCGATCCATGGCCAAACAGGTCGCCGACCGTTGCCCCACCACGAAATTGGCCCTCGCCGGATACTCCCAGGGCGCGCACGTGGCCGCGCAGTTCGCGCAGGAGGTCGGCGCGGGCAAGGGCACGGTGGCGGCCGAGAAGATCGCGGCCGTAGCGCTTTTCGGCGACCCCAACCGCAATGCCAACGCACCGCTGTTCCCGGGCAAGCCGGACGCCAAACTGCCGACGGCCGCGCCGGGCACCGATGGCAAAGCGGTGTCGGCGCTTTCGGATCCGCCCGCCACCAAGACCGCCTCCGGCGCGGGCATCGCGCCCGATAGCGCCACCCTCGAGAACTTCGGTGCGCTGGTGGGGCGGGTCGCGGAATTCTGCACCGAGGGCGATCTGGCCTGCGATACCCCGGTGGGCGCGCCGCTGGTGCGGACCGTCGCCAATATCGCGGGCCAGGTGGAGCTTTCGGCGGGTGACCCGATCGGGTCGCTGAAGTCGATCGCGGAGGCGCTGGCGTTCACCTCGATCAAGACGGTCACCCAGGTGGTGAACAAGGACGTCTCGGGGAACTCGCTCGCGGACCTGTCGTATCAGCCGCAGAAGTCGATCTCGCAGCGCATCGCCGACGCCTCCAACCCGAACAATCAGGTCGACATTCCGGGCGCGATCCAGGCGCTGCTGAAGGTCGGGACCATTGCCATCAATTCCATCGTGGCCGTGGGGAAGGACATTCTCACGCCCGCCAATATCGCCGAGATCGCCACCGCCGGGCTCGCCAATCCCATTGCGGGACTGGCGGTCTTCGGGGGCAAGCTGCTGGGGGCGGTCACCGATCTGGTGCCGCCGACCACCATCAGCCGGCTGGTCACGCAGTCGTTCTCGGCGGTCACCCAGCACATCACCGACAACAAGGACCTCCTGGACGTCACCACCTGGGTGCGCTACTGGGACACCGCGCAGAAGCACGACTACACCCACGCCCAGGGCGCAGGATTCGGGGAGAGCCCGACCGACTGGGTCGGGCAGTGGTTCGCGGCCGTGGCCCACGACCTGTCCGGAGCCGCGAAGACCGGCAGCACACCGCTGGGCGGCAGCGACAAGCCCGGTCTCGGAATGGATTTCGGGGGCAGCGCGACGGTGACCACCAGCGTGCCGCCCAACGGCCAGTTCCCGCTCGGTGGCGGCAACCCGACGGCCACCGGCCCGACCAGCGGCGCACCGCTCATGACCTTCGCGCCCGCCACCAGCACGCCCGCCACCGGCGGAGCCCCATTGATTCCCGACCTGAGCCCACGGGCGACGCCATGAGCACCACCGAATCGGATTCGCGGACAACCGACCCGCTGGAACCGGACCACGACGGGGCGTACACCGGCAGCTGGTCGGACTGGATCACCGGCACGCCCGCACCGGCGCGGGGCGGCAGGCGCGATGCGTACACGCAGGAGTATGAGAGCTACGACGAGGACGAGACGTACGACGAATACGGCGATTTCGACGACGAAGACGACTACGAGCCGCACCCCCGGACCACGGAGTCCCGCGCCGGGGCCGAGCAGTCGCAGCCGGGGGCCGGGATGTCACGGCCCAGAGACGAGAAGTCGCGGCCCGCGGGTGAAGGGTCGCGGTCCTGGGCCGAGGAGCCACGGTCCAGCGGTGAGGAGTCACGGTCCGGCGATGAATGGTCGCGGCCCAGCGGTCCGGCCGCGTCGCCCGCCCACGCGCCCGACCGGCCGATCCGCGCGCGCACGATAGAAGCGTCGCCGCGGGCGCGGACCGCCTATGACGTGCTGCGCGAGCGGGCCTCGTTCGACCCCGCCGCTCAGCACGCACCCGGCGACCGGCTGGACCCGCCACCCGGGTACCCGACCGCCCGGCGACCGCTCAAGCGCGCGACCCGGACCGGTCCCGCGCGGCGCGGGCTCGGGATCTCGCTGGATCTCGGCGGACGGCAGTGGGCCGTGCCACTGCTCGGTCTGCTGGCGGTGCTGGCCGTGACCGCGGCCGTCGCGGTGCAGATCGCCAAGATGACCGGGGACAGCACACCGGCGAAACCGGGTGTCGCGACACCGCAGGCCGCGGTGTCGCCCACGGCCGCCGTGTCTCCCAACGGCACCGTGGCCCCGACCGCCTCCGCCTTCTCCCAGCCCGCGGCCGGTCCGGCCAACCTGTGCCCGAACGAGGTCAAGGGCGGCAATGTCCGCGGCAACGGTCCCGGCAGTACCAAGTCCGGGCCGGATGTCATTCTGGCGCTGCAGAATCGGTACTACGTCGACCGGTCCGGCAAGGCGGTTCGCGAGATGTTCGCGCCCGACGCGGCCGCGCCCAGCGTGGAGCAGATCCAGGCGGGCATCGACTCCATCCCGGTCGGCACCACCTACTGCGTGCAGATCATGCCCGGGCCCTTCGACGGACAGCACGTGATGGTGGTGAACGAGCAGCATCCCGACGCGTCGAAGCGCACCTGGGCGCCGCAACTCGTCATCACCACGAAGGTCGGTGACGCCACCCTCATCTCCGCCATCGTCCCCATGACCGAGGACACCCCGAAATAGGCCCGCGCGGTACGCGAAGGAAACGGCGGCGAAACGCCGGGCAACTCGGGGTTTGCCAGGCGTTTTGGAAATGCGCGGGCGGTGGGCTATCGTTCTTTCTCGCAGCCGGACGGGTCGAAAGCCCGGAGGGAAGCGATGCGGATGTAGCGCAGCTGGTAGCGCATCACCTTGCCAAGGTGAGGGTCGCGAGTTCGAATCTCGTCATCCGCTCAATATTTCAACGAAACGCTCAATGTTTCAACGAAAGTTGTTCTCGCGCAGTAGATCTCGCGCACATCCCGGGCATGTCGCCACGGTTTCGCGGTACCTTTTCGTGGTGACCATCTTGCTCAGCGCCTTCCACGACACTGTGCTCTTCCATGCCGATGCGGCGCTCGCCCAGCACGACGTACTCGCCCAGCTCGGCAACCCCACCCCGGAGACACCGCCGGTGGCGGACAAGCTCATGAAGCTCGTCCGCTACTTCACCTGGTTCGTGTTGCTGTCCGGCGTCCTCGGCATCACCTACGCGGGCGGCCGGTTCGCCTGGGAGAAGTGGTCCGGCGGCGGGCTGGCCTCACCGAAGATGGTGGCGGGGGCCATGATCGGCGGCATCATCGCCACCAGCGCGGGCACCATCATGAACGCCGTCATCGGCAGCTGACACCGCGGCAGTAACAACCACCCGTCCGGATCGGCCCGGATCTCGATGAACACCGGGCCAACCCCTTCGCGGAGCGCAGCACTACTGCGCAGAGCACGGCCCTGCTTCGGGGAGCACGGCTCGGCCGCGTAGCGCCGAATGTGTCGGTGGGCGCGGCTACGCTCGTCGAACAGACTGGCGAAGACGGGTAGGGGCCGCTTTGACGAGCGATACGGGCACGACGACACCTCGGGCAGCGGGGCACACGACGCCGCGCGACGATCCGGCCGACGGGGTGGACTTCGGGCTGGAGCAGGTCAATGAGGTGCTGGCCGGGATGGTCGGCGAGGTGGTGGCGGATCGGCCGCGGGATGCGGAGCTGATCACGTGCAGGCTGGGGCTGGACGGGGAGAGTCCGGAGACTTTGACATTGCTGGGGGCCAGGTTCGGGGTGTCGCGGGATCGGGCGCGGCAGTTGTACACCCGGGCGGTCGGGGTCATGGTGCGTCAGGCGCTGGCCACCGGCGAACCGGATCTCGGGGTGTTCGCGCGGCGGTATCCGGTGGGGTGGGGTGATGAGCGGCTGGTGCGGACCCTGCTCGCGGAAACCTATGCCACCGACGGGGATATCGCGGCCCAGGACTGGGCGTATCTGAAGCTGCGGCTGGCCGGGCACGACCTGCAGGACTCGAAACGACTGGCGGGCTTCGTGTTCCAGCGCATCGCGGGCTGGCAGCAGAAGGGCCGCTGGCATCTCATGCCGCACCCGCAACCCGAGGACCAGCCCGACGACAGCTGGAATCCGTGGCTGAAGCGGGTCGAATGGGCCGCCGGGCAGCCCGGCGAACTCCCCGTCCTCCCCGCCGGCCGCCTCGACTACGACGATGACGGCCGCGGCCACATGTACTCCGAAAAGCTCGGCCGCGAAGTAACTTTCGACACCGCCCTGCAAGCCCGCCTGCTCCGCCTGCTGGACGCGAGCCCCCGCGTGGCCGACTTCCGCGAACTCCCCGCCGCCGTCCCCTACGAGATCGACGGCACCGACCGCGTCCACTACCCCACCGCCGCAGCCCGATTCACCGACGGCCGCACCGTCCTCATCGACGTCCTGCCCCTGGCCCACACCGCCCTCCACGTCCACCGCACCCGCGCCGCCGCCACCCGCGCCCACGCCCACTCCCAAGGCTGGGGCTACCTCGCCTGGACCGGCAGCACCAAAGCCCTCCCGGATCTCCTCAGCCGCAAGGTCCCCACCCGCCCGGAGAGCGCCCTCACCAACCGCCTGGCCACCGGTCCCCTGTCCTGGCCCGAATTCCAATCCCTGCGAGCCGACCTCGCTCTCCTGGACCTGGCCGCCCTCGTCCACCGCCACAACTGGCGCTGGGACCGCGCCCCCTTCCGCCTGACCCGCTGACCCGCCCCAGGGCATTCCACGCCGAATCCCATGTGGCAGTGTCTCAAATCAAGATCAGGGAGCCGTGGGTGAGGGAATTTGTCCGGATCGCCTCGCTGAGAGCTCCCTGATCTTGATGTCGGGGGGTGGGTCAGGGGGTGGGGATACCGAACCAGCGGGTGAGGGCGGGGGTGAGGGATTGCTAGTCGTCGCCCAGCCAGGCAACGTGGCCGTCGGGGCGCACGAGCAGGGCGGGGGTGTCGAGTTGTTCGCTGACGTCGACCACGTGGTCCACGCGGTCGGACCAGCCTGCGGCCGAGAGCGTACCGGTTTGTTCGAGGAGTAGGCCGCGGCCCTCGTGCAGAAGGTCGTAGAGGCGGGCGTGCTTCAGTGCGATATCGCGTTGGCGGCGGCCGAGAAGGGCGGGGCCGTCGCCGAAGTCGTAGCGGGTGCTCAAGGCGGTGACCTTTTCGATGAGGTAGCGGTTCACCTCCGGGAAGTCCATGAGTTCGGTCATGAGTTGGCGGACCGCTCGGGGACCGGGGTCGGTGTCGGACAGGACGGTCATGGCGCGGGTGTTGTTCAGGACGTCCGCGGCCCAGGGGCGGCGTTCGGACTCGTAGGTGTCGAGGAGGTCTGCCGGGGCCCAGCCGTGTACGGCGGCGGCGAGTTTCCAGCCGAGATTGAAGGCGTCCTGGACGCCGAGGTTGAGGCCCTGGCCGCCCGTGGGGGGATGGATGTGGGCGGCGTCGCCCGCCAGGAAGACACGGCCGACGCGGTAGTGGTCGGCCAGGCGGGTGGCGTCGCCGAAGCGGCTGAGCCAGCGCGGGGAGTGCATGCCGAAGTCGGTGCCCGCGATGGCTTGTACCTGGCGGCGGAGATCCTCCAGGGTCGGGGGTGTACGCGGGTCCTCGGCCGGGCCCTCGGCGGGTGCGCCCACCCGGAACAGACTGCCTTCCAGGGGTACCGCGCCGAAGCGGCGGTGGGTCTTGTGGAGTTCCATGACCGCCGCGATCACTTCGTCGCGCGGAGTGGTCAGTTCGGCCTCGCCCAGCAGCATCTCCCAGGTGTTCGGGGTGCCGGGGAAGCCGACGTCGAGCAATTTGCGGACGGTGGAACGGCCGCCGTCGCAACCCACCAGGTAGCGCGAGCGCAGTGCGGTGCCGTCGGAGAGTTCGACGGTGACGCCGTCCCCGTCCTGCGTCAGGCCGACCAGTTCGCAGCCGCGGCGGAGCTCCGCGCCGCGCTCGACCGCCCACTCGGCCAGCAGGCGGTCGGTGATCGGCTGCGGCAAGCCCAGGACGAACGGGAACGTGGTATCCAGGAGCGCCGGTTGGGCTTTCACGATTCCGGCGAAGAAGCCCGCGGTCGGGTGCTGCTTGCCCAGCGCGAGGAAGCGGTCGGCGATGCCGCGTTGATCCAGCACTTCCACGGTGCGTGCGTGCATGCCCATGGCGCGCACGACCTTCGTCGGTTCCGCATCCCGGTCGATCACCAGTGCCGTGACACCGTGGACTCGCAATTCACCCGCGAGCATCAGACGGGTCGGCCCGGCCCCAACAACGATCACATCGAACATGAACCCACCCATCGTCGACTTCGGCGTCCACTCAACCATTTGCGAACGCTATATCCGCAGGTAAAACCCCGCGGCCGACGATTTTGCAGCATGACCCGGGTCTTGCCGCAAGCCCCCCACTGCGATATATGTTGAAGAGGGGGAGAGATTCCGATTCTGTCGGTGCTTACTTCAGCACCAGTCCCGCGACGATGAACGTGACGATCACGAGCACGGCGAACCAGGTGATCAGCTGCCAATGCACGATCGCTGAGCGCTGACTCGCCACCGTCAGGCGCAGGGTCGCGTCCACGCGGTTGTGGTCGGCGATCTTGCGGCGGGTCTGGGCCAGGTCGTCGGCCTGCTGTTGCGCGGCGATCTCGGCGCGTTCCAGCCGGTGCGTCAGCCGCAGCAGCTGCTTGGTCTTGTCGCGGGTTGCCTTGCGGGCCAAGGCGAGTGCCGTGCGCTGGTTCATGAGTTCCTGGCGCTGCCGTGCGATGACGGCCGCCTGGGTCCGGGTGTGGCGTTCCCAATCGGTCACGGTCGCCCATCCTCCCGAGTGCTCGTCGCGGCAGCCGAACGCTATCTCCTCGGCTACCCAACCGGTGATGAATTCGCGCAGTTCGCCCGAGGACTGGCGGGCCGACACGACACCGCCGGGCCCGGACGCCAGCAGACCGCCGACCACCCGGTACTCGCAGCCCTCGGCCGCGAAATCGTCGATGCCCAGGGCCGGGAGCTGCGCGGTCCAGAAGCCGGGCGGGCAGATCCAGAGCACCTCGCCGCAACCGCCGGACCGCAGCTCGGCGGTGAGCGTCCGGGCGCGCGCCAACTCGGGTGCGGCGCTGGACACCTCGATGACGCAGGTGCGATCACCCTTGCGCCACAGCACGTCCACGGTGTGCGCGCCGAAGGTCGCGTCCACGTGCACCTCGTCCGCGCCCGCGGCCAGCAGCCGCCCGCGCAACCAGAATTCCAGGCGGCGCACATCCCAGCGGCAATCCGCACAGTCGGTTTCTCGGCACCGTTCCCCCGCCACGTGCCCACGCGAATCACATGCCGCCGAATTCCCCGCCGTCGCCTTCGATTTCGAGCGCGAACCCGGATCGGCAAGATCAGTTTCGGCCGCCAGCAGCGCTACCGCCCGCTCCCGCGGACCCTCGACTCGCCTCGTGTTCACAAGATCACCCCAGCCACCACACTCACCGCAGGGACCGCTTCCGCCTCATCGGAAACCACCAGCCCGTGCCGTCAGTTCCAGAGTGCAGCAACGCGGCCACCACTAGGCCGCAAAGCGACCAGATTCGTTACCCAACCGCGAGCCTCGTGTGATCAACGGCGAGGCGGTTCGTAACCGATGCCCGGGATGCCGGACCGCTGTGCTGCCGCTACTCTTTCGCCATGCTTTCCCCGCAGTACCCGCCGCCGTCGTCCAGCTCTCTCGCCCCGGGACTGCGGAGCGCGCGCGCCGCCAACTCGGTGGCGTTCGCGCTGCAGGGGTTCTTCCTGGCGGTCATCCTCACCGAACTGCCCCAGGTGAAGGAGCGATTCTCGCTGACCGACGGGCTCATCGTCGCGATCGTCGCGCTGATCTCGCTGCTCGCGGGCGCGGGCAGCGTGACCGCCGAGCGGCTCGCGCTGCGCTGGTCGAGCCGGACGGCACTGCGGATCGGGTTGCTGCTCATCGCGATCGCGGGCGTGGGTATCGCGTTCGCGCCGAACCGCACCGCCGACTTCGTCGCGCTCGGGGTGTACGGCGTGGCGGTCGGCATCGTGGATGCCGGAACCAATATGCAGGCGGTGTTCATTCAGCACGGCTATGGCCGATTCGTGCTGGTGTCGTTCTACGCGGCCTGGAGTGCGGGATCGATCGCGGGCGCGCTGTTCGTGTCGGCGTTCGAGGCGCTGCACGCGCCGCTGTGGGCCGCCGTCGTGACCGCGGCGGCCGTGGTGCTGGCGGGCGGGCTGGCGGTGGGGCCGAAACTCCTGGGCACCGATGCGGCGGAAGCCGGTCCGGCCGAACATGAACCGACCAGTTCGGTGCCGGTGCGGATCTTCCTGATCTTCGGCGTGGTGATCGCGCTGGCCTTCGCCATCGACCTCGCGGTCGGCAACTGGTCGGCGCTGTATCTGAAGGACGAGCTGCTGTCCTCCTCCGCCATGGCCGCGCTGGCGCTGGCCGCCTACCAGGGCGCGTCGCTGCTCGGACGGCTCACCGGCGATCTGTGGGTGCGCCGGTTCGGGCCGCGCGCGGTGGTGCGGGTGGCCGCCGCGGTGGGCGCGGTCGGGCTGGTCATCGTGGTGGCCGCGCCCGGACCGGTGGCCGCCATCCTCGGATTCCTCATCGCCGGAATCGGATTGCCGGTCATCGCGCCGCTGTGCTTCAGCGAGGCCGGGCAGCTCACCGGCGGACGCGACCTGGACGCGCTCATCGCCCGGCTCAACCTGTTCAACTACGCGGGCACACTGGTCGGCGGCGCGGTGGTGGGCACGATCGCCGAGGTCGCGAATCTGCGGGCCGGATTCGCGATTCCGCTCGCGTTCGCGGTGGTGCTGATCGGATTCGCGCGGGTCTTCCACAACCGCGCGGGCGCGACCGCCCGCGCCACCGCGCCCGCCGCCGAACCTGCGTAGCCGAACCTGCTTGACTGGAGCGGTGAGCGATACCACTGCCGTCGCACGGGCCGACACCGCGGACGCCGACGCGCTCGCCGCGGTGGCGGCGGTGACCTTCCCGCTGGCCTGCCCGCCCGGCTCGACCCCCGAGGACGAGGCCGCGTTCATCGCGAAGTGGCTGTCGCCGGACCGGTTCCGGGAGTACGTCGCCGATCCCGCGCGGGTGGTACTCAAGGCGGTCACCGATGGCGTGATCGTCGGGTACGCGCTGCTCAATGCCGTGCCGCCCGCCGATCCGGACGTGGCGGCCGTCATCACGCGGCGGCCGGTGACCGAGCTGAGCAAGATGTACGTGCTGCCCGGGCAGCACGGCAACGGCGTCTCGGGGGCGCTCATGAGCAGCGCCCTCGAGATCGCGCGCGCCGAGGGCAGCATCGCCGTATGGCTGGGCGTGAACCAGGAAAACGTTCGCGCCCAGCGCTTCTACGGCAAACACGGGTTCCGCGTCGCAGGGACCAAGACCTTCCTGGTCGGGGCCCAGCGGCACCACGACTACGTCATGCTGCACGAGTTCTGAACCAGCTCCACGCGGCGACCCGTGAAGCGCTGCCGCATGCGGCGGTCGTGGGTCACCAGCACCACCGCGCCCGGGTAGCCGTCCAGGGCCTGTTCCAGATCCTCGACCAGGGCCGGGGACAGGTGGTTGGTCGGCTCGTCGAGCAGCAGCAGTTCCGGCGCGGAGGCCAGGGTGGCCGCCAGCGTCAGCCGTTGCCGCTGACCGCCGGACAGGCTGCCCAGCAGGCGATTTCGGTCGAGCTCGGGCAGTCCGAGCCCGTGCAGGGCCGCGTCCACGCGGGCGTCGGCCGGGTAGCCGCCGCGCGCCTCGAAGCGGGCCGCCAGCGCGGTGTAGCCGCCGAGCAGGCGATCGACATTCCCGGGTGCGGCGGCCGCCAATTCCGCTTCGGCCGTGCGCATCCGGGATTCCAGTTCCCGAATATCGCTCAGCGCCAGGTCGATCGCCTCGCCGACGGTCGCGGTGGGCGGGAGCTCCAGGGTCTGGGCCAGGTAGCCGATGCCGCCCGGGGCCTGCACGATCAATTCGCCATTGTCGGGTACTTCCCGATTCGCGATGAGCCGCAACAGAGTTGACTTGCCCGCACCGTTGTCGCCGATCACCCCGACCTTCTCGCCCGGGCGGATGGACAGGTCGACCGCGTCGAACATGACCCGATCGGCATAGCGCTTGGAGACCCCGGACAGGGTCAGCTGGGACACGGCAAGGGGTTGGAGGGTAAGCAAAGTGATCTCCCATATTTTTTGGGGTGAACGAGGACTCGACGCGGAGCGAAGCTCAACGCGGCGAAGCGATCACAAAAACAGGAAACCGATACCCATGAGGTCTGCGACGTCAGACGGGACGCCGGGTGGTGGTCAACCGAATTGGACGGCGATCACACCCGGCGTCGCGTTCGAAGCCGATCAGCTGGCGTCGTGGTGGGTCAGGCCGGTCAGCGCCACGGTGTAGGAGTCGGCGCCGGTCCGCAGCTCGTAGTGCGTCGGGAAGTACCCGGACGTCTGGAAGGCCTTGGGCTGCTTCACATCCTGGCTCACATCGGGCTTGGAGAGCAGGTAGTCGCGGGTGACCATCGGCTCCACGAAGGTGTACTTGCCGTTCCAGGACCCGTTGATCAGGATCCGGGTGAACTGGAACTGCCCGGGCACCAGCGGCGTGCTGCCGTCGGCCCAGTGCACGCCCATGTACGGCACCGCGGAATCCGGAACCTGCCGGTAATCCTGCGGGACATACTGTGCCGCAGGCGCATTGGCGGCCGCGGTCGCGAAGCCGGGATCGGCCGGATCGATGGCCTGCTGGGCCGCCGTATCGATCATGAAGAAGTGGAAGTCGAAGTGCGGAACCCCGAACAGTGCCATCGGATCGTGGCCCTGCGCGTTCCAGTTCAGCATGACGTGATCGAAATCGGTCGCACCGGCCTGCGCCGGGAAGGCCAGCTCCAGGGTCAGCGGCTGGTGCGGGCCCGGGTCCGCGGTGGGCAGCCCCTCGAGCGCGGCGCGGGTCAGGTGCAGGCCCAGCGCGACGGGATTCCCGTCCCGGTCGAGCTGCACGAAGGTGCTGACCTGGCCATTGCCCAGCTGCTGAGCGGTCCCCTCGAAGGTGCCGGAGCGGTCGGCGGGCTTGCTCGACGAACAGGCCACCGCCAGTGCGGCCGACGCGGCGAGGGCCGCACCCAGTTTTACGGCAGACCGGAGGCGAGGTGAGACGTCCATGATCGATTCCTCGGGTATTCCAGAGCTGGTGAATGGGAACCGAGAATGGGCGCGGGTCTCCGCCATGGTGGCTGCGCGAACCAGCTGCGATTGTCAGGTAATCGATGAATCGCGGTTACCAGCGCGATCGTTATCGGACGTCGCGGAATTTCCGGGCGTAGCGTTTGCGTCTACGCACGGCGGATAGGAACACGTCATGGGCACGCACTCGGACCGGTACCCGGGCGACGCTCCCCCGCCGGCACCGGGCAAGGGACTGGTGATCGCGGCGTTCGCCGCCGCCGCGCTCGCATTGCTGGTCCCCTGCCTATTCGGTTGGGCGGGAATACTTCTCGGCCTGGCGGCCAATCAGAAGGGCCAGCCCCGGGCCAAGGAGGCGGTGTGGACATCGGTGGCCACCATGTGCCTCGGCTTCGTACTGGCCGCCGTGGCCCGGAAGTACTGGCTGGCCTGAAAGCCTTTCTCAGGAAAGCAGTTTCGCCTTCAGCGCGGCCACGTCGGCGTCGGAGAGCTGCAGGCCGTCGCGGACGTAGTTGTCGAAGCTGCCGTAGCTCTGGTTCACCTGGTCGAAGGCGGAGTCCAGGGCGGCGGCGGTGACGCCGTTCATCATGTCGCCGTCCTTGGCGCCGCGGTAGTAGTTCGACAGCAGGTAGTCGTAGTAGACGGTGTCCTTGTCGACGCCCAGGATGGTGAGCAGCACGGCCGAGGTCCAGCCGGTGCGGTCCTTGCCCGCGGTGCAGTGGAACAGCACACCGCCCGGGTTGTAGGCGATGTCGCGCAGCACGTTCGCGAAACCCTCGCTCGCGCCGGGGGCGGTGATGAAGGCGCGGTACAGGTCGGTGCCCGCGGACAGGGTGGAGGCCATCACCTGCGGCGGGGCCTGGCCGATGATGTCGTCGTGGTGCGCGGTCGCGCCCGCGGGGATCTTGTCCACACCCATGAGCTGCTGCTCGTAGCTCGTGCGCAGATCATGCACGGAGACAACGCCGTCCACGGTGAGCTTGGCCAGGTCGTCACCGGTGGCCTTGGACAGATCACCGGTGCGGAAGACCAGGCCGGTGCGCACGGTGCGGCCGTCGGCGGTCCGGTAGCCGCCCGCGTCGCGGGCGTTCAGGACACCGGTCAGGCCGAGCACACGGCTGTCGGTGTTGACCAGCACGCTGCCGGTGGCGGCGGGCGGGTCGGCGGCGAGGGCGGTCGCCGCCGAGCCCAGGCTCGCGGACAGGGCGATGGTGACCACCGCGGCAGCTTGCACGGCACGGGTACGCAAGGTTGATCTCCTTCCGGGGCCGAAAACCGAATTCGGCCCGGCTTTCGCTGACCTTCGAAACTTATTATCTAAGGCAACTATGAGACCGACCGGGGTAGCCCGACTCTCGCATCCGTGCGGTCACACGTGAGCCGGGGCCTCGAAACGCGAGAGTGCCAAGAGTCGCGAGATCGCGCGCAGGTACTTCTTGCGGTAGCCGCCGTCGAGCATCTCCTGGGTGAAGATCTCGTCCAGCTTCGCGCCCGACACGGTCACCGGGATGCCCGCGTCGTAGAGGCGGTCGGCGAGCACCACGATGCGCAGCGCGACCGCCTGATCGGTGACCGTGTGCACGTCCGAGATGTACACGGCGGACACGCCGTGGATCAGCGCGTTGTACCGCGACGGGTGCAGCGTGCTCAGGTGCTTGACCAGTGCGTCGAAGTCGTCGAGCGTGGAATCCGGTGTCTCGGCGGCCCGTTCGACCAGCAGCTCCGGCGAGGTCGGCTCGGGAGCGGGCGGCAGGTCGCGGTGGCGGTAGTCCGGGCCGTCCACGCGGATCGGCTCGAACAGCGAGCCCAGCTTCTTGATCTCGCGCAGGAAGTCCTGGGCGGCGAAACGGCCCTCGCCCAGCTGACCCGGCAGGGTGTTGGAGGTGGCCACGATCGAGACACCGCGGTCGGTCAGCTCGGTGAGCAGGCGCGAGACCAGCATGGTGTCGCCCGGATCGTCGAGCTCGAACTCGTCGATGCAGAGCACGCTGTTGGCCGAGAGGCGCTCCACGGCATTGTTGAAGCCCAGCGCGCCAACCAGATTGGTGACCTCACCGAAGGTGCCGAAGGACTTCGGACCCGGCACGCTGTGGAAGATCGAGGCCAGCAGGTGGGTCTTGCCCACACCGAAGCCGCCGTCCAGGTACAGGCCGATGCCCTGCACCGGCTTCTTCTTGCCGAAAAGGGACTTCTTGTCCGCGGCCTTACGCAGTTTGCTCACCTGATCGGCGAACTGCGCGGCCTTCTGCACGGCCGCGGCCTGAGTGGGTTCCTTCGGGTCCGGGATGTAGGACCCGAAGCTCACCTCGTCGAAGGTGGGCGGGGGAACCATCTGGGCCACGAGCTGGTCTGCCGGAACCTCCGGGTGGCGATCGACGAGGCGTTGCTGCACCGGGCAACTGTAGAACCGTGGTGGGATGGGACCTTATGCAGCATGTGCCGAATGCGATTCAGCTCACAGATCTCACCCGCGACGACCTGGTCGAGCTGTACGCCTATCCGGTAGAGCCGAAGGTCCCGTATGTGCGATTCAACTTCGTCACCAGCATCGATGGCGCGGTCAGCGTGGACGGGCGCTCGGGCGGGCTGGGGACACCCGCGGACAAGAAGGTGTTCGCGCTGCTGCGGGATCTGTCCGATGTGGTGCTGGTCGGGGCGGGCACCGCGCGGGCCGAGCACTACGGTGCGGCGCATACCGATTCGGAGCTGCGGCGGCGACTGTGCCGGGAGGGGTGCGGGGGCGACGCGGACGGGACGCCGCCGCGCATCGCGGTCGTGACCGCCCGCGCGGCACTGGATCCGGGCAGCAAGCTGTTCACCGATCGCGGAGCCCGGCCCCTGGTGCTGACCACCGCCGCCGCGTCCGGCGAGAACAAGAAGCGGCTCGCCGACGCCGGCGCCGAAGTGATCGAGGTCGGCGAGAACCGGTGTGCGGCAGCGGGCATCCGGACCCGGCTCGACGCGCTGGGACTGCGGCGGGTGCTGTGCGAGGGCGGGCCCTCGCTGTTCGGCGAATTCCTCACCGCCGGGGCCGTCGACGAGCTCTGCCTGACCGTGTCACCGCAGCTGGTGGGCGGGAGCGCGGGCCGAATCGCGGTGTCCCCCATGGCCGCGCCCAGCCCCATGCGTCCGCGCCACCTGCTGCTCGATACCGACGGCACGATCTTGACCCGATGGGAACGCGCGCACACCCGAGGCTGAAACCGCGTGCCGGACCTGGCAGGCTGTAGCGCATGCGCTGGACTCGGGCCGCTCTGCTGGCGTCGACACTGTCGGTATTGGTGACCACCGCCTGCGGGGCCGGGCCGTCGAACCGGCCCGCCGTCGCCGTGGACCAGCCGCATCAGGCCGGTGCCGAGGTCAGCACCGCGCCCGCCGACGCCGTCCCGCCCGCGCCCGAGGTGCCCAAGGTCGAGTTGAACTGGCGCGACTGCACGGTGCCGACCTTCAACCTGCTGTCGCTGGGCGCGCCGCCGCAGGGGCTGGTGCTCGAATGCGCCGAATACCCGGCGCAGAAGGACGTGGCCGCAACCGTGCCCGGGAACTTCAAGAACTCGGCCATCCGAGCCCGCTATGACCGCACCCCCAAGGACGCCGCACCGCTCATCCTGACCTCCGGCAACGACCGGTCCTCGACGGCCACCCTCGCCGGGCTGGCGGCCGGCAACGCCAGCGCGCTGCTGGCGGTGCGGCCCATCATCGCGGTGGACCGGCGCGGCATCGGCAGCTCGGTGCCGATCACCTGCATGACCGACCAGCAGCGGCGGATCATTGCCGACCAGGGCCAATTCACCAGGGGCGGAACCGATCCCGTGGACGCCATGAGCGGTCTCGGCCGCGAGGCCGCGGTCGCCTGCCTCGACTTCCTGGCTCCCGAACAGGGCGTGTGGGACGCGCCGCACGCCGCCGACGACATCGAGCAGCTGCGCAAGCAGTTGCAGGTCGATCACCTCGCGCTGATGGGCACCGGCACCGGGGCCAATGTGGCGCTCAACTACGCACGCAAGTACGGGCAGCATCTGGGTCGGCTGGTGCTGGATTCGCCGCAGGCCGTGGGACTCGACGCCAATGGGCGCGCCGAGCAGCGGGTCAAGGGACAGGAGGCCGCGCTCACCGCGTACGCGCAGCGCTGCGCCTCGCTCAAGTGCTCGCTCGGGGCCGATCCGCGGGCCGCGGTCATCGACCTCGTGAACCGCGCCGGCGCCGGGCAATTCGGCGAACTGTCGGCGTCGGCGCTGGTCACCACCCTGACCGGGTTCCTGGGTGACTCACGCACACAGGGCAATCCGCAGATCACCGAATTCGCCGACGCGCTCTCGGCCCTCGGCCGCGGCGACCGCGCCCCACTCACCCCGTTCGTGCTGCGCGCCGCCGCCATCGCCACCGACGGCGAATTCGTCAACCGTTGCAGCGACAACCACGAGCCCTCCACCCCGGTCAAGGCCAAGGAACTCGAAACCGCCTGGGCCACCCAGTATCCGATCTTCGGCAAGGTGGCCGCCATCGACCTGATGACCTGCTCCTCCTGGCCCGCCGCCGCCCCCCTCGCCCGCCCCGAGAAGCTCGAGCTCCCCGTCCTGGTCCTCGGCGGCAGCGCCGATCCCGTGGTCGGCCAGGACGGCCGCCCCACCGTCACCGGCGCTCTCACCAACGCCGGCGCACGCCCCGCCACCGTGGTCTGGCAGGGCTGGGGCCACCCCGCCTTCGCCCACTCCGGCTGCGCCCAGCAAGCTCTCACCGACTACCTCAAATCCGCCAAACTCCCCGCCGACGGCACCGCCTGCCCCGCCTGACCGTTCCGCCGCCTCGGGCGTATCCGGTGCGAGATCGGTTGGCGCACCGATGTACGCCGAGAACAGCACAGGCGCGACCGCGCGGAATCCGCCGGATCGACGCGCGCGCAGTGAGCCGGGTCACCGGGCGGCGGGGGCGCGGAGCGCTTGACTCGGTTGGGCATTAGGGGTCGGTTGGGGGAGTTATCGGGGTGGGGGCCGCAGCGTGCGCCACGCGACACCTAGGGCGGGTCGGGGCGAGTAGACCGGGGGGTTTCGGTGTACCGTGCCCGAGTGTTCCTTCGACAGCTCGAGCCCCGTACCGCTCGCACCACCGCCGAGGTATTGAACTTCGCGCTGTGGCCGGTCGCGATTCTCACCGTGATCCATCGGGTGTTCATCAACGCTGTCAACTATCACGTCACCAATGACTTCACGCCGGTGTACAACGCGTCGCTGGCGTTCTTGAACAAGCGGGCCGTGTACGACGCGAACTTCAGCTCGACCGATCCGGCGTATCTGTATCCGCCGAGTGGGACGCTGCTGATCTCGCCGCTGGCCATTCTCGATCCGGAGAAGTCGCGGTGGGGCTTCATTCTGGTGAATGCCGTTGCGCTGCTGCTGGCCTGGTATCTGCTGCTGCGACTGTTCGACTACACGCTGAACTCGGTGGCCGCGCCCGCGCTGCTGCTGGCCATGTTCGTGTCGGAGACGGTGACGAACACGCTGGGCTTCACCAATATCAACGGCTGCCTGTTCCTGGCGATGATGGCCTACCTGCACCTGATCCTGAAGCGCAAAGATCTTTGGGCCGGTGTGGCATTGGGGTTGACCATCGCGGTGAAGGGGCCGTTGCTGGTGCCGCTGCTGCTGATTCCGCTGGTGCGCGGGCAGTGGAAGGTGTTCATCACCGCCCTGGGTATTCCGGTGGCGCTGAACCTGATCGCCTGGCCGCTGATCGTGGACTACAAGGCGTTCTTCACCCACACGCTGCCGTACCTGATGGAGGCGCGGGACTACTTCAACAGCGCCATCGTCGGCAATGCCGGGTACTACGGTGTCGCGGAGTGGCTGACCTGGACCATTCGCATCGTGATGGGCATCCTGGTGCTGATCTCGCTGTGGCTGCTGTACCGGTACTACCGCGAGGACGAGGTGTTCTACGTCTGCAACACCTCCGGCATCCTGATCACCGCCGTCATGCTGCTGGGCTCGCTGGGCCAGATGTACTACTCGATGTTCCTGTTCCCCATGCTGATGACCGTGGTGCAGCGCAATTCACTGCTGCGCAACTGGCCGGCGTGGCTGGCGATCTTCGGATTCATGTCCTACGACAAGTGGCTGTCGGACCGCTGGCAGAGCCTCGGGCGCGATCTCGAGTACCTGCGCACCACCTTCGGGTGGGGACTGCTGCTCATTGTGGCGTTCTGTGTGCTCGGCGACCGCTACCTGGCCGCCAAGCGTGAGGGACGGCTACAGGTCGGCAAATCGCTGGATCCGGCCTGGATGCACCCGGAATGGGCCACCGCCGAGGTCGAGGACGCCGTCGCGCCGCGCACCCGGGCCGCTGCCGCCATCTAGCGCGCAGCCGCACGTATTAGCGTGGAGCCATGAGTTCCGATGCTGACACCTCGAGCACCCCGAGCGAAGACGCTGTCCCCCGCATCCAGCTGACCCCGCAGCAGTGGCGGGCCAAGCTGAGCCCGGAGGAGTACCGGGTGCTGCGGGAGGCGGGCACCGAGCGCGCGTTCACGGGCGAATACACCGACACCGAGACCGAGGGCGTCTACTCCTGCCGGGCCTGCGGGGCCGAATTGTTCCGCAGCGGCGAGAAATTCCATTCGCACTGCGGGTGGCCGTCGTTCTTCGATCCGGCCGACTCGGACGCGGTGGTGCTGCGGGCGGACGATTCGCTGGGGATGCGCCGCGTCGAGGTGCTGTGCGCGAGCTGCCACAGTCATCTGGGGCACGTGTTCGAGGGCGAGGGTTACCCGACGCCCACGGACAAGCGCTACTGCATCAACTCGATCTCACTGCGACTGCACCCCTCGGACAGCGGCAGCTGATCGAATCGCAGAAAGACTATGGGGCATGCGCGAATCCGCGCATGCCCCGAATTGTGCGGGCAGCCTTGCCGTTACCTCAGGGCAACGCCCGCCGCGCGCTGGCGAGAGGGCCCCCGATCGCCTACGGCAGGGCCCCCGATCGCCTACGGCAAGGCGTTGATGAGCTTGTCCAGCTCCACCCGCGGCCCGGTGAAGAACGGAATCTCCTCGCGCACATGGCGACGCGCCTCGGTGGCGCGCAGGTCGCGCATCAGATCCACGATGCGGTGCAGTTCGGGGGCCTCGAAGGCGAGGATCCACTCGTAGTCGCCCAGCGCGAAGGAGGCCACCGTGTTGGCGCGCACGTCCGGATAATCGCGGGCAGCCTTGCCGTGATCGGCCAGCATCTTGCGGCGCTCCTCGTCGGGGAGCAGGTACCAGTCGTAGGAGCGCACGAACGGGTACACGCAGATGTAGTTGCCCGCCTCCTCGCCCGCGAGGAAGGCCGGGATGTGGGACTTGTTGAACTCGGCCGGCCGGTGCAGGGCGGCCTGGCTCCAGACCGGGTTGGAGATCTGGCCCAGCTCGGTGATGCGGCGGAAGTCGGCGTAGGCGGCCTGGAGATCCTCGATCTTCTCCGCGTGCCACCAGATCATGAAGTCGGCGTCGGCGCGCAGGCCGGCGACATCGTAGATACCGCGCACCACGACACCGCGCTCTTCGAGGGAATCGAAGAAGGCGCGGGCCTCCTTGATCACCGCCTCGCGGTTGTCACCGAGCTCGCCGGGCTCCACCTGGAACACCGAGAACATGAGGTAGCGGATGGTGTCGTTGAGTGCCTTGTAGTCGAGTCGCGCCATGGCACCCATCGTGCCACTGCGCCGAAATCCGGCCGGAATCGGGCAGGGCGGACATGGTGATTCGGATCGCAGGTTCGCCCGGCTCGCTCGGATCAGACGGCCCAGGAGGCGATCAGGCGGCGCAGGCCGTCGTGGAAGACCTCGTCGCTGGTGAGCAGTTTGCTGATGGTGTCCAGATGGGTTGCCATCACCGGGTATTCGGCCGGGTCGAGGGCCGCCAGTCCCGCGCGGGTGCGCAGCTGCGCCGGTTTGCGGTCGCGGTGCTCGACCAGGCCCGCGCAGCCCAGGGTGTAGAGGTAGCACTCGCGGTAGGCCCGGAACGCCGCGGCGGGGCTCAGGCCCAGCGAAATATTGTCGGCCAGTTGCGGTTCGGTGAGGCGAGCCAGCAGGCGCGGGCCCACCCAGGGGCGCGGGCCGCGCAGCATCACCAGGCCGGGGTGGGCGGTGAGCAGGGTGTACCAGGCCACGAAGCGGCGTTCGGTGGCGTGCGCCCAGTCGCCGCAGCCGGGCGGGATCTCGGGCAGGTCCAGGGCCAGGTGGTCGGCCAGCAGGTCGAGCAGGCCGTTGAAATCGCCGCCGCCCCTGCGCACCACGGTGGTGTGCGAGACCCGCAGGTCGGTGGCGATGGCGCGGAAACTCAGTTCGGCGGCCCCACGGGTTTCGATGATCTCCAACCCGGCCCGGGCGATGGCCTCCGGTGTCGCCTCGTCGAGCGACTTCGAGTTCCTGGGCATGAGTCCAGTGTAAGTTACAGTGTATTCAGGGGGTCGAACCGGCCGGGGAGCCGGGAGCAATTCATCGACGAAAACGAAAGAAGCGCAAGTGCATCCGACATATGCCGAGGTGACGGCGGCTGCCGCACGCATCACCGGACACATCCGACCGGTGGTGACGGCGCGGGCGGACGCCGACACCGTCCCCGTCGCCGGAGAGGTCTGGTTCGCGCTCGAGCACATGCAGCACACCGGCAGTTTCAAGGCGCGCGGGGCCGCCAATTTCGTACTGGCGCAGCGGGAACAGGGAACGCTGCCCCGGGTGGGGATCACCATCGCCTCCGGCGGGAACGCGGGCGTGGCGTGCGCGTGGGCGGCCCGGCTGATCGACTCCGCCGCCACCGTCTTCCTGCCCGACACCGCACCCGTGGTGAAGGTGGCGCGACTGCGGGCGCTGGGGGCCCAGGTGCTCAGCGGCGGCAACGCCTACGCCGACGCGGCCGCCGAATGCGAACGCTTCGCCGCCGCCAGCGGGGCGTTGCGCTCGCACGCCTATGACGACCCCTACGTCGCGGCGGGCGCGGGCACGCTGCTCGACGAAATCGTCGCGCAGATACCGGATCTCGACACCGTGGTGGTGGCGGTCGGCGGCGGGGGCCTGCTGACCGGAATCACGGTCTCGGCCAACCATCACGGGGTCCGCGTGGTCGCGGTCGAACCCGAACGCTGCCGCGCCTTCAGCGCCGCCCTCGAGGCGGGCGAGCCCGTGGACGTCGAAATCGACTCCGTCGCAGCCGATGCGCTCGGCGCGCGCCGCATCACCCCGATGGCCTTGTCCGCCGCCGCCGAGGGCGACGTCCGCTCGGTGCTGGTCACCGACAAGCAGATCATCGCCGCCCGCCAAACCCTGTGGGACTGCCGCCGCCTCGCCGTCGAACACGCCGCGGCCACCGCCCTGGCCGCATTGCTCTCCGGCGCATACGTTCCCACCCCGGGCGAACGAGTGGCCGTCATCATCTGCGGCGCCAACACGGACCCCAGCGACCTCGTGATCGGCTGAACCTCCGCAATCAACCGCGCCTCGGGATGGCCAGGGCCTCCATGCCGGGGTTGGATGAGTGGTGCGGTCGGTGTGGATCAGGCCAGATGCTCGGCGATGCGAGCTGCGGCCACGGTGCCGGACGCGGCGCAGGCGGGGACGCCGACACCGTCGAGGTAGGCACCGGCCAGGGCCAGGCCGGGGAGATCGGCTGTGGCGGAACGCAGATCGGCGATCCGGGTGGTGTGGCCGGGAGCGTATTGCGGCAGGCCACCGGGCCAGCGTTGCACGAAGGTGCGCAGGGGCCGGATCTCGAGGCCGGTGACGGTGGCGAGGTCTTCGACGGCGGCCTCGATGAGGTCGTCGTCGGGCCAGGACAGCGGGGAATCGTCCCCGAAGCGGCCGAAAGACGCTCGGACCAAGGCTACGTCGCGGGCGGCCAGGTGCGGCCATTTGCGGCTGGAGAGCGTGAAAGCCTTGGCGCGCAACGGCTCACCGGTGGCGACCAGGATGCCGGAGTTGTCGGGGAGGGCCGTTTCGGCCGGGAGGGCCATGGCGACAACGGCGGAGGAAGCCAGCTCGATGCCCGCGGCGAGTTCAGCGGCCTCCGGGGCCACCCCGCGCAGGAGTTCGGCGGTGACCGGGGCGGGGGTCGCGAGGATCACGGCGTCGACCTCGCCGACCGGGTCCAGCCGCCAGCCGGCCGCGGTGTGGGTGAGACCTGTTGCGGCCGTACCTATTTCAACCTTCACATCGGCGGCTTCGCGCAGGGCGTCGAGCAGGACGCGGTAGCCGTCGCGGATGCCGCCGAAGACCGGCGTCGGGCCCGGCGCCGGCAGCGCGTCCGACACCGCCTGCGTCAGGCTGGTCGCGCCGCGATCGAGGGCGGCGGCCAGCGGGGGCAGCGCGGCCCGCACGCCGATCGAATCCGCCAGTCCCGCATACACTCCGCCGAGCAGCGGATCGACGCTGCGCCGGACCACCTGCTCCCCGAACCGATCCCGCACCAGCTCCCCCACCGATACGTCACCACCCGGCTGCCACGCCATCGGCCGGTTCGGCTCGTCCGCGATCACCGCCAGGGTCTGCGCATCCACCAGTCCCGCAACCGATTCGGCCGCGCCCGGAATCCCCATCAGCGTCCGCTCCGGCAGCCGATGCCCGCTCCCCTGCGACCACACCAGCGGCCGCTTCCCCGCCGGATAAACGAGCTGATCCCCGATCCCCAACTCCCCCATCAACTCCGGAATCTCGGGCCGCCGCCCCACGAACGCCTCGGCCCCCAGATCGACCGGATCCCCCTCGATCTCCACGGTCCGCAGAATTCCCCCGACCCGGTCCCGGCGCTCGATCAACACCAGTTCCGCCGCGTCTCCGAGCGCCTTACGCACCCGATACGCGGCCACCAGCCCACTGATGCCACCACCGACCACCGCGACCCGCATCGACCACTCCTCGTCACCTCGTCGGGGCCGCGGCCGGACACACCTCGCAGCCCGCGACCCGACTCTCGATGTCGAGCCGCTTTTCCCGCCAACCTACTCCCGCCACCGGGCCTGCCCGCCTCGGGTGCCGCTCCCGCAGCGGCTCGGACCGACGCCCAGGAAACCAGCCTGACCAGACCTTTCAGCGGCCGGAGCGGAGGCAGTGCACGTCCTCGCGGAAAACCCGCGCGATGAAACGTGATTGACGCCGCCCCGGATCGCCGGTCCGGCGGGGCCGCGGCGGCCCACCGCCCGTTCGTCCGGCGAGCCGTGCGGCGCGCGGATTGCCGCGCCCGGCCCGGCGCTCAGGATCGGACCGACGGTGTTCGGCGGCCCCTTCCGCCCGCCCCGGGTCTCGGGTCAGAGCGGGGACGGGAGGCTGTGGATCAGGGCGACCGTTTCGGTGATGACGGTGGGGTCGGTGTCGGGGAGGACGCCGTGGCCGAGGTTGAAGATGTGGCCCTTGGCGCCCAAAGTGATTGCCTCGTCGGCCTCGTGGGCGATGCGGCGCACCTCGGATTCGATGGCGGCCGGGTCCGCGAAGAGGACGGCGGGATCGAGGTTGCCCTGCAAGGCTTTTCCGGGGCCGACGCGGCGGGCGGCTTCGGGCAGCGGGATGCGCCAGTCGACGCCGACGACGTCCGCGCCCGCTTCGCCCATGGCGCCCAGCAGTTCTCCGGTGCCGACGCCGAAGTGAATGCGCGGCACGCCCGCCGAGGCGATCTCGGCGAAGACGCGTTCGGAGTGCGGCAGCACGAATTCGCGGTACTGGGCCAGGCTCAGCGCGCCCGCCCAGGAGTCGAAGAGCTGCACCGCGTCCACGCCCGCCTCGATCTGGGCGCGCAGGAATTCGATGGTGATGTCGGTGAGCACGCCCAGCAGCTGGTGCCAGGTCTCCGGGTCGGCGAGCATCATCGCCTTGGTGCGCTCGTGGTTCTTGCTGGGCCCGCCCTCGACCAGGTAGGACGCCAAAGTGAACGGGGCACCGGCGAATCCGATGAGCGGCACGTTGTCGAGCTCGTCGAGCAGCAGCTTCACCCCCGCGGTGATCGCGCCCACTTCCTCGCGGCGCAGGCGCGGCAGCTTGCGCACGTCCTCGACGCTGCGGATGGGCTCGGCCACGACCGGGCCGACACCGGCCACGATGTCGAGGTCGATGCCCGCGGCCTTGAGCGGAACCACGATGTCGGAGAACAGGATTGCCGCGTCCACATCGTGGCGGCGGACCGGCTGCATGGTGATCTCGCACACCAGCTCCGGATCGAAACACGATTCCAGCATGCCGATTCCGGCACGCACCTTCCGGTACTCCGGAAGGGACCGACCGGCCTGTCTCATAAACCACACCGGACGCCGATGCGGCACGCCACCGGTGGCGGCGGCAAGGAACGGGGCATCGGCCAGCAGGCGGCGGGTGTGAGTACTCATCACCGCCCATCGTAAAGGCCCCCGGCGGCGCGCCTCGCACCACCGAGCTCCCGAGAGGTCTACGGTGCCATTCGTGACACCGCTCGACTTCCGTGACGGCGCAGCCCCCAACCCGGAGCCCGAAGAACCAGCCCGGTTCCGCGCCGCGGTCGAGGCCATGGGAACCGCATCCGTGCATCCTCGAATCGAGCTGGCACCGATCCGCCCGCCGCAGCGCCTCGCCCCCTACTCGTACGCACTGGGCGCGGAAGTCACCCGTCCCGACGCCAATGTGGTGCCCGTCGACTCCGACGGCGACGCCTTCGGCCGGTTGATCCTGCTGCACGACCCGGCCGGGCAGGAAGCCTGGCACGGCGTCTTCCGCCTGGTGGCCTACATCCAGGCCGACATCGACTCCGCCCTCGCCGCCGACCCGCTGCTGCCGGAGGTGGCGTGGAGCTGGCTGGTCGACGCCCTCGACTCGCGCGCCCCGTTCACCGCGCTGGGCGGCACGGTCACCTCGACCAGCTCGGTGCGCTACGGCGACATCGCCGGACCGCCGCGCGCGCATCAACTCGAACTGCGGGCGTCGTGGACCGTCACCGACACCCTGATGCGACCGCACGTGGAGGCCTTCTGCGAGGTGCTCGCCTACGCGGCCGGCTTACCGCCCGCCGGGGTAACCCGGCTGGACGTGCGCCGCGGCGAGGGCGACGAATAATTGCGCCCCCACCTGGAAAATCGCCCCTTGCCTGCGAGAACGTCTGTACTGCAACGAAATCGGCGGGCCCGACGTACGATTCCCGATGGCCCGACGCAGTGTCACGGCCGGTCGTTTCACCGACGTGACGCGGCTCGCCCCTGCCCTACCCGTAGAGTTCAAGACCATGTCCGTACCAGATGAGCCCGAAGCCACTGCCGCGGTACCGTTGCTCGCGCCAGTGGACGGTGTACCGCCGGTACTGGACAGCGCCGCCGAAGTGGCCGACGCGGCCCGCGCACTGGCCGCCGGAACCGGACCGCTCGCGGTCGACGCCGAGCGCGCCTCCGGGTTCCGCTACTCCAATCGCGCCTATCTGATCCAGTTGCGCCGCGAGGGCGCGGGCAGCTTCCTGATCGACCCGATTCCGGTGGACGGGGATCTGGAACCGCTCGCCGCGGCCATCAACGATCTGGAGTGGGTGCTGCACTCCGCCGAGCAGGATCTGCCCGGACTGGCCGAACTCGGTCTGTACCCGGCCCGGCTCTTCGACACCGAACTCGGCGGCCGCCTGGCGGGCTACGAGCGCGTCGGCCTGGCCGCCATGGTGGAGAAGCTGCTCGGCCGCGAGCTCAAGAAGGGCCACGGCGCGGCCGACTGGTCCACCCGCCCGCTGCCCGACGACTGGCTCAACTACGCCGCCCTCGATGTCGAGTTACTCATCGAGCTGCGCGACGCGGTCGCCGCCGACCTGGCCGAGCAGGGCAAATCCGACTGGGCCGCACAGGAATTCGAGCACGTGCGCAGCGCCGAACAGTCGGCCCCCAAGTCCGACCGCTGGCGGCGCACCTCCGGCATCCACACCCTGCGCCGCACCCGCCAGCTCGCCATCGTCCGCGAACTATGGACCACCCGCGACCGCCTGGCCCGCCTGCGCGATGTCGCCCCCGCCCGCATCCTGCCGGACTCGGCGATCGTGGCCGCCGCCACCAACGAGCCCAAGTCCATCGCCCAGCTGCGCACCCTGCCGATCTTCGGCGGCCCGCGCCAGCGCCGCTACTCTCGCGAATGGCTCGGCGCGGTCGAACGCGCCCGCGCCCTGCCCGACTCCGAACTCCCTCCGCTGACCCAGCCGTTCGACGGCCCACCCCCGGTCAACCGCTGGGAGCGCCGCGACCCGGCCGCCGCCGCCCGTCTCCAGCGCGCCCGCGCCGCCATGACCGACCTCTCCACCGAGGTCTCCATCCCGGTCGAAAACCTCCTGACTCCGGACCTGCTGCGCCGCATGTGCTGGGACGGCCTGCCCAAGTCCGCCACCAACGGCGAGGCCCCCGGCCTCATCGAGGACTACCTCGCCGCGGGCGGCGCGCGCCCCTGGCAACGCGAACTCGCCGTCCCCCGCCTGAGCGAAGCCCTCTACCCGAAGGACTGACCACGGAAATATCGCCCAAGTAAGTTGGGGCACAACAGTTTTCTGAAGTGGACTCATTTCACAGTAGGTGAAAGTTGGATTCTGTCGACCCCCGGGCAGGGGGGACGAACAGGAGTCCACACATGCATGTCGCCCGCCATCGCACCCGCCACTTCGCCTGGGCCGCAACCCTTGTCGGCGTCACCGCAACCCTCGCCGCGCTCTCCCCCGGCCTCGCCAGCGCCGGTCTCCACGGCATCGAGATACGCGACTGCTCGAGCGTAACATGCACGCCTCCAGCATCTTTCGTCGTCGGACAGAGCTATACCTTCTTCGCGCCCTACGACGGCACCAGTGCCACCCCTCCCACCAGCGACTTCTACGACAACGGCGCCTGCCTCGGCGGCAGCCAGTACTCGGTCACCTGGGTACCGCTCACCACCGGAACCCACACCCTGTCCACGAGCTCCTACAGCGGCCTGTTCAACCTTGCCACCACGACGGACTCGGTAACGGTGACCGTCGTAGCCGCACCCCCCGGAGCGCCGACCCCGCACCAGCCCCAGCAGGGCGGCTGCGGTGGCGGCGGCAGCATCGGCTCCGGCAGCAGTCTGCTCCAGCCCGGCAGCTCGTACTCGACACCGTCCGGACACCTGGGCTGACCGACGACCCCCGACCCGACGTCGCAGAAACAAGTTCAGGAATGCACACCCAATCCCGATCCCTGCGCCGCATCGGCTGAGGCGCAACCACTCCGGCCTGGGCATCTCCGCCCCTCGGCGCGCAGGGGCGTCAAAGGACGGAGTCGCCGCTCAGTCGCGGAAGTCGGGTGAGCGGCGGTCGCGGCGGGCTCGGATGGCCTCGTCGAAGTTGTCGGTGGTGAGGCGGACGTAGAGCTGGGCCAGGCCCTCGTTCTGCATGTGGGATTCGAAAGAGCCTGCCTCCAGCCCGTTCCAGAGCAGGCGTTTGGTGAGTTCGCCGCCGACTCGGGACCAGCGGATGATCTGGTCGGCGGTGTCGTAGGCGGCCTCGAGGAGTTTGTCGGCGGGGACGACGCGGGAGACGATGCCGACGCGTTCGGCTTCCGCGGCGTCGACATCGCGGCCGGTGAGCATGATCTCGAAGGCGCGGGTGGTGCCGATGGCGCGGGGCAGGGTGTAGCTGATGCCGAGTTCGGCGGAGGTGAGGCCGTTGTTGATGCCCGCGGCGCGGAAATAGGCGTCCTCCGAAGCGATTCGGATGTCGGTGCCCATGGCCAGGCAGAAGCCGCCGCCGATGGCCGCGCCGTTGATGGCGCTGATCACCGGCTGATGCATGCGCTTGATGGTGAGCATGACATTGTCGAGCAGCGTCATGGAGCGGCGCGCGATGCTGGTGCGCGTCAAACCCTCCACCCCCGGCACCTTGCCCGCGTGCTGGAGATCCGCGCCCGAGCAGAACCCGTGCCCGGCCCCGGTGAGCACCACCACCCGCACCTCGTTGTCGGCCGCCACATCCTCGAGGGTCTCGCGCAGCGGCACCATGACGTCGAACGCCATGGCATTCATCCGCTCCGGCCGATTCAACGTGACCAACGCGATCTGGGGACGCGGCTTCTCGACAAGCACAAACGACATCCGAACTCCTGACCAGAAACTGTAACCTGTTACAGAATCTACGCGAGAAGTCCAGCTCCACATAGAAAACGGATCCGCGATCGGTGTGATCGCGGGTCCGTGGCCGTGCGGCGGGACCGCTACTCGACGGCGGGGAGCAGCGCGTCCTCGATCTCGCTGGCGGAGGTGTCGGTCGCGCCCAGCCAGACGTGCACGCGCTGGGCGACCTCGCCGGGGGTCAGGCCGAGCTCCTGGTGGATCTTCGAGCGCAGGGCGTGGTCCAGGAACTGCTGCGGCACACCGAGATCGCGGGCCGGGACGTCCACGCCCGAGCTGCGGAGCCGGGCCGAGACGGTGGAACCGATGCCGCCGTGCAGGCCACTGTCCTCGAGGGTGACCACGAGGCGGTGGTTCTCGGCCATCTTGACCAGGGTGTCGGACACCGGCAGCACCCAGCGCGGGTCCACCACGGTGACCGAAACCCCTTCGGCCTCCAGCAGATCCGCGACCTTCAGGGCGAGCTCGGCGAACGGTCCGACCGCGATCAGCAGCACATCGGCGTGCGCCGAATAGGAGGCGGCGTCGGGCACATCGGGCAGGCGCAGCACATCCACGCCCTCGAAACGCTCCACGGCCGGAATCTCTTCGATCGCAGTGCCCTTCGGGAAACGGATGGCGGTGGGGCCGTCGCTGATGTGCAGCGCCTCCCCCAATTCCTCACGCAGCCGGGCGGCGTCGCGCGGGGCGGCGACCCGGATGCCGGGAACGATGCCCAGCACCGACAGGTCCCACATGCCGTTGTGCGAGGCCCCGTCGTCGCCGGTGATGCCCGCGCGGTCGAGCACCAGCGTGACCGGGAGCTTGAGCAGCGCCACATCCATGAGCAGCTGATCGAAGGCCCGGTTGAGGAAGGTCGAGTAGATGGCGACCACCGGGTGCAGCCCGCCCAGGGCCATACCGGCCGCGGAGGTCATGGCGTGCTGTTCGGCGATGCCGACGTCGAACATGCGGTCCGGGAAGCGATTTCCGAACGGTGTCAGCCCGGTCGGGCCCGGCATGGCGGCGGTGATGGCGACGATGTCGTCGCGCTGCTCGGCCTGGGCGATGAGTTCCTTGGAGAACACCGAGGTCCAGCTCGGCGCGGACGGGCCGCCCAGCGGCTCACCGGTCTCCGGGTCGATCTGGTTGATGGCGTGCATCTGATCGGCCTCGTGATCCTCGGCCGGTTTGTACCCGCGGCCCTTCTGCGTCACCGCGTGCACGATGACCGGACCGCCGAAGTCCTTGGCGCGCTTGAGCGCGGCCTCCAATTGCACCTGATCGTGGCCGTCGACCGGGCCCACGTACTTGAGCCCGAGATCGCTGAACAGCTCCTGCGGCGCGACCGCGTCCTTGATGCCGGTCTTGATGGCGTGCAGCATCGAGTACGCCGAATCCCCCACGCGCGGAATGCTCTGCACGATCCGTTTGGTGGCGTCGAGCGCGTGCTCGTAGGCGGGCTGGGTGCGCAACCCGGCCAGCCGCTCGGCCAGACCGCCGATGGTCGGTGCGTAGGAACGGCCGTTGTCGTTGACCACCACGACGACCGAGCGATCCTGCCCGGCGGCGATATTGTTCAACGCCTCCCAGCACATGCCGCCGGTCAGCGCGCCGTCCCCGACGACCGCGACCACGTGCCGCTTCTGCCGGGTCAGCGCGAACGCCTTGGCGAGACCGTCGGCGTAGGACAGCGAGGCCGACGCGTGCGAGGACTCCACCCAGTCGTGGACGCTCTCGGCCCGGCACGGATACCCCGACAGCCCGCCTTCCTTGCGCAGCGTGTCGAACCCGTCCTTACGACCGGTGAGGATCTTGTGCACGTACGCCTGATGCCCGGTGTCGAAGATGATCGGGTCGGCGGGCGAGTCGAAAACGCGGTGCAACGCGATGGTCAGCTCCACGACCCCGAGGTTCGGACCCAGGTGCCCGCCGGTGACGGCGACCTTCCGCACCAGGAATTCGCGAATCTCCTCGGCCAGCTCGTGCAGTTCCCCCACCGACAGCCGGCGCAGGTCCTCGGGCGTATCGACCCGGGAAAGCACTCCCACGGCTATTGCTCCCTCCGGATGTCTCCTGTGATTGCAACAGTCTACGGAGCCCTCGTCGGCCCCCAATTCCAGGAACGAATGTCACCTGCGACATCGCAGCAGATGTGAGGCTCAACACACGTTACGCCGGTTACAGTGGCCCGGTGGTCCCCTCCGGCGGCGTCGTGGCCCGCATCATCGACGAAGTCTACGAGCTGTGCCGAGCTGACACATCGGGAACGCTGGCCGACTACATTCCGGAACTGGCGGCGGTGCAACCCGATTCGTTCGGCATCTGCCTGGCTACCGCGGACGGGCGGGTGTACGGGAGCGGAGATCTGGACACCGCCTTCACCATTCAGTCGATCTCCAAGCCGTTCACATACGCGCTGGCCCTGGCCGATCGGGGGCCCGCGGCGGTGGCCGAGCGCATCGATGTGGAGCCCTCGGGGGAACCGTTCGCGGAAATCAGTCTGGACCCCGTGACACAGCGGCCGCGCAATCCCATGATCAATGCCGGGGCCATCGCGGCGGCCTCGCTGATCGAGGGGACGGACGCGGCCGACCGGTTCGCCCGAATCCGGCGCAGCTACAGCCGATTCGCCGGACGCGAGCTGAGCATGAACGAGGCGGTGTACGCCTCCGAGGCGCGCACCGGGTACCGCAATCGCGCCATCGGGTATCTGCTGCGCGGGGCCGGGATCATCGACATCGATCCGGACGAGGCGGTGGACCGCTACTTCCGGCAGTGCTCGATCGATGTCACCTGCCGCGATCTCGCGCTGATGGCCGCGACGCTGGCCAACAACGGGGTGAATCCGCTGACCCGGGAACGCGCGCTGACGCGGCCGCTGGTCGAGCAGGTGCTCTCGGTCATGACCACCTGCGGCATGTACGACTCGGCGGGCGACTGGGTGACCACGGTCGGGCTGCCCGCGAAAAGCGGTGTGGGCGGCGGGATCCTGGCCGTGCTACCCGGGCAGATCGGCATCGCGGTCCACTCGCCCCGGCTGGACGCGCACGGCAGCAGCGTGCGCGGGGTGAAGGCGTGCCGGGAACTGTCGAACCGGCTCGGCCTGCACTTCCTGCACGTGACCCGGGCCGCGCACACCGCGATCCGCGCCGCCTACTCGGTGGCCGATGCGCCCTCACGGCTGCGCCGCGACGCCGACGAACTGGCGGTGCTGCACGAATTCGGTGATCGCGCACGGATCTTCGAACTGCACGGCGACCTGTTGTTCGCCGGTGCGGAATCGACCGTGCGCACCGTGGAGGATTCCGCGACCGAGCTCGAGGCGCTGGTGCTGGATCTGCGCGAGGTCGGCGACGTGAGCCCGATCGCGGTTCGCATGTTCGACGATCTGGAGGCCGAACTGGCCGCCGCCGGTTGCCGGGTGGCCCTGGTGGATCCCGACGGCAAGCTGGGCCATCTGGTTTCGAGCCTGGTGCCCGACGATCCGCGCGGGCGGGTGTTCATCGATCGCGACGCGGCCACCGAATGGTGCGAACAACTCATCCTCGACGCGCACCGACCGCCCGGCCAGGAGTGCCCCGCCGCCCTGACCATCGACCGGCATCCGGCGCTGGCCGATATGCCCGACGACGAACGCGCGCTGCTGGCAAAGGAATTCGAGACCCGCACCATCGCGCGCGGCGAACTCATCGTGGCCCGCGACAGTCCGCGCTGCGGGCTGTTCCTGATTCTCGACGGCCGGGTCCGGTTCACCTTCACCGACCGCGACCGGCGTCGCCACCGGCTGATCACCCTCACCCCGGGCATGTCCTTCGGCGAGACCTCGATGCTCGCAAGCGTTCCCTACGCCAATGACGTCTACGCCGAGACCACGGTCCGGGTGGCGGTGCTGCCGCCCGCGCGCTTCGACCGGCTCACCAGCCAGGCCCCGCAGATCAAACTGGCCCTGCTGGAGCGGCTCGCGGCCGCGGCCTACACCCAGGCCGATGCCGCCGTGCGCGCGGTCGCGGCGCACGGCGGCATCTGACTGCTTCCGGGACACGGCCGTCCGACACCCCTCGCGGTCGCACGACGTCTCCCGTAGTCGTTCCGCTCGGGTCAGCGGGCGGTCAGCGGGGCGGCGTGCACTGCCAGCAAACACCGCGCATCACTGACCGATCCAGCATCGGGCACGTGTCGGATTTCCATCAATGGGCAAATCCTGGACAATCGATAAGAAATGCTGATCGATGAATCCTTCCGCGAGAGCCGCGTCGACCCCGCCGAACTGGAGGCGTTCCTGGTCTTGGCCGAGGAGTTGCACTTCGGCCGCACCGCCGCGCGGCTGGGGCTCTCGCAGCCCCGGGTCAGCCAGTTGATCCGGAGTCTGGAACGGCGCATCGGGCGACGACTTGTCGAACGCACCAGCCGCCGGGTCGCGCTGAACCCGCTGGGCGAACATCTGGTGACGCGCATCCGCCCGGCCTTCGCCGACCTGCGGCAGGCCATCGACGAGACCCGTACCGCCGCACGCGGATTGCGCGTCGGGTTCCTGGGGCCCTACGGCCACACGCTGGACGCGGCGATGACGCAGTTCCGGGCGCGGCACCGGGAATGCCCGGTCACGCTCACCCAGCTGTCCTGGACCGATATCTACGGGCCGCTGCGCCGCGGCGAGGTGGACGTCCAGATCTCCCTCGCCCCGGTCGAACAGCCGGATCTGACCGTGGGCCCGGAGCTGGCGGTGTTCCCGCGGCTGCTGGCCATCGCCCGCAGCCACCCCTGGTCCCGGCACGACTCCATCGATATCGAACAGCTGGCGGAACTGCGGGTGATCGGCCCGCACCCCGGCGTCAGTCCCGAATTCGCGCGCGGCTTCTGGCCGCCCGCTTTCACCCCGTCCGGACGCCCGATCCCGCAGGCCGCGCCCGCGCGCACCGAACCCGAAATGCTCTCGGCCGTCGCCCATACCGACGCGGTCTTCGCGACCACCACCGCCATGCCCACCTACTTCGCCCACCCGGAGGTGGCGTTCGTGCCGTTGACCGGTCTGGCCGCGGCCCGGGTGCTGCTGGTCTGGCGCAGCGGCAACGACCATCCGCGGGTCGCCGAATTCGCCGCGCTGGCCGCCGAACACGCCGCGCCCGGCGTACGTCGGCAGGCGTAGCGCGGATTACGCCGACGGGTGCAGGCGCGCCGTGGAAAACGCGCCTACGCTGGCGGACAACGAGATTGCTTCCCTCCCATGAGGCGGATTGTCATGAGCGAATTCGACCCCGCGGTCTACGGGCCGCCCGAAATCCGCGTCGGCACCGCGGAACGCGAGCAGGCCGCCGCGGCGCTGGGCGAACATTTCGCGGCCGGCCGGCTCGACGTCGCCGAATACGACGACCGGGTGGGCCGGGCCTACGCCGCCAAGACCGCGGGCGAGCTGACGGTGCTCTTCGGCGATCTGCCCCGGCCGCAGCCGCCCGCCCCGCAGCTGCTCGCCCCGGCCCCGATGCCGCGGCGGCCGGTGCCGGTCGTGCCGGTCGCGGCGGCGGTGTTCCTGGTGTTCGCCCTCGGGTTCACGGTGTTGACGCACCTGCCGTTCTTCCTGCTGCCGTTCCTGTTCTTCCTCGCCGCCTCGCGCGGGCGACGCGGCTTCGGACCCCGCGGGCCGCGCTATTACCGGACGTGAGAGCGCTACCGGACATGAGGGTTAGTACT